>DNTA01000276.1 GCA_003500135.1 Cytophagales bacterium | reverse complement strand
GTATAAATATGAGGGTTCTTCCAGTTCATTGCCTGTGATCTTCCAGAGAAGGGATTGATCCTGACCTTTAACTTCCTTATTGCCAGAAAGAATAACGAATACAAATAAGAATGCCAATAATATCTTTTTCATTGTTTTAATATTTTCGGTTTTACATTTTAGAATTATTGGTTTGATCAAACTCATTTAGTTAGTAGCACAGGGTTCAGATTTATTACACTTCTTGGCGATTATTTTTAAAAATCAATTCCAGGATATTTTTTTTTGTAAACCTTGTAATAAATTGAAGGACCTCGATACTAACTACATAAACCGCCACAATGGAGGAAGCGACTTTCAATGAGTTGATCAGGAAAAATTCAGCAATCATATCAAGGATTTGCCGGGCCTACACCAATGGCGAGGAAGAATTCAAAGATTATTTCCAGGAGGTTTCTATTCAACTGTGGCGATCTTTGAAATCGTTCCGGGGGGAAGCCCAACCATCGACGTGGGTATACCGGGTAACCTTAAATGTTTGCTTAACCCAGCAACGAAAGAATTCAATTGATACGGTTCCCCTTCAAAACTATGACCAGTTTGAAGATGAAGTTGTTGAAAAGGAAGAGACCATACAGCAATTATACCGCGCTCTTAAAAAACTACCGGAACCGGACAGGGCCGTCATTTTGCTTTACCTGGAAGACAAAAGCTATAAAGAAATGGCCGAAATATTGGGGATTTCTATCAGCCATGTTGGTGTGAAACTCAATCGAATTAAAGCACAGCTCAAAAAAATGTTGAATGGCAATGGATGAATTGAAAAATATATGGCAAAAAAATCCATCTGATCAGGAGTTGTCAGATGAGTATTTATCTGAAGTAAAAAATAAAAAGCCTATGCACATTATCGACAAAATAAAAAAAACCATTATGGTGGAGCACTACCTGAATATGGTGGTATTTCCGTTAGTAAATATTTGGCTTTTTATCAAAGGAGAAAACACAATAGGCATTGTAATTCTTTTATTCGGTATATTCTCCATCACCTATTATAGTCTCTTAATCAAAAGTATTAATCGTATTTCCTTTAATGATTCATTGAAGCAGTACCTGAAGCAAATGTTTCATATTCTGAAAAGGTTTGTGAATCATTATAAAATCATCAGCTATATGGCCGGATTGGCCGGGTTCATTTTTGGTGTTTACTGGTCGGGAAAAGAAAATGGTTCAGAATGGGATCATTTACAAAATCCTTTTACCCTGATTGCCCTTGTGGTAGGAGCATCGCTGGTGGTACTTGCAATTCGCTATGTCATTAAAATCCTGTACGGCAATAAGTTGAAAAACCTCAAGCAATCCATTGACCTCTTAAATGAGGTTTAAAAGGATCAATTAAGCACTACGTTGAGAATCAATACCAATATGAGGTGTATTGGCAGTTTTTACAACATTATATTCCCCTCGTTTTTTAAGGGTTTTTATACGATCGTCATATAAATAAGAAGCCAGGTAAAACCCGCCGATGCCACTGAAGACATGCCATAGGAAGTGCGTTCCCATGGGCAAAAATTGATTGGGCCATGCATCTGCCTCCCGGAAAAAAAGCGCCAGGATAAGGCTAATTACAGAAATTATGATAAAACGGATCTTATAGTAATTGGTCCGTTTTAAATAAATTACCATGGGCAAAAACATCAAAACACCGGTTATGCCATAGGAAATATTAATAGCAGTATGTGGTGCAAAAAACTGACCCACTACAAACCGGAGCATCAGCGCTGAAAATACCACCAACCAAGCCATCCATTTAAACGATAAAACCTTCGACCAGAAATGAATGCCGACTGCCAATGTCAAAATAGCAGCAGGAAGGGCATCCAGAAACAAAAACGCGGGGGTTGCACGAAAAGCATGAAAAAGTGTGCTTCCTATTCCATTGAGAAAGAGCAAAGGGATACATAAGCTTAAAAACGGAAATGACCTGTATTTAGGGAAAAGCTTTATGGCAAAATATATTGCTGGTAAGGCTATAATAAGTGATGATATGGCATTCCACGGCTCTACTATGATCCAGTCCGAATGGTACTCAGTGTATACAGGGCCACCGTCCAATCGGCTGTCGTAATACTTCGAAACAGGTTCAGAATACAAAATCATTGCTAATTTGAATTAAGTATAATTATTAACTAATTTCCAGATGGAATGGTTACCCGAAATATTTTTAATCAGTAGAAAACTAGGCCATTAATATTCAATCTTAATAGAAAGGTTAATGGCATATTATTTGCAATTTACTGGCTGTTATAACTTAAAGAAAGGCAAACTATGAAAAGGACAATATTATTGACCTTGATGTTTATTATCAGCATGACAGCGATTTCCTTTGCCCAAAGCGATAAGGGCAAAGAGATGGAAAAAATGTCAAAAGCTGAGAAAAAAGCGCTCAAGCAAGCTGAAATGAAAGCGAACAAGGACTCATTGTTGCAGATTATTGAAAATAAACAATGGGTGTTGGAAGCTTATCAGTTACAGGGAAAATACGGACAGACATTCAATTTAAGCCCCACCACTAACTTCGTGGCTGTAAAAGGTGATCGAAATGTATGGCAGTTCGCTTTTAACGGTTTAATAGGCTGGAATGGTATTGGTGGTATCACCATCGACGGTAAGGTTACTAAATATGAAGTAAGCCCTGGCAAAAAAGCCAAATCGGCCATAAGCATTCGCATGAATACTATGGCTCCCGGCACAGGGCCAGCCAATATTATTATGACGGTTACTTCAGACGGGCATGCAAGGGCCACTGTATCAGGGGCTTTTAGCAATGACCGTTTGACATTCACCGGTAAATTGTCGCCTTTGGAAATGTCGAATATTTATAAGGGCACTTCTTTGTTTTAGTAAATTGATGAAATGCATTACAGGCAAAAGCTGTTGGATTCGCTCTCAACAGCTTTTTTATATCCCTTCAAATACAGAAAATGTTTCCTGGTACTCCGGCACGCTTACATTCCAGCCTTTTTCTCTTATGCCCGCGGCATATTTTTGAAGCGCCTTTTCTTCACCATGAACAGTAAAGGTTTGCTTCGGACTGGATGTGAAGTTATCCAACCAATTGAACAATTCGGACCGATCAGCATGGGCGGAAAGACCGTCAATTTTTTCTACATGGCATTTCACCGGAATGTTATAACCGAACATCCGAACTTTTTCTTCCCCGTCCAGAATCCGCCTGCCACGCGTGCCCTCTGCCTGGTACCCTACAAACATTATGGTATCCTGCTCATTTTGCAGCCTGTTGTACAAATGATGCATAATCCGACCACCGGTACACATTCCGGACGCCGAAATGATAATTGCCCTGTTTTTCTTATAATTCAGTTGCATACTGTCCGACTGCTTTTGTACGTATTGAAATTTCTTGTAATCAAAAACAGCATGTTGGCCCGACAAGGTGAATTCGTCGAGCTTATGGTAGTCAAAATATTTTTTATGCAGATTGGTGGCGCTAATGGCCATCGGACTATCTAAAAACACCTGAATATCAGGGTCAATCCTTTTTTGCAGGAACAATTCGTGAAGATAGTACAACAAAAGCTGGGTCCTTCCCACCGAAAATGCCGGGATTAACAAGCATCCGTTTCGGTCCATGGCCCTTTTCACCACCTCTTCAAACTGCTCCAGCGGGTTGTTCATCGGGTTATCTCGGTCGCCATAGGTGGATTCCACCACCAGAATATCTGCATTGGATATTTTTGTGGGAGCTTCGAGCATAGGATCATGAAAACGACCTAAATCGCCTGAAAAAACGATTTTCTTTTTCTGATAACTACCGGTCAGTTCCATCTCAACAATAGAAGCGCCTAAAATATGGCCGGCATTATGAAATGTCGCCTGAATACGAGGTTCAATTTGAATGACCTGGTTATAATCGCAGGTTTTGATCAATGGCAATACCTTCGTTACATCATCCGAATTGTACAATGGTTTCGGATCCTCGTGCTTGGAATAACCTTTCTTTTTGGCAAAGGCGGCTTCTTCTTCCTGGAGCTTTGCCGAATCCATCAGCAGCAACTCCATTAAATCCGCGGTGGCCTCAGTACAATAAACAGGCCCTTGAAAACCCTGATTGACGATTCTCGGCAAGTAACCCGTATGATCAATATGGGCATGTGTGATCACAATGGCATCAATACTTTCAGGATCCACGGGAAAAGGCTCCCAGTTCTTTAGCCTCAGCTCTTTGAGACCCTGAAACATGCCACAATCAACAAGCAAAGCAAAATTGTCGACCTCAACCAAATGACGGGAACCGGTAACCGTGCCGGCGCCACCGAGAAACTTCATTCTGACATTCATATCACCGTATTAGAAAAAGACCTGAATAAAAATACCGGGTAAACCTCGCCCTCGCGATATACATCTTTTCCGGGGGGAAGTTGCATAAAACCATCAGCGTGCAAAAGATTGGCATGATCGCCCGAGCCACCACCACGAAGAGGGATGGCCATCAACTGCCCGTTGGGATCGATGCGTATCTTTATTTGTAAAAAGTACGTTAGATCAGACTTTTTGAGAATAAAATCCTCTTCAAGCCCAGCCTGCATATGCAAGTGGTGCAGGTCGCCCAGGGAGCGTTGAAGCCAGGGGGTGAAGTAACGGCAAAAACACATAAAAGTCGAAACCGGGTTGCCCGGAAAAGCAAAAACAACCTTATTTGATTTGGTTTTTCCAAACCAAAAGGGCTTCCCCGGTTTTTGGGCTATTCGGTGAAAAAGCTTCTCCACCCCTATTTTTAGAAATACCTCAGGCAAGAAATCGAATTTACCCTTTGATACCCCTCCACTTAAAAGCAAGACATCATGCTCTTCCAGTATTTTATCCAGACTGACCTTTAATTCCTCTGCGTCATCATTTAAATGATACAGGTTGGGCTTGATTCCCTGCTGTGCCAGTGCCGAGTGCAGGGCGTAAACATTGCTTCTGCGTATCTGGTGGGTTTCCGGATTCTCCGTTATTTCCACCAACTCATTGCCGGTAGAAATGACCGCAATGCGTGGCAACTGACTTACCTGTACCCTATGCTTTCCGACCGATGCAGCAATGGCCACTTCAACAGCGCTTATCCTTCGTCCTTCTTTAATTAAAAGATCTCCCTTTGACCGGTCTTTCGCCTGATCATGTACGTGCTGACCTTCAAATACCTCATTTATATGTTCCGCCAGTATTTCTATTTTCCCATTATCTTTTTTGGCGGTCCACTCTACCTTTACCACCGTATCGGTTCCTTTGGGCAATACAGCGCCTGTCATCACTTCAAGGCAGGCATCCTCATTGGACAGATGCATTTGCGGATCTCCGGCGGCCTGTAATCCATCAATTTCAAAACTTGATTGTCCCTGGCTGAGCGCTTCATAACGTATCGCTATGCCATCCATCATGACGCGGTGAAAGGGTGGAAAATCCTGATCCGCATAAATATTTTCACGTAGCACGCGGCCCGTGGCATCGGTTAACTTTATTTCCTCTGAAGGTCTTAATAAGGCCGTTTCCAATATGATTTGGGATGCCGTTTGCGTATCGATCATAGAAATTTTGCTTTCGAATAAAATTGATTATAATTTGCCTTTTCACAATGGATTGAAAGCATTTTTTTACCTTGCAAGGAAAGAAATCACGATGATATGGGTGGATTTAGTCATTTAGACCAGGAAGGCAAAGCACGAATGGTGGATGTGGGAGCCAAAAAAGCTACAGCTCGTGTAGCCAAGGCCCAGGCGCTCGTGTATTTGCCCGATGAAGTTATGGCCTTATTGATAGGTGATGATATACAAACGAAAAAAGGTGGCGTTTTTCATACCGCTATTTTGGCAGGCATTATGGCGGCAAAAAAAACCGGTGAATTAATTCCGCTTTGCCACCCCCTGGGTTTGGATAATTGTGATATACACATCAATGTGACAGGAAAAAACGAGGTGAGGATAATATCGGAGACCTCTTTAACGGCCAAAACAGGCGTTGAAATGGAGGCGTTAACCGCAGCTTCCGTTGCGGCACTCACCATATACGACATGTGCAAGGCCATGTCGCATGATATTGTAATTCGGGAAATAAAACTGATGGAAAAAAGTGGAGGAAAAAGCGATTTCAAAAGCTAAACACCGCAAACACGGAAAAACAAAACTTGCCCCATTTGGCGAGTTCGGCAGACTTGAAGTGGCCATAATGGGAACACCCTGTGGCAATATTAAGCAGCTGGCCAATGAAGTGATCAATACACTGCCATATAAAATGGCATATGTGGATGCCGATCATCAATCCGGTGAAAAAGACAAACCCATTCACCTGGATAAAAATTCACATCTGGTCTACACTGATAAGATCAGTCATCAAAGAATAGATTATTCAAACGAACTGTTGGGCAAATTTCAGCGAAAAGCCCTTTTCAATGAATTTGAACTGGTCATTGTAAATGGCAACCACTTTAAGGCCCAAAAACAAATTCTGGTGATTGATCCTAAAAAGGACCTTAAGAAAAAGCTGGACCGGATCAATGATGTAGTGGCTATAATATTGAAAGACACGAATGAGATACCGGATTTTTTAAAAGAAAATTTATCTGTTGAGAATATCCCCGTGGTCAGCTGGGGTGAAAACGATAAGATGTACCAAATCATTAGTGGAGTGGTTCAGGAAAATATTGCTCCCATAAAAGGCCTAGTACTTACCGGGGGCAAAAGCACCCGGATGGGGCGCGACAAAAGTGAAATGGTCTATCACGATAAGCCGCAGAAGGATCATATTTATGAAATGATGGAAGGGTTGGGTCCGGAAACCTATTTATCCTGTCGTCCGGACCAGGCTGCGGAATGGGGCAATGATTACCGCGTAATTCCGGATAGCTTCGATCAATTGGGGCCATTTGGCGGTATCCTCAGCGCCTTTCGCGAACACCCCGATTCGGCATGGCTGGTTGCGGCATGTGACTTGCCCCTAATCCATGCCGGTTCACTACAAAAGCTCATTGATCAACGCGATACGGGATCAATAGCTACGGCATACCACAATGTCACCACCGGGTTTCCCGAACCACTGATCACACTATGGGAGCCACGGGCTTATTCTGTAATGTTGCATTTTCTGGGCCTTGGATATTCTTGCCCTCGTAAAGTGCTGATCAATAGCAATGCACATATTATTGAACCGGGGGACCAGGATATACTCCGGAATGCCAATAATCCGGAAGAGTATGAAAAGATCATGGCGCAACTGCAAGGGAGCTAATACTATGGCCCGATTTTCCTACTGGGCGAAAAAGTCAACAGGAGCGCCCCATATTCATACGGGACGGGCCAAAAGCTGCCTAAAAAGCCCCTACAGCCCCGTTTCAAACTTCAAACATGAAACTTCAAACCTTAAACTTTAAACCTTAAACTTTAAACCTTAAACTTTAAACTTCAATATCAAGGGTGTGCAGAAACCCATACCTCGCCGTCATGGAAAATTTCTTTTTTCCAAATAGGCACCGTTTCCTTTAAGGTATCGATTATATATCTGCAAGCCTCAAAAGCTTCATTGCGATGAGGACAGGCCACTGCGATCGCCACGGCAATCTCCCCAACTTTTTTATAGCCAACAGCATGAATCACGGCTACCTTTTGTACCGGCCATCGGCTTATTACCGTATCCACGATCTTTTGCAATTCGCTTATTGCCATTTTCTCATAAGCTTCAAATTCAAGCGCAATTACTTCTTTTCCTTTCGTGGCATTTCGCACAGTCCCTACAAAAATATCCACTCCTCCGGCCGAGCCGCTATTTACCTCTTCAAAAAGTTGATGGATATCTATGTTTTCTTTTGTCAGCCTGATCATGGTCAACCTCCGCTTACAGGTGGAAT
Organism: Cytophagales bacterium; assembly: GCA_003500135.1. Lineage (GTDB taxonomy): Bacteria > Bacteroidota > Bacteroidia > Cytophagales > Cyclobacteriaceae > UBA10427. The sequence goes on along the minus strand of DNTA01000276.1, from coordinate 18,246 downwards.
GAGTGCAACTTCATCATGCTCGCTCAACTGAGTATCATCTTCGGCATACTCCGAATTGACGGCAATTGCCAACGAATTCAAATCGCCCAGTTCAGGATATTCCTGTAATAAAACTTCCTTTAGGTGTGCTATATTCACCGGCTCATTCAATTCAATTTCAATGCTTCTGGCCTTTAATACCTCTTTGGTTATACCAAAAGCCAGTATTTCCAATGCTATTTTTCGATCAATCACAATTAAAAATCCTTAAAACCCTTGTCCACTTCACATATTTCCCTCTAAATTAGAAGAAAGTTTTATAACCAAAAAAGACATTTTTTTAATAGGGGAAAGATTTAGGGATGAAGATAAGATTTGACAAAAACAAATTGGTGGTAAGGATTAGCGATGAAGAAATCCAACAGCTAAGGGATTTTGGTCAGTTAACGGAATGCTTTGCCTTCCCTCCCAACAACCATCAGCTGATGTTCCAGCTTTTGATCGCTAGGGACGATACGCCATTTTCGGTTACCTATGAAGGGACACAGGTCAAAATATGGCTTGAAGCAGAAACGGCAAAAAAGTGGCTAAGTTCAAACGAGATTAGCTTGCAAACGATGCAACAAAATATTTCGATCATCGTGGAAAAAGACCTGGCCCCAAGAAAAAAAGCGAAGAATTGACATCTGAAAATCCCATAACAGATCCATACGGCAGGCCCATTCAATATTTACGGCTTTCCGTGACCGACAGGTGCAACCTGCGGTGCCACTATTGTATGCCCGCAGGGGGAATAGATTATGTGAAAAGAAGTATGCTTTTGTCATACGAGGAAATGTACCGTCTGGTCAATTTGCTGAGTGAGCACGGAGTTGGGAAATTGCGCATTACAGGTGGGGAGCCATTTGTGAGAAAGGACCTTATGAAATTCCTTGCCTCCATATCCGGCCTAAAAAACCTAAAAAAGATCTCTATCACTTCCAACGGAGTGTTTTTGGGTGAATACCTGCCTGGTTTAAAAGATTTGGGCATCAATTCCATCAACTTATCCCTCGACTCATTGGACCGAAAGAGATTTAATGAGATAACACGGAGAGACGATTTCGAAAAAGTAATGGATACCTTTCATGCTTTAATAGACCTAGACTTTATGGTTAAAATCAACATGGTGGTAATGGAAGGGGTAAATGAACACGAGATCAATCCAATGGCCGAACTGGCCATGAGATATCCCATATCAGTACGTTTTATCGAAGAAATGCCATTCAATGGAGGCTCTGGCCGACAGCCAACACTCCGCTGGAACCATGTGAAAATAAAAGAATCCCTTCATCAGCATTTTGGTAAGCTTGTTCCGGTAGCTTCTGAAAAGGACAGTACCGCCGAAAGGTTCAGGGCGGAGGACATGCCTGGAGACCTGGGCATTATCGCTGCCTACAGCCGTACATTCTGCGGGACTTGTAACCGCATTAGGATCGGTGCAACCGGTGGTTTTCGCACATGCTTATACGGGCCGGAAGTTTTAAATTTCAGGGACTTCATGCGCAGTGGACATTCAGATGATGCATTAATTGAAGCTTTCAAAAAAGTTATTGAAAAAAGGGCCAGGAATGGCTTGCAAGCAGAAAAGCTGGCGAAAGAGAAAAGTACCTCTATGTCTATCCTTGGGGGATAAAAATATAACAGATTGATCGTCCGGAAATATAAATTCATTTTTGAGATCAGGTTATGTTTAAATTCCATGAACTGAATTTCGATCGCATCTGATTTTTCAAAATTGTTTAACAGGATATCTACTTATCATTTATTTAAACGAATAACTTTTCATGGTAACTAAATGCAATGTATAATCTGGTTTAAAAACTACTAAAACGGTCATGTTTTTAATACATTTATTATCGGCAGGAATAACTATTGATGGTTTCAACTGTGCATTGGAATTGACCTGGCCTTGCAGGACAGGATATTAGATTTGTTCTTTAGGGCAACGAAAAATGCCAAGGGCTCAGGATTGGGGCTTTAAATCATTAAAGAAACGGTGAATAAGTTAAACAGTGAAATAAAAGAACAATCCGACTACGGATTAGGGTCACGTCTTACGGTCAGGATAACAATTCATTATAATCTTTTTCTTCCAGCTTGTTGAAAATACGGGCTACTGTCGGACAAACCAGGCTGTTGCGCAGGGTCAGATTGCCGATCTGATACATGCGTTTCCTGTTGGTGTGCGGATATTCACGACAGGCCGTAGGACGACTTTCGTATATGATGCATTTATTGTCGTAACCCAAAAACGGACAGGGTAAAGATTTCAATACATAATCTCCGTCACTGTCGATACGAAGGTAGGCGTTAGTAAATTCCGCAACTTTCATGCACAATGCTTTAGAAGCCCTTTGGATGTCGTTTTCATAAAATATCGGGCTTGTCGTCTTACAACAATTGGCACATTGAAGACAATCAATTTCATGGAACACCTCCTCATGAAGCGGATGAAATATCCTGTCCAATTTTTTTTTGTACTTTTTTCTGATCTCTTTCATCAACTGCTTGTAGCGGTCGAAGCGCTTGCCCGCCTGGTACAGTTCAAACCCTACATCCATATCATTCTGATAATTTCCGGCTTAATTAAAATTATTTTCACAAAAATATTGTTTTTACTGTAGAGACTAGAATAATATCGGACTAATTCCTGGGACCATGAAACATAACAAAAATGAAGTGTGGATTTATTACGATAGTAGTAATCCCAGCCACAAAAGAGTGAAAGCTATGGCTTACTCTATAAGCAAACATGTGCATGACCTGGACCTGAATTGTAATGAGGTTAGCAATTGGATGTGGAAGGACATTTTGGACTTACTCCATATGCAACCAAAACAATTGCTGAACAAGGCGGACAGGAAGTATCAGGAAGAGCTGAGAGGTCATGATTTTGATGAAGAGGATTGGCTTGAGATTTTACATAAAAACCCCAAGCTTTTGAAAGGTCCTATCGCGATCCATGGCGATAAAGCTGTTCTTTGTGTAAACCCTAATGACGTATATAAAATCGCATAAAATATAGCTACCCGGCATCTTGTCTTCCTAGTCTTCAGTAGGTTTCAGGTTAATTTCTATTGTTTGGTCTGCAAGCTCGTATGAAGTTTAATCGCGCCGCAGTGCCGGGTAGTTTTTTCCTTTCCACCCTCCTTTTTTCCTAAGCCTTCTCAGTGCAATCATAAAGTCATTCATGCTTCCCTGTAACATACTTATCATTTTTTTGTAATTTTGCCGCTTGAACAGAAATGTGACTCATAAAATGCAGGCAAGAAGGGCTTTTATAGAAAAAAATAAGAAGGTGGCTTTCTATACGCTGGGATGTAAACTCAACTTTTCGGAAACCTCCACTATTTCCAGGATGTTCGAAGAAAAGGGGTACGAAAAAGTAGCTTTCTACGATACACCTGATATTTTCATTATCAATACCTGTTCGGTAACCGATAATGCCGATAAAAAATGCCGTAAGGTAGTTAAAGAAGCCCGGAAGATCTCGCCTAACCCATACATTGCCATTATTGGTTGTTACGCACAACTGAAGCCCCAGGAAATTGTGGAAATACCCGGGGTAGATGCCGTACTCGGGGCGGCGGAAAAATTCAGACTGATCGATCTGCTGGATGGATTTACGAAATCTGAGCAACCGCGCATTTTGGCCTCTGAGATTGAAGCTGTAGACGGTTTTAATAAATCGTATTCCATCAATGACCGAACCCGTACTTTCTTAAAAGTACAGGATGGCTGCGATTACAGTTGTTCTTTTTGCACCATTCCCCTGGCACGAGGCCATAGCCGTAGCGATACCATTGAAAATGTACTGCAAAACGTCTCCGATATTGCTGCCGATGATGTAAAGGAAATTGTACTGACCGGTGTAAATACCGGTGACTTTGGCATCAGGAACGGAAAAAGGGAAGACCGCTTTATTGACCTTGTCAAAGCTTTGGACGCACAGGATAGTGGCATTCAAAGATACAGGATCTCATCTATAGAGCCCAACCTGCTCACCAACGAGATCATAGAATTTGTGGCGCATTCCGACAAGTTTGTACACCACTTTCATATGCCGTTGCAATCGGGCTGCAATAAAATCCTTAAGGCAATGCGCCGTCGCTATCTGCGCGAACTTTATGCTGAAAGGGTAAAAAATATCAAATCATTGATGCCTGACGCCTGTATTGGTGTAGATGTAATTGTAGGGTTTCCGGGAGAAAAGGAAGAAGACTTTCTCGAAACCTATCAGTTTCTAAATGAGTTGGATATTTCTTATTTACACGTATTCCCCTATTCTGAACGCGCCAACACTGTGGCAACGGAAATGCCTGGTGCCGTGTCGATGAAAGAGAGGCAGCGCCGTTCGCGTATGTTGCGCAATCTATCGGTAAAAAAGCGCCGGTATTTTTATGATCAGCGCCTTGGAAAAACGATGAAAGTGCTTTTCGAAAACGATGTGGACAACGGGCTTATGCATGGCTTTACCAGAAACTACATCAGGGTAGCCGTCCCTTTTGACCCTCTTTGGATCAATGAAATAAGAAATGTAAAGCTTGGTGAAATAAATGATTCGGGAAATGTAGTGGCGACTGAAGTATTGGCAGCTTCAGACCCGGCGCCTACTTTTTAACGAACTTCTCTGTTCTGTTATCGATATTCAGGTAGTAAAGACCCGATTTAAGTGCATCCACACTGACCACCTGGGCGCTCCCCTTGTCAACTAAATTGCCATATGTATCGAGAATCTCATAATCGGCCTCTCTGGAAAAGGTGATTTTGTCAGTCACCCGGGTAGGAAAAAAAGTGACCGGTTCGATATCATGATCGAATTCCATCACTTTACTGAAAAACACCTTACCACCACTTTGGAGGTATTTTACACGGTACTTATTGTTGCCCGAGTGGTTTCGTGAAGTAACCGAATACTGATTGTATTCAAAACTACCTTTGCCCCTGATCGTTTCAAAAGCCACCCATTTTTCATTGCGGTAGTGTTCGATAATAAATTTCCCATTAGGTTGCTCCCCTTTAGTGATCCAGCTCAATGATTTCAGGTCTGCATATTCATCTTCAAAATGAAACCTGCTTTTGGAACGTATTACCTGCGGATTGATGATTTTGGGTAAACACTCAGACTTATAGGTGATACGGACTACCACCGGATCTCCGATATTTAAGTGATCCAGCTTAATCTCAAATGCTGAAGTTTTGGGTTGAACAAGCACTCTTTCATCATTGAGATATACCTCATCGGTGCAAAAATTCCGGCTGTCTTTGGAAAGCGGGTTTTGTACATAGAGGTTTTTTCCCTGATATTCCCCTGCCAGTGAGAACTCCTGGCCTTTTACAGGTAGATAAAAAATGATTGCCCCTACAAAAAATAATATCAGTCTAATTTTCACCCCCTTACACATTCAATTAAAAGGTAATATCTAATCGACAAAAGTGTGGATTTCCGCTTAAACTTACAAAAGAATTCATGAACTCTTACAATAAAAAAATAGCTGGACGTTTCATGTGAATTAAAAAAATATGAATAATTATTGAATTGATTTAACAAAACTAAATCAATTCATCATAAAAGCAAAAACATTCAGCATGTTGGATGATCCGGTTCGACCAACAGAAACTTTCGTCAGACTAAAACATCATTGTGAAATATGCCCTATATTGTAATTTCTCAATTTTTTATAGTTTCTTACACTTATATTATGAAGAAGCGACAAGGATTGTTTTTTCTTCTGGGCATATTTTTCCCATTGGCCTTGCATTCCCAGGAAGAGCCGACGGATACGACACAGTTGGAAACGGTTCAAACTGTAGAGGTTTCCAACATTTCCAACATTTCTGAAAAAGATATGCTTTGGCTTGATCAGTTAGGGCAGAATTACACTTCGGAGAATGTAATTAATGATTTAAAGGATAGTTATCAGCGTATAGAAAAGGACATAGAAGAATCCACCTCAGGCATTTCAAAAGGTGTTTATGAGAAACTTTCTTACCGAAAGCTTGAAAATTTGAGCCGGGAATGGGAGCGCCTGAACTCCCAGCTAAACGAATTTCTGGATAAGATCAATCCCTATTCGCAAAAGATCGATTCTGACCTGGATAGGATCAACACACTTCAGGAGAAATGGCAAACGACGGTAAACGAACTAGGTCAAAATAATACTTCGAACACGATAATCAATCGTATCGAAATTGTATTAAATGATTCGGAACAAACAAAGTCGTTTTTAAATACCAAATTCAATCAGTCATTAAAGCTACAGGACGACGCCAGCCAGCTGGCGCTAAGGTTGACCCAGAAAATACAAAATTTGTCGACCGAGATAATCCGAAGGGATCAGGCGCTGTTAATACGCGACACCCCTCCTATCTGGCGAAAAGACCGGTTTGATTTCTCGCAGGTTTCAATAAAAAGCATCATTCTCAGTTCAATTGATGAGATAAGGGATGCTTTAAGGATTTTTCTCAAGGAATATACCAGGGCATTTATCATTCACCTGATCGTTACTTTGCTGTTGTGGGCTTTGGTTTACACGGCCAGGAAACAACTGGCAAATGGACTTAAAAAAGACGAAGAAGAAACCAGGAGATATAAAAAATTGCTGTTTCCCGCTATCAATTCCACCTTAATTATTTCCTTTTCAATAGTCAACTTCATTTATCCCAACGCCCCGCTATTTATCTATGAAACCGCTTCTATCATTGTGCTTATCCCATTGATATATGAATATTCAGAACTGGTTTCAAGCCGTATTTTTAAGATCTCCCTGATCTTTGCAGTACTATACATTATTGAGACCACCCACAATATTCTATTTAATTATACCGAACTCAATTGGTTAAGCGGATTGGTGGTGAGCTTTCTGGCCCTGCTCCTGTTTGTTCACTTTATCCGGTACCGTATATTTTATGAACAAAAGGAAATAAGTAAGAGCCCCATATATCCTTATGTCAGTTTTTTTATTCGTTTTTTTACGGTATTGCTGGCCGGCTCCATACTGGCAAATCTCACCGGTTATTATAATTTATCCAACAGGCTCAATATCAGCACCATAGAAAGCGTGTATTTAGGCATACTGCTCTACACGATTGCTAACATACTGCAGGCACTTTTGTACTCTCTGGTTTACAGTCGCTTTGGGCAGCAATACTCGAGCATTATCCGGCTGAATGCGGATGCTATCATTAAAAAAATTCCGGGATATATCAATTTCATCATGGTGATCGTATGGATCGTCATCAGCATGAAGTTTTATTCCATTTATACTCCGGTTAAAGAAAGTGTCCTGGAGTTTTTATCGAAATCGCATGAGATCGGTTCGATCAATATAAGCCTTGGCAATATTCTGATATTTTTTCTGATCACCTACCTCACGGCCTGGCTTGTCAAAATATTGCGCATTGTCATGGAGCAGGAAGTGATGCCCCGGTACACCTTACCGCGAGGCATGCCGACCGCCATTTCATTGATGATACGGATATCATTGTATTCCATTGGTTTTTTAATTGCCCTGGCGGCAACAGGAATAGAACTGGAAAAAATCTCTATCCTTTTGGGCGCCCTCGGTGTGGGTATAGGCTTTGGTTTACAAAATATATTCAATAACCTGGTCTCAGGTCTCATATTGGTGTTTGAGCGGCCCATCCAACAGGGTGACGTAGTGCAACTGGGCGATCTGTTGGGCCATGTTAAGGAAATAGGCTTCCGCTCCAGTCGCATCCGGACCTTCGAAGGGTCGGAAGTGATCGTGCCCAACGGCAATCTCATTTCAAACGAACTGATCAACTGGACTTTGTCAGATAAGCAAAAAAGACTGGAAGTAATAGTAGGAGTGGCATATGGCACAGATCCACATAAAGTGATCAAAATAATTACTGAAGAAAGCATCCTGCACCCCGATGTGCTTTCAATACCCAAGCCAATTGGCTTATTCACGGGTTTTGGCGACAGCTCACTGGATTTCAGGCTGCTCTTCTGGACGACCCACTTTGACGACTGGCTGCGCATACGAAGCGAAGTGACTTTACTTGTTCACGATGCAATCAAAAGAGAAGGAATTGAAATACCATTCCCGCAGCGGGATTTGCATGTTCGCTCAGTACAAATACCCAATATCCCTATCAGGATGGACGAGCCTGGCAAAACTGGTGATGATAAAAAGAATAAGTGATCTATTCGTAGCGCAATGATTCAATCGGGTCGAGCCGTGAAGCTTTGTATGCCGGATAATACCCTGAAATCATTCCCACAACAAAACAAACCACCAATCCGATGGATACCCATTCCCACGGGGTAACAAATACCCCTGCGTCAATTAAATTTGCTACCAGGTTGCCAACGATCAGCCCCAGTATGACGCCTCCCAGTCCGCCAAGGATACATATCAGTATCGCTTCGATTAAAAACTGCTGACGTATTCTCTTCGGTGTGGCCCCTGTAGCTTTTCGTACGCCAATTTCCCTGGTGCGTTCAGTTACCGAAACCAGCATGATATTCATCAGGGCCACCGATGCTCCTAACAGGGTAATAGCCCCGATCACAAAACCACCAATCCGCATGTACCCCCCAATTTCTTCCAGTTCTTCTTCCAGCGTTTTATTGCGCGATATCTCAAAACTCAGATCAGAGCCCGGAGGATCTTTTCTTACTTTACGCATCAAACCGGTTGCCTCCCCAATGGCATACTGCATTTTCGAAGGGTCTTCTATGGCAACAGTGATCGTATAATTTAACTGCCGGTCAGCGGCTATTCTTACAGCATTGTCAAGCGATACAAATACAGTCCGGTCGGCATAGGTATTGCCACCAAAACCACCCTTCTCTTCCAAAACACCAATCACCTTGTATTGTGTGCCATAAAAGGATATCAACTCATTAATCGGGCTTTCATTCTCTTTAAAAAGTGCTTTTTTTACTTCTGAACCGATAATACATAAGTTGCTATTGTAACGAATATCGAGCGCAGTGAAATTTCTACCCTCTTCAATAGTGTAATCTTTTATGAGCATGTACTCTTCATCAATACCCCGGAGCGTGACATTGGGATTTGTTTTTTCCGACTGCCTTTTCAATTCAGCAATACTCGTTACCCTAGTGTGTAGGGTCAATCGTCCGACATTGAATTTCTCCTTAAATGTTTCTACTTCCTTCAATTCAAGTGGTGGCGCCAACCGTTCCTGAACCCCACCCCTTCGATCACGACTATTTTCTTTATTGCGAACATCAAATGTATTGGCGCCCAGGCTGCTGAAACTGCTGTTAATGGAAGCCTTCAGGCCATCGATAGCAGTAAGCATGCCCACAAGGGCCATAATACCAAATGCAATAATAATGGCCGTTAGAACCGACCTTAACATATTGGCCCTGATTGATCTAATACCTTCACGAACGTTTTCTACTACTATCATATAAGTATATTTTACCGTCGTAAAACATCCGTACAATATGTACGTTAATGTAATATGAATTACCAGGCCTCGCCGGCCTCATTTATTTATCATATAACAAAATAAAGAAAAGGATAATTACCGGATTTTTTAATTCAATTTATATTACTTTTCTTTATTTGCTTATTAACGGTTGTTAATTGTGTTGAAATGCGAAAGTTAATTGTTCTTGTTCTCTTTTTATGTGGTTGGAACCTTGCCACTGCCTCCTACATATACATCCCCATGAATGAATCACAAACGAATCATTTAAAGGCCTATGGCGTTGCCTACTGGATTCTACAACAGGAAATTGAGGTGGACTGGCTGCTCAACTACGAAGGCGGTAGCTTTATGGTAAAATATTACCAGAAAATAGAGAATGAATTGATCATAAGGGGGGTTTCCTATCAGGTGATTTCCGACGCACAATCCAATCAAATAGTACAGCAGATCGTAAGTCCGTCATCCAATCAGGACATGATGCGACTGGATAAGGCCCCCAATATTGCCGTGTACTCCCCTAAAACCGCACAGCCATGGGATGATGCCGTAACCCTGGTACTTTCCTATGCCGAAATACCCTATGACGTGATTTTTGATGATGAACTGCTTAACAATGAACTTCCCAAATACGATTGGCTGCACCTACACCACGAGGATTTTACCGGACAGTTCGGCAAATTTGAAAGCAGCTATCGCAATTTCCCCTGGTACCAGCAACAAAAAAGGGAATTCAATGAGTCGGCAAGAAAGCACGGTTTCGATAAAGTTTCCCAATTAAAGCTGGCAGTGGTCAAAAAGATCAGGGATTATGTAGGTAGCGGCGGATTTCTGTTCGCTATGTGTTCGGCCACTGATACCTACGATATTGCCCTAGCGGCGCAGCATACCGATATTTGTGCTGCCGTTTATGATGGCGACCCTCCCAGCCCTACTGCCCAGCACGATCTGGAATACCAGCATACATTTGCTTTTGACGATTTTGTGCTTGAAATGAACCCCTACAAATACGAGTATTCCAACATTGACATGCAGCCTGAAGAACGTGGGATCACCGAGAAAAACGACTTTTTTACGCTGTTTGAGTTTTCTGCCAAATGGGACCCCATACCAACCATGTTGACGCAAAACCATCAAAAGATCATCAAATCCTTTATGGGGCAAACCACGGCTTTCCGTAAGTCACTGGTGAAATCAGATGTGGTGATCATGGGTGAAAACAAGGCCATCGGCGAGGCGAAATACATCCATGGCATTTTCGGTAAGGGTTTCTGGACTTTCTACGGCGGACATGACCCCGAAGACTACCAGCATATAGTTGGTGAGCAGCCGACGGACTTAAACCTGCACCCCAATTCACCTGGGTACCGGCTGATCCTGAACAACATTTTGTTTCCTGCAGCCAAAAAGAAGAAGCAAAAGACCTGATCAATTGCAGCGCTTCATGGCTATATTGGCCTTTCTTTGCAAACTGAAGGCATAGGGATGATCCTTGTAGGCCAGAACCTGTTCAAAACATTCCATGGCTTTTTCTTCCTCATTATTTTCGCGATAGATATACCCCATTTGTAGCCAGGAATTTGGAGCAAAGTACAAACCCTGTGTATCTCCCTGTAAATCGATGCACCTCCTGAAAGCGCCAACGGCCTGCCCGTACTTTTCGGTAGCCTGATGCAATCGTCCTAAGCGATACCAGTACTCCACCTGATCATTGTCTGACAGGTTATTAATATCCAGCTGCTTAAGCTTTTGCAATGCAGAAGTAAAATACCCGCCATCGAAGGCAAATCGCGCCTCGAAAAGTTTCCTGGCCGGCCACTTGTCGGTTTTTAAATAATAATCCGCATTCTTGTCTGCCTCAGTCTGTGTTCCGCCACTTTCTTTAGCTAATGCTATATACCTTTCCATTTCCTTGCTTTCCTTCCGGAACCAATGGCATAGTGCAATTTTAAAATACACATCTTTCACATATTTACCCTGACTTCGCAACTTTAAAAAATCGTGGTAGGCAATAATCGCTCGTGCATAATCGCCTTTCCACAAATACAATTCGCCAAGGGTATAATAAAAGCTGGCAAAATGGTTCTCATCACTGAGAAAGGCCCGTGCCTTTTGCATTTCCTCAAGCGCCATGCTTCCCTCATGCATTTTGGAATAACACTGGGCGGCGAGGTAGCGATCCATAAAAGTATCATCACTCAACGAAAGGCTTCTGTCCGGCGTTTTTTCCAGCAAATAAACCTGGGTGAGCAATAAAGCATATTCAGCTAAAACGCTGACCATGGCATTATTGGCATTCAACGCTCCTTTGAGCATTTTTGTGCCGGTAACCACATCTCCCGTGGTTCCCGTTATACGCATGAGCCACTGATACTTATCGGGTACCACACCAAATATCACCAGGTGCAAGCCATACATTAGCTGAGCCAGACCGGAGGCATTATCATCTTCATATGCCTTACGGGCCAGTTTATAGGATTGTAACAGTTGCCAGAAGCCCGACCATTCCGAACCATCGGCCAGTTCCAATAAAGCGCCTTCCAATTTGGCAAATGATTCAAGCGCTGCGTCAACATCTTCCTTTTTGAAGTTAGCACGAACCCAGTCGAAGTTCTCATAGTTCTTTTCAGACGGGTGTAAAAGAGCGAGGGTACCTGCATGGAGCAGGCGGTACTGCCAATACCTCTCCCTGGGCCAATTAGTGGCATTTTGCTCTATTTCGTCACTCATGTTCCTGAGTTGCAGGTTTTGCCAGTGTTCAAGCACATCAGGCGATTGTGCTGTAAGCGCCACGGGGGGCAGGCAGCAGGCGTACCACAAAAAAAGGTGAACCCCAAGATTCACCTTTAACTTACATATCATACATCGCAAAGGCATGGGCCTTTATGAGCGTTTCTTAACCGTTCTTCTCGATTTCTTCGGCTTCTCTTCTTCTACCGGCAGATCTTCCACATCGGCAAAGATCCTTCCACAATGCTCGCAAACGATAATTTTCTTTTTCTCACGTACCTCAGCCTGTCTTTGTGGGGGCACTACATTGAAGCAGCCACCGCAGGCATTACGCTTAACATTCACAACAGCGAGACCATTGCGGGCATTCTTGCGGATTTTTTGGTAAGACTTGTAAAGTCTTTCTTCCACATTTTTAGTCGCCTTTTCACGACTTGCCATTAATGCTTTTTCTTCTTCCTCACTTTCCGAAACGATATTATCAAGCTCTTTCTTTTTGCTTTCGAGGTCTTTCTGACGCTCTTTCTGAGTCTCAACGGTCGCTTCTATCTCTTCTTTTTTAGCATCTATCCTGGCTGCTGCCTCTTTAATGCGTTTTTCTGAAATTTGAATTTCGAGTTGTTGCAGCTCTACTTCCTTGGTGATGGCATCATATTCGCGGTTGTTGCGAACATTCATTTGCTGCTCCTCATACTTTTTAATGAGCTTTTCAGCATTGTTGATGGCCACCTTATTCGACTCGATCTCTTCGTTCTGAGCTCCTATTTCCCCTTCAAACTTTTCAATCCTGGTCTTATAGCCCTCGATTTCATCTTCGAGATCACTAACTTCCTCAGGTAGGGCTCCTCTAACTTTTTTGATTTCGTCGAGTTCTGAATCGATTTTTTGAAGCTTTACAAGCGCTTCGATCTTTTGAACTATTGATTTTTCCATTAACTATGCGTAATGTATTGGATTCGTATTTACCTTTGACAAACGGAGTGCAATATTAGAAAATTTTTCACTTAATAGCGCATAAATTAAATCTTTTGTGTAAACTTCGCTTTCATAATGCCCTATATCGGCAATTAATATCTTGCCATCGGCATCAAAAAACTCGTGATATTTGAAATCCGCTGACACAAAAGCGTCTGCACCGGCCGCTATGGCCGCTTTAAGCAAAAAACTTCCCGAGCCTCCGCAAACTGCTACTTTTTTAATTGATCTTTTAATAAAAAAAGTCGACCTCACCACTTCAAGGTTCATTTTTTCCTTTAAGTAGGGAATAAATGCCTTACCTTCCATTTCCCAGGGAAGATTACCGATCATACCTGAGCCTACCTCCGGATTTTCGTTTTCCAGTACATGAAGATAAAAGGCCACCTCTTCATATGGATGCGCCTTTTTAAGTGCTGATATTACCCTCTGCTGAATTGGTAAGGGAAATATCAATTCTACGCGGTCTTCTTCCACTTTTTCCAATTCATTTGCCGAACCGATATAGGGATCAGCTGATTCATTGGGCCGGAATGCGCCTGTACCAGCCACCCGAAAGCTACAGGAATCATAATCGCCGATAGACCCTGCGCCGGCTTCATGAATGGCGGACAGCACTTCCTCCGTTTTATCGGAAGGAATAAAAGTAGTAAGCTTGCCCAGCGTTTCATTTTTGGGCACCAGTACCCTGGTATTGCTCAATTCAAGCAATTCACTGATCTTCCGGTTCACACCCGTATGCACGTTGTCCAGGTTGGTGTGAATGGCGTAAATGGCCACGTCATTCTTGATGGCGGCCATCACGGTGCGCTCTACATAGCTTTTTCCCGTCAGCCTTTTTAAACCTTTAAAAATAATGGGATGGTGCGCTACAATGAGGTTGCACCCCGTTGAAACGGCCTCGTCCAGCACTAACTCATTTACATCGAGCGTGATCAGCGCCCCGGTGATGTCTTTATTCGCGTCGCCCACAATCAGGCCGCTGTTGTCATAGCTTTCCTGATAAGCTACCGGAGCAAATGATTCCAGGTATGAGGTTAGCTCTTTAATTTTCATAAATGATACCTTTATCGACAGTAAATCAATTAAGGGCACAAAAGGTTGCGTTCAATTCATTTATTATCCTGATATTTGCACCCGGATTTTGTGATGCAAAGGTATGGGATTTATCAACATTTTGCTCTTCCCCTTATCATTAATCTACCAATTTGTCATGTATGTGCGCAACCGCCTGTTCGATGCAGGGTGGCTAAAAGTTCATACAATTCCAAATTTATTTGTGATTAATGTGGGCAACCTGCGTGTTGGTGGTACGGGTAAAACACCGGTAACGGAAATGTTGATCCATATATTATCGCCAAAATTCAAGATGGCCGTGCTCAGCCGGGGTTATGGCCGGAAAACAAAAGGTTTCCTGGAAGTTAAGGCTACCGACAACAGTTCAATGACAGGTGATGAACCCTTGCAGATCTGTAGAAAATTCAAAGGTTCCATAAAAGTGTTTGTTTGCGAAGATCGTGTGCAAGGAGCGCAAAAACTAAAGGAAATGTACCCGGATATACAGGTGCTTCTCCTCGATGATGCCTATCAGCACCGCTATATCGACCGGCAACTGAACATTCTGCTTTCTGCCTTTAGCCAGCCTTTTTACAACGATACTGTTTTGCCTTCAGGCAGGTTGCGCGAATCGAGATATGGCGCAAAGCGGGCCGATATGGTGTTTATGACCAAATGCCCTACAAGTCTCGGCCAGACTGCAATGGAAGACCAGGTAAAGGCAATTAAGCGATACACTACCGCCGATACGATAATTTCTTGGACGGGCTGGAAATACGACCAACTTGTAGGGATAAAAGGTGAAAACACTGCTTTTCCGGAAAATGCACTGGTAATAACAGGTATTGCCGACCCAAAAGATATGCTGGAACAC
Source organism: Cytophagales bacterium (assembly GCA_003500135.1). Taxonomy (GTDB): domain Bacteria; phylum Bacteroidota; class Bacteroidia; order Cytophagales; family Cyclobacteriaceae; genus UBA10427. The sequence continues at coordinate 3,161 of DNTA01000276.1, read as the reverse complement.
CTGAAGCAAAAAACCAGGGTAATCGGACATTTAAAATACCCCGATCACCACAATTTTTCCCGGAAGGATATTGAAAACATCGAACTGTGGCTGCGAGAAAAAAAAGGCAATCACGGTAGTTTTTCAATTATCACAACAGAAAAAGATATGATGCGTTTGCAGAGTGAGTGGCCCGAGGCGGTTAAAAAGTGGCCTATTTGCTATCTTCCGGCACGACAAGTGCTGTTAAATCAAAAGGAAAACTTTGAGAAAAGATTAATTGATACTATAATCGCCAAAATTTAAAGGGTGGACGGAGTTTTGAGGACTTTACGATTTTTTTCATTTATCTTGTTGTGGGCGGTGCAGACGGCCGCTTTCGCACAGGTACTCGACGACACCACCGAGATGGTTTATGGGCCCCATACCACCTTTTATACCACCTACGACCGGATCAAGCACAACGATTATTCACTTTCCAATGTCGACACGGCAATCGGGGAATTGCACGAGTATACCTGGGTAGAAGCCTCCAGAAGAAAATTTCAGAACCTCGGCAATATCGGTACGGCCATGGAGCCGGTATTTTTTACGCCGGATGTGAATTTCGGCGCCAAAACCGGTTTTAATGCTTACGCGCCCTTTCACATTAACCCTGAAGATGTTAAATACTACGATTCCAAAAGCCCGTATTCAAAGATCAATGCCGTATTTGGCGGACAAAGGAGAAATGTTACCGAGGTCAACCTTACACGCAACGTCAACCCTTTTTGGAATGTGGGCTTTTTCTACCGGCGTATTGGTACGGAAAAACAGATCGGCTCGTCGGGAAGGAACGACCGGCAAACGGTAGCCACAGCCTATTATTTCCACTCACACTACATTTCGCAAAACGGCAAATTTGCCTTAATGGGATATTTTGCCAGAAATAAGCACGAAGTGCAGGAAAGTGGCGGGGTTAAAACGGATTCCACAACGGTATTACCTGACTATTTCGATGACAATACGGCCAATCCGAACCTGCAAAATGCAGAGTCGATGGACTTCAGGTTATCGAGCCACCTCTACAGCCACTATAAACTCGATGAGCTGGTACAGGTGTACTACGACTTTTACTATGCCCAATACAGAAACTTTTTCGATGATATCCCCCTACGTTCGGGCGCTAACTCCGGTGACATTGAATTTTATGAGCAATTCTACGGACCGATTCTTATTAATCCCGATAGCACAAACCGATCGGCAAAATTCACGGAAATCAATAATGAAGGAGGTATAAAGGGGGATATCGGAAATTTCCACTACAATTTTTACCTGAAATACCGTTACCTGGACTTTATTCAAAACCACCTGCCCAAAACAAATGTAGATGATGAATTATACGCTGGGTTTTATCTCGATTACGATATTGGTAAAACGAGAAAACTCAAAGCAGAAGGGTCTTATGTGACAGGAAATGCCTACCGGTTTCATGCCAACTACAAAGGCAAATTCCTTGAAGCCAGTTATACCAGGTCGAGTAGCAAACCGGGATATATATTTAACAGGCACTACAGCAATCATCATTTCTGGGAAAACAGTTTCAATAATGTTAATGCGGACCAATTGAAAGGACAGGCCATATTTCCATTGGGCAAACAAAAGATCGCCCCAAAGCTTACCCTGAGCAACGTGGTCAATAACATATACCTCGACAATGAGATCACCCCACAGCAAACCGGTGGTGCAGTACAGATACTATCTCCCGGGCTCGATGTACACTTTCAGGTGGGCAAGTTCCACCTCGAAGGCGAAGGTATTTATACGCAGCTGACCGGCGACTCCGAGGCCATCAATACCTTTCGGATACCGGAAATATTTGTGAACGGGCGCCTTTATTATTATAACATCCTGTTCGATGGCAAACTGGAAGTTCAGATCGGAGTTGAAGGGCACTACAAAACCGACTATTATGCCAAAGCATATGATCCGGTACTCCAGCAATTCTACCTGCAGGACGAGTTTGTAATTCCCGAATACCTGCTGCTCGATGCTTATGTAAACTTCAGAATCGACAGCTTCGACGCCTTTATAAAATTTGAGAATATCAACCAGCCACCCAATGGTGGATATTTTACTACGCCATATTACCCTGGCACACCGGGATTTATTTCACTGGGAATTGGCTGGATGTTTTTTGATTAACCCATATATTTGATACATGCTTGGCCTTAAACTACCCACAGACCCCAGGTGGATAAACCTGGCTGAAAAGAGTACTGAAGAAATACTGGTGGATCACGCGTACTGTGAACAAAAAGCAGCCTCCTCCTGTATTTCAATGATCGTTACTTTTTCCGAATACCCAAAAGTAGTGGAAGTACTGACACCCGTAGTGGCAGAAGAATGGGGCCACTTCAGAATGGTGTTGAAGGAATTGAAAAAGAGAGGGTACGTTCTGGGCCGGCCTCGCACTGATGAATATGTAAAAGCCCTGATGCAGGTAAAGCAAAAAGGAGGCTCAAAGGAACAACGGCTGATGGAAGAATGCCTGGTCAACGCGCTGATCGAAGCACGAAGCTGTGAGCGGTTCCGCGTATTGTCCGAGGGGCTTGAAGACCCACACCTGAAGACATTCTATCGCGATTTAATGATTTCCGAGGCCACGCATTATGTCAACTTCATCGACCTGGCCAAAACCTATTGGCCGGAAGATAAGGTAAAGCAGAGATGGCAGGAGTACCTCAACGCCGAAGCTGGGATCATGAAGCGCCTGGAGCTGAGAGGTGACCGGATGCATTAAGATGTCATTTATCATTGGCTGCTGAGTACGCTCCCAAAACATATATTAAGTCTATGCTTCATCGAAACCTTTAACACGGGATCGTCCGTCTTCAATAGATGTTCCTAATGACAATTACAGTTTTAAACAGCCCTTTAGGTCGACCTCTCTGAGGAATAGAAATTTTTATATATACTTTATTTGATTCAAATATATACTTTATTCAGTTCAAATATATACTTTATTTAATTTAAGTATATACTTTTATGAAAACAAATATATACTTGTATTAAATTAAATATATACTTTTCTGAGATAATATATATACTTATCCTACAATAAGTATATACTTAACTTCATTTTTATATATACTTGTTTTTAGTTAAGTATATATTTGTTGTTACCAAGGCCTGATCACTTT
>DNTA01000306.1 GCA_003500135.1 Cytophagales bacterium | reverse complement strand
CGGTTTTCAGTTTGCCTTCTATGTAAACGGTGCGGCCTTTTTTAAGGTACTGTTCAGCTATTTTTGCCAGGCCATCCCAAAGCTCAATACGGTGCCATTCAGTTTGTGTCACTTTTTCACCATTTTTGGTGGTATAACTTTCGGAAGTAGCCATATTGAAATTGGCCACAACGGAACCATTGCTCAGATGACGCACCTCAGGATCAGCTCCAAGATTACCTATAAGAATTACTTTATTGATTCCAGCCATTTAATAAACTTCTTTTCAGATTTGCAAATTTATGAATGTTTTCTAAAACTAATCAAAATATTTCGTCATGCAAATAATTGTCAATCAATATTGGCTTGGGAAGCTGGCGTACCTTTTCATAATTAAAAAAGCGCATTCCAGCACTTTCGAGCACTTTTTTGACCTCCTGGTCAATTTCAATCTGCAAAAAATGGGCAAATATATTCTGATGGGTCAAAATATGTTTTATGGTCCATTGATCACCTTTTATGGTCATCCGGGCTGGATCAAGGTTAAGTTTTTCCAAAATTGTAGTCACCTCATACTTTTCATTATTTTCCAACAAGTGAAAATCGTAAAGGCCTTGCCATATATCTCCTTTTATTCGCCGTTTCAATGCAATTTCATTATCTGTTTTAAAAACCTGATAGTGGAAATGTCGGATTTTCTTTTTCACTTTTTTCAATTTTACAGGAAGAACCTCCACTTTGCCATTTTCATAAGCAAAACATGTGGAAATCAACGGGCATTTTTTACAAAGTGGTTTTTTCGGTGTGCAATGCAACGCGCCAAATTCCATGATCCCCTGATTGTACAAATCGGGTTGCTCCTGGTCAATCAAATTCTCAGAAAGCTCATACATCTTCTTTACCGTTCTTGGGCTGGATACATCATCATGTATTCCAAAATACCGTGAAAGCACCCTTTGTACATTCCCATCAACAACTGGTTTCGGTATTTTAAACGCAATAGAGGCTAAGGCTGCGGCAGTGTAAGGGCCAATTCCGGGCAACCTGGTTAGTTCAACATACTCTCCAGGAAACACCCCCTCAAAATTTTCCAATACAACTTTAGCACACTTATGCAGATTTCTTGCTCGAGAATAATATCCGAGCCCTTGCCAAAGACGTAAGACTTCTTCTTCATTGGCCCTGGCCAGATCAAAAATTGTTGGAAAAGCTTCGATAAATTTGTAGTAATATGGAGTGCCCTGAACTACCCGGGTTTGCTGAAGAATTATTTCAGATAACCAAATTTTATACGGATCGCCTGATTTTCGCCAGGGCAAATCCCTTTTATTCAGGACATACCATTCTATTATCGTATTTCGAAAGCTGTTATACATTGATTTCAAATCAAATATGGGATTTTATTTTAAAATTAAAACAGAGTATATAAATTTGCACCTCAAAATTATTGATAATTAGAATTTTATAGAAAATTTAAAGAAATAATAAAGTGACTAAAGCTGAAGTTATAGCTCAGATTTCTGACCAAACCGGAATTGATAAAACTGACGTACAAGAAACGGTAGAAGCATTTTTAAGTGTTGTAAAAAACTCAATGGCAGAAGGTGAAAATATTTATATCAGAGGCTTCGGGAGTTTCGTGAATAAAAAGAGGGCTCGAAAAATTGCCCGGAACATCTCAAAAAACACGGCCATTGTGATTGATGAGCATTTTGTGCCGAGCTTCAAGCCTTCAAAGGTGTTTGTCGAAAAAATCAAAGTCAGCAATAAAATTAATTAAAGCTTGTGTCGTAAGAGCAGGCAATTTGTATGACAAAAACCAGAATACTTCTAATTGTACTTGCTATTGCTGCCATAGCTGCGCTGTATGCTCTGCCGAGGGTTGTGGTGGAAAATGAAGCGGAATTAGCCTCTGAAGGGGTGCAGGAAAATGCCGAAACATCCAGCGAACCAACCGCAGAAACGATAACCGAAGATCATCAACATGATTTTTCCCTCACAGAGGAGCAGGAAAAGCAGGTTGATGAATTAAGGACTTTATTGAAAAGTAGTCAAAATCAGGAAAAAAGCATTATATTTGCAGACTCTTTAGCTGGATTATTCAGAAAATACAGCCTTTTTGACAGTTCCGCATATTATAAGGAACTGGTAGCCAGCTTTTTGAAAGACGAGGCCACAACACTTGCAGCGGCTGATGCATATCTGAAGGCGCTTAATTTTGCCCTTCATGAAGAAGATGCTGCGACATTGAAAGCCAAAGCCCAGACGCTTTACCAGGCGGTATTGGAAATGAACCCTGACCAGCTGGATGCAAAAGCAAACCTGGCAATGACCTACGTTGGAGGTCAAGACCCCATGAAAGGGGTTATGATTTTGAGGGAAGTAATTCAGGAAGACCCGAACAATAAAACGGCTCTTATCAATTTAGGAGTACTTTCTATCACATCAAATCAGTTTGACAAAGCTATTGAGCGATTTGAACGCTTGATTGAACTGGACCCGAAGCATTGGGAGGGGAGGTTGTATATGGGCTATGCCTATTTGCAGTCAGGAAAAAAAGATGAAGCGAAAAGACAGTTTGATATGGTTAAGAAGGGATCTTCGGAACCAGAATTACAAGCTGCAGCTGATAATTATTTAAAGTTTATTGATAACTAAAAAAAATTAATTATGCCTTGCGGTAAAAAAAGAAAACGACATAAGATCGCTACTCACAAAAGAAAGAAGCGATTGAGAAAAAACAGACACAAGAAGAAGTAAGCCATTACTTCTTCTTACTTTTTTAAGATATAAATAAGGGTAAACATTGTAGGACCATTAAATTTTTAAAGTTTTGAGTAATGAATTAGTTATTAATTCAACTCAACAAGGTGGTCGCATAGCCCTTTTAAGAGATAAGAGCCTATTAGAGTTTCACAACGAAGAAGAGGCCAATAAATTTACTGTAGGTGATATATATCTGGGGATTGTAAAAAAAGTAGTTCCCGGATTGAATGCCGCCTTTATCGATGTAGGATACGAGAAAGATGCCTTTCTTCACTATCTTGATCTCGGTCCTCAGGTAAGTTCGTTGAACAAATTCACCAAGCAGGTGATGTCAGGACGAAATGTTTCTCCACTTTTGAAAAAGTTCAAAATGGAGCCTGACATCAACAAGCTCGGTAAAATAAATCAGGTTTTATCCAGAAACCAACAAATTCTGGTCCAGATAGTAAAGGAGCCTATCTCTACGAAAGGGCCGCGCCTGTCATGTGAGTTGTCTATTGCAGGTCGGTATCTTATATTAGTTCCTTTCTCCAATGCGGTGAACATCTCCAAAAAAATCACCAATAGTGACGAAAGGAAGCGGTTAGCACGTCTTATTTCATCCATTAAACCGGAAGGGTTCGGAATTATTATCCGTACCGTTGCCGAGAAAAAAGAAGTAGCAGAACTTGATAAAGACTTGAGAAACCTTCTTAACAAATGGAAAGAAGGGGCTCAAAAGCTAAAATCGGCAAAACCAAGGGAAAAAGTAATTGGTGAAGTAGGTCGGGTATCTGCATTGCTGCGTGATGTACTGAACGAATCGTACGACAGCATTGTGGTGGATGAACGTACCGCTTTTGAGGAAATTAAAAATTTCATTCGCGAAATTGCGCCGGATAAAGAGCGTATCGTTAAACGATATAATGGCAAAGCCAAGATTTTCGAAGCCTATGGCATTGAAAAACAGCTTAAATCTCTTTTCGGAAAATCGGTAAGCCTGCCCAATGGCGGATATCTGATCATTGAGCACACCGAAGCGCTTCATGTAATTGATGTAAATAGCGGTAATAAATCGAATGACGAAAAAGACCAGGAAACCACTGCCTTAAAAACAAATTTGGAAGCCGCGCAGGAAATTGCACGTCAGCTTCAACTTCGAGATATGGGTGGCATCATTGTGATCGATTTCATTGATATGCGCAAAGCCGATAATAAGCGCATGGTTAATAATAAGATGAAGGAGTTCATGAGTGCCGACCGCTCAAAATACACGATTTTGCCGCTTTCCAAATTTGGTTTAATGCAGATTACCAGGCAGCGTGTTCGGCCAGAACTGAACATCAAAACGATGGAAATCTGCCCCAATTGCGGTGGCTCAGGTAAAGTAGCGCCTACCATAATCATTTCTGATCACATTGAACGCGATATTAATTTCCTTGTGGAAAAACAAAATGAAAAAGATATCACCTTGACCGTTCATCCATACTTATATGCCTATTTCACAAAAGGATTTATTTCTAAACGCGTGAAATGGTTTTTTAAATACAAAAGATGGATTGGTATCGTTCAGGATTCATCTCTTGGACTAACAGAATATGAATTTATGAATAAAATGGGCGAAGTGATCGAGGTATAAATGACACTCGAATAACAATAAAATGAAAAGAGGCGGAAATTCAGCCTCTTTTTTTGTCAATGACTTAACTTAACATATCAAATAAAGCGTCAATAGCTGATTTTATATTGTTGCGTATGTCGAGAATGTTTGCCTCCATCATATAGCACGGTGCGGTAATAATCTTATTTTTTTGGTCTATGGAAATTTCATCCACTTTTTTCATTACCGCCACGGCTCCTGCCTGTTCCATACCGGCACTGATCGCGGCAATATCGTAAGGTGAGGAGTCTTCTGTACTGCCTACAGTGAGTGTTGGTTGAATAGTAGTCCCTTCAAGAGCCTTAGCTATTACCGTTGGCCCCATACATAGCCCTACAACAGGTTTTTGGGCCTCTATCGTACTTTTAATCGCATCGGCAACCTCCTGCAAAATGTCTCCCTCCGGCCCCGAAAAAGCCCATTTAGTTAAATTTTTGGCGGCGCCAAAACCACCAGGCAGTACCAATGCATCCATTTCTCCAATATTAAATTCACTTAATGGTTGAATTTGCCCCCTGGCTATTCTGGCCGACTCAACCAGCACATTTCTGGCTTCTGGCATTTCTTCACCGGTCACGTGATTAATGACATGATGCTGTTCGATATCAGGGGCGTATATGCTATATTCTGCCTTGTGCTCGGCGATAGCTAATAACGTAAAAACTGCCTCGTGGATTTCACTGCCGTCATAAACACCGTTGCCTGATAATATAACTCCTATCTTCATTGTGATTGGGATTTGTTCGGTTAAACATAATGTTAAGCTGCTTCAATGCATGTAGCGCCTTAACCATAATGGTGAAGTTAAAAAACTGCAATCAAAAAATCAGCTAGTCTGTATGAAATAAAAGGCTTATTTTCCTTTCCTCGTTATGACTAGATGATATTATCCTGTAGGGTATAATTAATGGAATTTGATTCATTCTCAAACCAGTATTCGTACTCCGCGTAGTCGATGCAATCATCGGCCACCTCACCGTTGATAGCAAGTGAAAAAAAACTGGTTTCCGGTAACCAATTCATTAACTTAGAGGCCTGTAGGAAAGGTAATCGGGATAATCGTACAAAAATGAAATCTTGAAAGTACTTCGGTTGAGCTTTGATCATGACGGTAAAAAATAGTATGCATTCATAACAAATTTACGTTTTTTGTACTAGAAAGGATGTGTGGTTTGGTTATTTAATTGTTAACTATATTTGAACTTATTATCTTTTTTCTGATTTTGATATGCAAAAAAACAGACTATGAGAAAGGCAATCTGGTTAATCGCGGGGCTCTTATCTTGTTCTTTTCAATCTTATAAAGCATTTACTCAAAATGTTAAAACAGAAAGTGAATTCACGGGAGCCTTTTACAACGTTGAAAACCTATTTGACACTATAAACCACCCTGATTTTCGCGATGATGACTTCACCCCTTTAGGTTCGAAATCATGGAACTCCTATCGATATTGGGCCAAATTGAAAAGAATAAGTCAGGTACTAACCAACGCAGGTCAATGGAACGGACTGTCAATAATAGGACTTTGTGAAATTGAAAACCGGAACGTCTTAATTGACCTTGTATCAAAAACTTCTTTGAAAAAATACGATTATCGCATTGTTCATGAAGATTCTAAGGATGAACGGGGAATTGATGTAGCGCTTCTTTTTAAAGCGAGTCGTTTTCAATACCAATGGCATCGTTCTATATCTGTGGCATTGCCGAATGACAATAAAACCAGGGACATTCTTGCCGTTAAAGGAATGATCACAAATGAAATCCCTGTTTTGATAATGGTAAATCACTGGCCTTCGCGCTGGGGAGGAAAAATTAAAACTTCGGCACTTCGATCACAAGCATCCGAAACATTGAAGAAATCAATAGTGGCGCTACGTGATTCTTTACCGGCCACCAACCTGCTTATCATGGGCGATTTTAATGATACTCCCGAAGATTTAAGCCTTAAAAGTTTATTTCGCTTTTTGTCAGAAAATTATGATTATCACCATACTTCAATTGCAAACAATAGTAAGGTGGAAGGAACCATCTATCATAAAGACGGTAATTTCGGAGGCTGGCAACTTTTTGATCAGGTCGTATTGGCTCAGCCTAAGAATATTAAACAAAAGTTACATTGGAAATACAGTGAAATATACGGTCAGGAATGGTTACTGGACAATAGGCTGACCAGACCGTACCGAAGTTATCAGGGGCCTGTTTACTTAGGAGGTTATAGCGACCATCTTCCGGTGGTGTTTAAATTGGAAGTAATTAGTGGCCATTAGTTTTACTGTCTTATATGACAATAAAGGTCTTTTATAAATGGCCATGAACGGCTGTAGCTAATGCCCTTTTTATGGTTTGCCTGAGATATTTCGTAAATGATTTTCATATGCTGCGCTACATCTTTATAGGCCTGGATAAGGTTCATGTCCGGGTCATAAATATGGGCAGGTTCCGAACTGACGCCATTTAATTCAAGCACCTTAATGCCATTTCCTTCGTAAAGATTTTTAAGGCTTTTAACTTTAATATCAAACCGGCCGTAGCAATAACCCGTCATGTTTTTGGTGATTTCGTCAAATACTTCTATCAAATTTTCATTGATCAAGTGATTCCCGTTAATGAATTTCGTGCCCCTGCAGTGATTACCAATAGGTTCCATCACTAATTCTTCACCACTTGCCGGTATTTTTTTGAGAGATTCGCCATACTTCTTTCTGAAATATTCTATTTTGTCGTAGGCCCTGATATTTCCAGCAAGTAATTCTTCTACGGTTTTTACATTGTCACCTGTTACTTTTAAAAATGATTTTTGAACGACAGATGAAATATTACCGCTTTTCTGATCCGGAAAGCGGTAATATAAAACTCCGAGTTCCAATGGTAAATCAATATATTCCTGTAATATGACCTTCCCACATTGCATACGGTACATGTAGTTGTACAGTCCTTTTTGATCGTCTATCTTTTCTACATTTGTACCTCGTTCACCTATATCGGGCTTTGCGATCATGGGATATTTCAATGGTAATTCCGATATTTCATTCTTCCATTCTTCCGCTTCTAAATCTATCACCATCATATCAGGCAGATATTTTTCCGGAATCATTTCTAGCGCTTTCGATTTCGAATCCCCCATCACTCCACCGTATTTAAACGCAGAATTGACTGCGGAAAAGTACATTATTGAACGGGCTTTTAATGCCAAATAGGCCCCGTAAAAGAACATGGGTGTATAAAAAATGAGATAATGCCAGTACTCATATTTGAATACTTTTTGTATTTTGAGACTTAGTTTTTTGGATAATGTCATCTATTTAGATCGCTAAACAGCATTGGCAAACTAGTGCAATTGTAATAAAAAAGTAAACTTGTCGTATTAAAAGTTAACTATTGGCGGTAACGCGACAAATTTTTTTTGTGGTACCAATATTTTTAAATCAAAAGACATTTGAATGAACCAGTTATATCAGGCAAGTCAAAATATCCTAGAACAATTAAAAGAATTAACCCTTCAACTGTCAGATGAAGAATATATTAATTCTTTAAACATGCTTTCAGGTAATACCATTGGTAAACACGTACGCCATATAATTGAATTTTTTGATGTTTTGGCCTCGGGGTATTCAAAATCAGTAGTATCTTACGATAACCGGGCCCACGATCCCTTTTTGGAACAAAACAGAGATTTGGTCTTAAATAAAATCGTGGAATTACAACGTTGGCTGGCTACAAAGCCTATGGACAAGGAACTGATTTTAGCCGCCGGTTATTCTGAAAATGAAGATACTACACTAAAAATAAAATCGTCCTATTTCAGGGAGCTTTCATATAACATCGAGCATGCCATCCATCATATGGCAATCATTAAAATGACTGTAATAACCATTTTTCCACACATCAAACTGCCATCGCAGTTCGGTATAGCGTATTCTACGATACGTTTTGACTACACCCAATAATTGGCAGGATTTTAGCTGTGTATTACTTAAATTTTTTATGATGAAAACGCTTTTAATTTATTGTTTCGCTTTTATACTATCAGGTACAACAGCGACATTTGCCCAAAACAGCATTTCAGGCATCTGGAAAACCGGGGACAACAAATATTTGGTTAAAATAGACCGGCTTGGCGAAAAGGCCACTGGTAGGATCGTATGGTTGGAAAATGCAACTGATGCTACGGGCAAACCGGTTCTGGATAAAAACAATCCTAACGCAAAAATGAGAAACCTGCCTATAAAAGGCCTGAAAATCATTGAAGATATGGTTTATAATGCCGAAAACAAATCATGGGAAGGAGGCATTCTTTATTGGCCGGAAAACGGAGTGACATATAACTGCCGCATTACCCCAAAGGGGAACAGTCTCGCCCTATCACTTTGGCAAAACGACCCTTCTTCTACAAAAACAATGTCGTGGAGTCGAAAACAGTGACTTCAAATCATTTAAGGTGAAAAATGCAAAAATTGTGATCGGGCACGAATCTTTTATTCATCGTTTGTAGTACATATAAGTGAGGACTTGTTAGTTAAATAAACTACAAAGTCCGCTTATTTCAATAAAAATCTAGTGCTATGAATGATACCCTAAGTAAATACATGGAGAAGCGCCTGAGCAAGGAGCCTCCAAAAGTAAAGAAAAGACCGGAAGATTATGGTCCGGTGATAACGATTTCGCGTCAATATGGATGCCCTGCTAAAAAAATCACAGAAAAATTAGCAGAGGCGCTCAATGCACGTGAGCAATCGCAGCATACTACTAATAACTGGACATGGGTGGGTAAGGAGATTTTTGCCGAATCGGCTCGTTCATTAAATGTAGAGACCGAGCTAATTACAGATATTGCGAGCCGTGGTGACAGTGGGCTCCTGAATGAAATTCTCAGAAGCTATACTCATAAGTATTATCCGGGTGATATAAAAGTAAAAAAGACCATTGGCGCTTACATAAGAAGTATGGCGGAAGAAGGACACCGAATCATTTTGGGTCGTGGTGGGGTTTCAATTTGTCATGACATCAAAAAATCATTGCATGTTAGGATCTATGCCCCTTTGGATTATAGGGTCAATGTAATAAGTCGCAAATATGAAATTCCTCTTACAGAGGCAGAAAGAAGAATCAATGAAATTGATAAGAAAAGGGAAGCGCTGCGACACTTTTTTGAAAAAGGAAAACCCAATGAATTAATCTTCGATGTGATGTATAATGGCATGACACTTTCCATTGAAGAAATTGTTGCTTCCATTAAGGAGACTGCCATAGCAAAAGGCATTTGTTAGAGTACATTATGCAGGAACCTATGACACATGTAATGTTTAGAAGTGTCAAGGTTTCCTGCCATTGACGCAAAAATCGCCTTCCGATAATCGTTAATTTGCTTCAATTCTTTATTTTTCCCATAGTCTTCAGCGCTTTATAACAGATAGGTAAAAAAATGATTTATCCTGTGGCAAAAAGGTTGGAACAGGTGTCATTTTTGTGAATCGGTTACCACTCCGCCATTTTTATGATATTTCCCGGTCAATATTTACAACAATTTGATGCATCAGAAATTATATCGATAAAGTAAACGTTGTATTATCTTTTTGTATATTTATCTACTAATACATTGTTTAGTACAATAAATGGCTAAATATAATGAAATGAAGTTCTTTATATAACGCAAGTGAAATCCTGATAAATAACTTCTCAAGTTTTTAGCAGTTATTTTTCCATTTTTTTATCTTTGTACGGAGATTCTATTTTTTGTCTTTTTACAACACAAACCACAAGCCTATGAATGAGCAATTGTTGAAAAAGACCAAAAGAAGGATGGCTAATTATTGTGCGTACCGTGACAGAGCGGAGATCGAAGTGCGGGAAAAACTAGCCAATCTTGAACTATCTCAGCAAGAGATAGATTATATGGTCAATTTACTACAGGAAGAAGATTTTTTAAACGAAGAAAGATTCGCGAAGAGTTTTGCAGGTAGCAAGTTCCGTTTAAAGAAATGGGGCAAGCTTAAAATCAAGCGCGAACTTAAAAACAAAGGTCTTTCTAATGATTTAATCGAACTTGGTTTAAATGAAATCGAAGGACAGGCATATCTGGAAACACTGGAAGAGCTTGCGCAAAATAAGTTTGAGCAGTATAAAAACGAAGACCTTTTAAATCAAAAAACCAAAGTAGCAAGATTTCTTACAGTTAAGGGGTACGAGTCTGCATTGGTTTGGGGTGTGATCAATCGACTTGGTTAAAGTCTTCATTGCGCAAAAATTCATTATGTCGAATGAAAACCCTTACTTTCTTTTCTGAGATGAAAGAAAACATTTCAGTGAGCATCTCTTCGGCTGCAGATTCGGTCTGATCCAGGATATTGGATTGCAAAGCAGCCTCTTTGATGTGGGCCTCCGCCTCGCGATATGCTTGCTGGAAAAAGGCCTTTTCACTTTGATCATCAGGAAATAACCGACTGTACCACCCTTTCCGGTCAAATTCGATGATTCGTGTTTCTTCATTGTTGAGCTTATGATAACAAAGCTCGGCGGCGGGAATAAAGACCTCAATGGTATCTCCGTTTATCCGTATGTCGTTATCGGTCATTCTTGCCAAATCAATGCAGCCCACAGCTTCTCCTGTCGCAACCATCAACAAACTTAAGTCCGGGTCAAAATCATATGTGCCTAGTGATGTGGAAGTTTTAATTTTACCACTGCTCAGGCGCTGAAACTCAAGCACTTCTTTAAAATGATGCTTTATAAGCTCAAGCTTGCCGATTCTTTCAACTTTTATCAGAATGCTTTCTTTCACTATTCTGTCCTGATTAGACCCCTCATTTTTGCCAAATGGCCAATGGTTGGTGAGGTATAAAGCGAGCGCCATGGCGCCCAAAAGCAACCACGGCAAAAGCTTCCAAATAGCGCTTATTATTAATTTACTCATCTTTATGGGTTTCTTTCTTTCTCGAAACTTCCCAATAACCGCCAATCAAATTATCTACCACATCTGAAACCGATTGTATTGATGTAACATACGCAATTGAAGGTCCTGCGCACCAAACAGTTTTGTATGTGGTATTCATAGCTGCTTTTTCCAGCATTTTCATCCCGCGATAGAAGGTGAGCATCTTCACAAATTTTTTTAACTTTTTATTCTTATTTAAAAGCGCCTCCAGCCAATTCTGTTTGGTGCCTGTTTTTTGCACATACGGCGTGTTAATGACCGTACAAGGGGTTCCCGATAATTTGGTGGTCATTACGATATCATTGGAACCGTAATCTACAATAGCATTTTTATAATCATCCGATACGTCTGCTTCATGCGTGGCTATGAAGGGGCTTCCCATGGAAATGCCACAAGCGCCAAGTTCGAGCTTTTCTTTCAAGCCTTCACCATCTCCCACTCCTCCGGCAGAAATGACCGGAATGGAACAATGCTTTTTTAATAATGGAATCAATTCTTTTGCAGGAATATTCCCGGCATGACCTCCAGCCTCTCTATTTACGGCAATAAGGGCATCAGCGCCCAGGTCCTGCACTTTTTGTGCGTACTTTTCATCTACCACATCACAGAACACTTTCATGCCGCGTTCATGACAAAGTTCAATTATTTTTTTTGGGTTGCCCAGAGAGGTGATTAAGTAAGGAACTTTATACTCCAGGCAGGTTTCCAATTGCTCCTCAAGTTTGACATTCGATTTATTGGCTATCAGATTTATGCCATAAGGCCCTTCGCATTTTTCCGTTAATTCGTCAAGGGCCAGTCTGAACTGTGCATTGGTACGATAATTCAAAGCAGGTATGGCGCCGGTTATGCCCTGCTTTGAAGCAGCAATTACCATTTTGGCGTTAGAGACTAAAAACATAGGCGCCATAATGACCGGGTAGCGGATACCCAACATTTCAGTCAAATCCGTTTTGATTGGGTCATACTTTTCTTCAAGCTTTTGTTGTTTTATTTCCATTATCTTATTGTTTCACCTTGTAAGGTAAAAAACAATGAAATCAGATGGAAATAAAAATAAGCTAATTTGAATTGAAACTTTTTATTGGTTCTCGTGAAGCGCCATATTCAGATCGCCAAGTTGCCCATAATTAGCAAATTCCATTATTTTTGTCCGAACCTAATGTCCAGCAATGCAACAAAAAATAATCGTGGCATCCGCCAACCCAGTTAAAATTCAGTGCGCCAGTACCGGTTTTAAAGAAGTATTTCCAAACATAAGTTTTACTGTTGAGGGGCATAGCTTACCTTCAGGCGTATCGGATCAGCCGATGTCTGATGAGGAAACCTATCAGGGAGCGCTGAACCGGGCAAAAAACGCCAGGTTACACCATCCCAATGCGGACTTCTGGATAGGTATTGAGGGTGGCGTAGACAACCACAACGAAACCCTTGAAGCTTTCGCCTGGGTGGTTATTCTATCAAAATCAATTACCGGAAAATCGCGTACGGCTTCTTTCACTGTACCCCCCCAGGTAGAAAAACTTGTAAGGGAAGGGGTAGAATTAGGGCACGCTGATGACATGGTATTCGGAAGTAAAAACTCAAAGCAACAAAATGGCGCCGTGGGGTTACTCACCAGGGACCTGATAGACCGGTCATCTTATTATCATCATGCGATATTACTCGCACTGGTTCCATTTATGAACGAAGAATTATACATATAAAATGGCTAAGAAGAAAACCGCCTTTTTCTGTCAAAATTGTGGCGCTCAGTCAGCTAAATGGGTGGGTAAATGTCCTTCCTGTGGAGAATGGAACACTTATTTAGAAGAGGTGATCGCAGATGATACTGCAAAAAGCAGTTGGCAAGGAAGTGATAAGAAGGCTCGAAAAGAAAAGGCCATCAAACTACATGAAGTTGTATCTGAAAATGAACAACGAACCAATATTCCCGACCAGGAACTCAACCGTGTACTAGGTGGTGGGCTGGTGGCCGGTTCATTGGTTTTAATTGGCGGAGAACCGGGTATTGGAAAATCCACTCTTTTACTCGAACTGGGATTGCAGCTTGTTAACCGAAAAGTGTTGTATGTATCGGGAGAAGAAAGTAAAGCACAAGTGAAAATGAGGGCTGAACGCATGCCCCACCATTCCGACAACTTTTTCATACTCAACGAAACCTCGCTGGACGACATTTTTGATCAGGTCCGCGATGTAAGCCCTGAACTGCTGATTATTGACTCTATTCAAACCATGCACAGTGGACGTGTGGAATCGGCACCGGGAAGTATTTCACAAGTTCGGGAATGCACCGGCCAATTGATGAAGTACGCGAAAGAAACACAGGTACCTGTATTTTTAATCGGTCACATCACCAAAGACGGCGCCATTGCAGGCCCAAAAGTTTTGGAACATATGGTCGACACGGTAATCCAGTTTGAAGGTGACCGGCACCTTTCTTACAGAATTTTACGCACGACTAAAAACCGTTTTGGCTCTACATCCGAATTGGGTATTTATGAAATGTCTGCCCAGGGTTTGAGGGAAGTAAGCAACCCTTCTGAAATACTCATTTCACAAAAGGAACACGAGCTTTCGGGTGTCAGCATCGGCGCTGCACTTGAAGGGAACCGACCTCTACTGGTTGAAATACAGTCCCTGGTAAGCCCGGCCACCTATGGCACACCGCAGCGCAGCGCCACGGGTTTTGACCTGAAAAGGCTCAATATGCTTTTGGCTGTATTGGAAAAAAGAACGGGATTTAGAATGGGCGCTCAGGATGTGTTTCTCAATATTGCCGGTGGTATTCGGGTGGATGACCCTGCCATTGACTTATCGGTATGTATGTCGCTGATTTCTTCATATAATGATATTGCCATTGACGATAAAGTATGTTTTGCTGCTGAGATCGGCCTTGGAGGAGAGGTGAGGGCCATAAACCGAATAGAAAACAGAATATCGGAAGCAGAAAAGCTGGGCTTCAACCAAATTTTTATTTCGAAATTCAATCAAAAAGGCATAGATCAGAAAAAATATAAAATAAAAATTAGCGCCGTTTCCCGGCTGGATGCGGTCATACAGGAACTAATGGGATAAACATGTCAGAAAAAGGGAAATTTCAGTTTAAAGTACCCAATACACTAATCCTGCTTTTTGGAATGATGGTATTGGCTCAAATCATCACCTATGTAATTCCAAAAGGCACCTTTAACACGATAGAAGAACATGGGCACGAAGTAGTGGCGCCCGGCACTTATCATGAAGTGGAAGACTCGGAATCACTGCCTATATGGCATCTGTTTCTGGCGCTTCCAAGAGCTTTTGCCGATAGTCAGGGCATCATATTTTTTATATTCATTATCGGTGGCGCACTTTCCGTAATTAAATCAACGGGAGCTATTGATGCCATTTTGGGCAAAACTTTAGAGAAATTTGGCCATAAGCCCAGATTGCTAATCACAATTGGTATGTTCGTCTTTGCAGCGGGGTCTTCCACACTTGGCATGGCAGAGGAATACCTACCTTTTGTTCCGGTATTGCTGGCTTTAGGAGCCGCATTGAAACTCGATGCCATTGCCTCTGTAGGTATTATGGTTGTTGGTTATGGCGTTGGGTACGGTGTGGCGGCCATCAATCCATTTACCGTTATGATCGCTCAAGAGGTGGCCGGATTAAAGCCTACCAGTGGTTTTGAATACAGGCTTGCCCTTTTCCTGCCCCTTTTTTTAGTTGGATGGTGGCACCTTACCAGATACAGTAAGCGCATTCAGCAAGACGATACAAAAAGCTTCATGCATGGGGTAGAAAGCATCAACAAAAATTATAAAACGGACTACCCCAGGCTAAACCGTTTACATTCCTTCGTTTTGATCCTTACACTTTTTGCTGTTTTACTCATAGTGTACGGGATTTCAAATCTTTCCGGTTGGGGCTGGTATCTTAATGAACTTGGAGCAGTGTTTCTGGCGCTTGCTGTTATTGTGGTGATCGTTGCCAGGATTAACAGTAACAAAGCGGCCATTGCGTTTGTGAATGGCGCTGCAGAACTGACCAATACGGCGCTATTAATTGGTTTTGCAAGATCTATTGCCCTGATACTTGAAGACGGACAGGTACTTCACACCATTGTACATAGTTTAGCCGTTCCACTTCAAACAGTAGGGCCCGAGATAGCCTCTGTTGGCATGTACTTCATACAAAGTGTGCTCAACTTTTTTATTCCTTCAGGCAGCGGTCAGGCTTTTGTTACCATGCCACTCATGGCCCCGATTTCTGATCTGGTTGGGGTTTCCCGGCAAATAGCAGTACTGGCCTACCAGTTTGGCGACGGGTTTACCAATATGCTTGTTCCGACCAACGCGGTGCTTATGGGTATTTTGGGAATAGCAGGTATTCCATATGATCGGTGGTTCCGATTTATAATTCCTTTAATGTTCAAACTGTGGTTGATTGGTTCTCTGGCGCTTGTTGTAGCCGTACTGATAGGCTATCAGTAAAAATAAAGTGTAATTTTGACCGATGTCATTTTTATCCCGATCAGTCTGAGATTAAATTTGTAAAGCTTGAAAAGTGAATTAAATCTTAAAAATTAATACCAAATTCTATGGATTACAGAATTGAAAAAGATACTATGGGCGAGGTAAAAGTACCCGCCGATAAATACTGGGGCGCGCAAACGCAACGTTCACGCGACAATTTCAAAATTGGTGGTGAACACGCAAAAATGCCAAAGGAAATCATTCTGGCTTTTGCCATTTTGAAAAAGGCTGCCGCCATAACCAATTACGAATTAGGGGCTTTGCCAAAAGACAAAGCAGACATAATTGCAAAAGTATGTGATGAAATACTCACCGGCAACCTTGATGACCAGTTCCCGTTGGTTGTATGGCAAACAGGATCGGGAACACAGTCAAATATGAACGTAAATGAGGTGGTTGCTAATCGTGCACATGTTCTTTTAGGTGGTTCTTTGAACGACGAAAAAAAGAAAATCCACCCAAATGATGATGTGAATAAATCACAATCTTCCAACGACACCTTTCCTACCGCTATGCACATAGCGGCTTATAAAATGATCGTGGAAGAAACCATTCCGAAAGTAGAAACACTCCGTAATACCCTGGATGAAAAAGCCAAAAAGTTTGCCGGTGTGGTAAAAATCGGTAGAACTCACTTCATGGATGCCACTCCATTAACTTTAGGACATGAGTTTTCCGGTTATGTTTCTCAAATGGACCATGCCTTAAAAGCCCTGAAAAATACCCTTGCCCACCTATCGGAATTAGCCCTGGGAGGAACTGCAGTAGGAACGGGACTTAATACTCCGGAAGGTTACGATGTGAAAGTAGCTGAGAAAATTGCCGAATTCAGCGGGCGCCCATTTATTACGGCAGAAAATAAATTTGAATCTTTGGCGGCACATGATGCTATGGTAGAAACCTCCGGGGCACTAAAACAAATGGCCGTAAGCCTGATGAAAATTGGTAATGATATCAGAATGCTTGCCTCTGGTCCCAGATGTGGCATTGGAGAAATATTAATACCTGAAAATGAACCGGGGTCTTCGATCATGCCGGGAAAAGTAAACCCAACTCAATGTGAAGCCCTTACCATGGTTTGTGCGCAGGTTATTGGAAATGATGTAGCGGTAAGCGCAGGGGGTATGTACGGCCAGTTTGAGCTGAATGTATTCAAACCCATGATGGTTTACAATGTATTGCATTCTGCAAAGTTATTAGGTGATGCCTGCCTTTCATTCAACAACAATTGTGCGGTAGGAATAGAGCCTAATCACGAGCGCATTAAGAGCAACCTGGAAAACTCGTTAATGCTTGTGACAGCGCTTAACACGCATATTGGGTATGAAAATGCAGCAAAAATTGCGAAGAAAGCACATAAGGAAGGATCAACCCTTCGGGAAGCTGCAATCGAGCTTGATTTGCTTACAAACGAACAATTTGACGAATGGGTAGATCCTAAAAAAATGATAGGGTCATTGAAATAAATTATACGAGTTTGATAAGTTTTATCAAAATTTGTAGATTTAAATAATATTTTAACTTTTTGATAAAAATTTCGGACACAATGAAAAGAATTGCTATTCTCCTTTCAATCATTTTTTGCATGTCCTCGGTCACCTTAGTTAATGCTCAGTTGTCCAAGGCAGAGAAAAAAGAATGGAAAAAGAAGCTTAAGAAAATGTCACCGGAGCAACTCAAACGTATGTACGATGAGAATGCTTCGCTGAAGAGCGAATTAAGCAGTATCCAGGGTCAGCTTTCAAGCTACCAGGCCACCATGAGTGAAAAAGATGCCAAGATTGCTGAATTAACAGACCAGTTAAGAAAAGCAGAGGGACAATTGAATTCTGCAAGAAAGTCACTGGCAGAAGCACAGCAACAAGCAGAAACCACTCAGGCAACAGGGCCTTCCGTACAGTCAGAAGACGGTATTGTATTCAAGGTACAGATCGGGGCATTCCGTAATAAAGACCTTTCGAAATATTTCAATAATACTGAAAACTTCAGTGGTGAAATAACCGATGATGGTATGCAGAAGATAACTTTAGGTATTTTCAGGGATTACTGGGAAGCCGATACATTCAAAAAATACCTTCGTGAAATGGGTGTAAATGATGCCTGGATCGTGCCGTATAAAGATGGTACCAGGGTAGAAATGAAAGATGTATTGGAAGGAGTGATTTAAGAAAGCTATAAACGCACAATAACATAACAAAAAACCCGCAATTTGCGGGTTTTTTTATTCCTGTGCATTCATTATCAACTTATATGCTTTTGCCTTCTTTTCTGGCTTGATTTTGACATTTAAGTTTACCCGACATTCATTAAGGAGTCATCTTTAGCTTCCAGGGTAGATACGCCCATTAAGAATTCATCTACTGCCCTGGCTGCTTCGCGCCCCTCGCTGATAGCCCAAACCACCAATGATTGTCCACGACGTACATCACCTGCGGCGAATACTTTTGGGTTAGTTGTTTGATAATCCGTGGATTCTATATTACCCCTTGCATCAAGGTCAATATTCAGTTCGTCTACAAATTTCGATGATTCTCCATTCAAAAAACCTACCGCCAATAGTGCCAAATCGCATGGTATATCACGTTCGGACCCTGGTATTTCAACAAACTCCGGTCTTCCACTTACTCCAATATCCCATTTTATATCTACTATACGCAACGCCTTCACGTTTCCTTCATCATCGCCAATAAACTCTTTGGTTAATATGGACCACTTTCTTTCGCATCCTTCTTCGTGCGAGGTTGAAGTACGTAAAATCATTGGCCAGTTCGGCCATGGATCTTTTTCAGACCTTTCTTGCGGTGGTTTTGTCAACAGTTCGATCTGCGTGACAGATTTAGCCCCATGGCGGTTGGAAGTGCCAACACAGTCACTTCCGGTATCGCCACCACCAATGACCACCACATGTTTATCCTTTGCCAGTATTTCCTTTTCCGCATCTGCCCCTTTATGGTCATGCAGCACATTTTTCGATGCAGCCACCCTGTTGTTTTGCTGGCTCAGAAAATCCATGGCAAATTGAACTCCGTCCAGATTTCTACCCGGGATTTTCAAATCCCTTGGATTAGTTGAACCCCCACATAGTACGATCGCATCATATTCCTCATTAAGTTCTTTTATTGGAATATTTAAACCTACATTGGCATTCGTTCTAAATTCAATGCCTTCAGCCTCCATCACTTCAAGACGACGATCGATAACCCACTTTTCCATTTTAAAATCTGGGATTCCGTATCGAAGCAAACCACCTATTCTTTCGGCACGCTCGAATACTGTTACTGAATGGCCTGCTTTGTTAAGCTGTGCCGCCGCTGCTAAGCCCGCAGGTCCTGAACCTACCACTGCTACTTTCTTACCTGTTCGCGTGGTTGGCGGATTTGGAGTTATCAAGCCTTTTTCAAAGGCCTTTTCTACGATAGATTTTTCAATATGCTCAATGGTTACCGGTGGCTTATTAATACCCAATACGCAGGATGCCTCGCAGGGCGCCGGACAGATACGTCCTGTAAACTCCGGGAAATTATTTGTACTTAATAAAATTTCAGCGGCCAATTCCCAATCTTCATAATATACCGCATCATTGAATTCCGGGATAATATTGCCAAGCGGGCAACCGGTATGACAAAATGGTATTCCACAATCCATACATCTTGCTGCCTGATCCTTTGTTTTCAGATCGTCAAAATCTTTATAAAGCTCCTTATAGTCTTTAAGGCGTTCTTTTACATCCCTTTTATCTGGTAATTCTCTATTATGTTCTAAAAATCCTGTTGGTTTACCCATTATATTGCAGCTTTTAAATCTTCTTCCTGTTCTTTCTTTCTCTGTTCCAATACTCGTTTATAATCACGAGGCATTACCTTGACAAATTTTTGGACTGTATTCGCCCAATCGTCAAGTAAACGCTTTGCTACATCACTACCCGTATACTCGAGATGATTTTCAATCATTTGTTTTACGGTGTCGATATCGGCTAGCTCCATCGGGTCAAAATCGACCAGTTCCATATTGCAATATTGTTCGAAATCCTGCCCTTCATTAAGTACATAGGCGGTACCTCCACTCATTCCGGCCGCAAAATTCCGGCCTGTTTTTCCCAAAATAAGTGCAATGCCACCGGTCATGTACTCGCAACCATGATCTCCTACACCTTCTACAACTGCCTTTACGCCAGAATTTCGAACGCAAAACCGCTCACCAGCCTGGCCCCTGATATAGGCTTCACCAGAGGTAGCGCCATAAAACGCCACGTTTCCGACAATGATATTGTCTTTTGCCGGAAACTTACTTGCTTTATCAGGATAAACAATCAATTGGGCGCCAGACAAGCCTTTTCCAAAATAATCATTGGCTTCACCTTCGAGTTCCATTCGTAACCCTTTAGCGCCGAATGCCCCAAAGCTTTGACCGGCTGATCCTTTGAACTTCAAATTGATTGTGCCATCTGGCAATCCTTCTCCTTTATATTTTTTGGACACTTCGTTAGAGGTAATCGTTCCCACAGCGCGGTCTGTATTTACAATATCAAAAGAAGCATGTACCTTTTCAGCTCTAAGAATCGCCGGTTCAGCAGCTTTCAATATCTGCCAATCCATTACCAACTGTAGTGCATGGTCTTGTTCGCGGGTTTTGTATATTCCTACCCCTGATTCTGCGGGTTCCTTATAAAGAACTTTTGAAAGGTCGATAGTTTTGTGCTTCCAATGCTCAAGATCTTCGCGCATTTTAAGCTTATCCACCTGTCCGATCATTTCATTAACCGTTCTGAAGCCAAGTTCTGCCATTATTTCACGGAGTTCCTCGGCCATAAATTTGAATAGGTTCACTACATATTCAGGTTTGCCTGTAAATAGTTTCCTTAATTCCTTGTTTTGTGTCGCCACTCCTACTGGACAGGTATTAAGGTGGCATTTACGCATCATGATACAACCTTCGGTTACCAGTGCGGCTGTTGCTACACCCCATTCTTCAGCTCCCAGCAAGGCAGCGATTGCCAAATCCCGGCCGGTTTTCATTTGACCATCAGCCTGTACGGTAATTCGGTCTCGCAATTTATTTTTCACCAATGTTTGGTGTGTTTCCGAAAGTCCAAGCTCCCATGGCAACCCGGCGTGTTTGATTGAGCTAAGTGGTGAAGCGCCTGTCCCTCCGTCATGCCCAGATATTAAGACGACATCGGCTTTAGCTTTTGATACTCCGGCGGCAATGGTACCAACGCCTGCCTCTGCTACCAGTTTCACATTGATCCGGGCTGATCGATTTGCATTTTTAAGGTCATAAATCAATTGTGCCAGATCCTCGATGGAATATATATCGTGATGCGGAGGAGGTGAAATCAAGCCCACGCCGGGAGTTGAATGCCGGACCCTGCCGATCCATTCATCAACTTTATGTCCGGGCAGCTGACCCCCTTCGCCCGGTTTTGCCCCCTGGGCCATTTTGATTTGTATTTCATCAGAATTGGCGAGGTAATAACTTGTAACGCCAAATCTACCTGATGCTACCTGCTTTATTGCCGAGCGTTCCCAGTCGCCATTAGGTTTGCGCTCAAAGCGTACTTCATCCTCACCTCCTTCGCCACTGTTGCTTTTACCACCGATGCGATTCATGGCTATTGCCAGTGTGCTATGTGCTTCGTAGCTGATCGATCCGAAAGACATAGCTCCTGTGGCGAACCTTTTATATATTTTCTCTTTAGACTCTACTTCTTCTATCGGTATGGGCTCTCTGTTGGTGAATTCCAGCAAGCCTCTTAAAGTGGCTGCCCGTTTTGATTGATCGTTTATCTTTTCTGCATATTGTTTGTATATGCCATAATCCCCTTTTTTAGTAGACTGCTGAAGTAGGTGGATTGTTTCCGGATTGAATAGATGATGTTCTCCTCTACGCTTCCATTGATAATGACCCCCGGTATCAAGCCTTGGTTTTCCCACAGGTTCTTTTGGAAAGGCCGCTTTATGCCTGATCAGCACTTCTTTGGCAATTCCTGCAAAACCCAGGCCTCCGATTCTTGATACTGTGCGATAGAAGCATTTATCCACTACCCTTTTATTCAGGCCGAGTATTTCAAAAATCTGTGCTCCCTGATAGGACTGAAGGGTGGATATTCCCATTTTAGAAAAAATCTTGAGTAGTCCTGCATTTATGCCTGCGATATATCTTTGAATGATTTCTTCATCGGTATAAACCTCCTGAAAAATACCATGCTTCTTTAATGAAATTAAGCTTTCAAAGGTCAGATAAGGGTTGACGGCGCTAGCGCCATAACCTAGCAGAGTAGCATAATGATGTGTTTCTCGAACATCCCCAGCCTCAAGTACGATTCCTGTTCTTACGCGCAAGCCTTTACGAATAAGGTGATGATGTACTCCGCCTACTGCCAGTAAAGAAGGTATAGGCGCCCGCTCCGGATCCATTTTACGATCGGAAAGTATAATAATATTTACACCATATCGCACAGCAGCTTCGGCCTGAGCGCATATCCTTTCCAGACGGTCTTCAAGTGCTCTTGGATCTTTTGAAGCATCGAATGTAATATCGATAACCTCTGATCGGTAATGTGGATGCTCAATATTTCTTAATTTATCCAGTTCACTATTGTGCAATACCGGTTGATCGACATATATATGACGACAATGCTCCGGTGTTTCATCCAGTACATTTTTGCTTGTGCCAAAACTCGTGCCAAGCGACATTACCAATCTTTCCCGGATCGGATCTATTGGAGGGTTGCTTACCTGGGCGAATAACTGTTTAAAATAATGCGATAAATGCTGGGCCCTGTCAGACAATATGGCCAAAGGCGCGTCATTTCCCATAGAACCAAGTGGCTCTTTCTTCTGTATCGCCATTGGGCCCAGAATAACTTTCAGATCCTCTGATGTCATTCCGTGGGCAATTTGCCGCTGTGTGAGGGAATCAAGATCATCTGAAAAGGCGCTACTTTCTGATTCCGGTAAGTCTTTTAGCCCAGCTTTATTTGCTTTCAACCATTCGCCATAAGGTTTACTGGTACAAATATCCTTTTTTAGCTCCTCGTCACTTATTATCCTTCCCTGTGACAGGTCGGCAATAAACATTTTACCGGGTTGCAAACGCCCCTTGAGCGCCACTTTAGACTGATCTACCGGAAGGGCCCCAGCTTCTGATGACATGACAAGTTTATCATCTTCAGTCAGACAATACCTCGATGGTCTCAAGCCATTTCTGTCGAGGGTGGCGCCAACAACATTGCCATCTGTAAAACAGATTGATGCAGGTCCATCCCAGGGCTCCATCATTGAAGCGTGGTACTCATAGAAGTCCTTTTTATATTGTTCCATGAGCTCGTTTTCCTGCCATGCTTCTGGTATGACCATCATAATGGCATGAGCGATTGGACGGCCACCTAACACTAATATCTCGATCATACTATCGAGGTTAGCAGAATCGGAGTGCTTCGAATCACAAATAGGCAGCATTTTTTCAATATCATCATCATGAAACAATGATGAGCGCATCAGTGACTCCTTGGAACTCATCCAGTTCACATTGCCCCGGATTGTGTTTATTTCGCCATTGTGAGCAATAAATTTGAATGGCTGTGCTAATTTCCATTTGGGAAATGTATTGGTAGAAAACCGTGAGTGCACAAGGGCCAATGCTGTTTTCATTCTTTCATCCTGTAAATCGAGGAAATATGGCCTTACCTGGTCAGTTCTTAGCTGACCCTTGTAGATCATAGTTTTATATGAAAATGAAAGGAAATAGAAATCCCCGTTATTCCCTTCAACGTGGTGGCCAATATAGTGTGTTGTATATCTTTTTAATACATACAGTTTGCGTTCCAAATCTGCCGGATCACTGATCTTGCGGTGTTTTACAAATACCTGCTCGCACTTCGGCTCCAGTGATTTGGCGGTTGCGCCAATGTGTTCATTATATACTGGTACTTCCCTGAACCCCAACAACTCAAAACCGAGCTCATCCATGTGCTTCAAAAGTAGCTTACGGCAGTTTTCCCGTACCTTTTCGTCGGCGGGAAAAAAAACATTTCCAACCCCGTAAGCACCGTACTCCGGAAGATTTATGCCTAATTTGTCACACTCCCCCTTAAGAAAATTATGTGGATTTTGAATTAATATTCCTGCGCCATCACCGGTTTCTGGCTCACATCCGCATCCGCCTCTGTGTTCCATATTCACCAGCATCTGAAGCGCATCTTCTATGATGTCGTGAGATTTTTTACCCTTAAGGTTGGCCACAAACCCGATCCCGCAAGAGTCATGTTCCATTTGAGGCACATACATACCTTTTTGGCCTACAATTTCATTCATCCCCATATATCATTTATTAAATTTCCTAAATTACCCTGATGTTTTGATTTTAAATCTTGACAGGAACCTTCAATTATCACACACTGAATACACCTTAATTGACAGGCATTATTAAGGTTTTGAACCCTCAAATATAATCAAAATATTATACTTTTAAACATAATTTTTTCAAAATATTCGATTGACAAGGTGATATTTAATGATATTTTAAAAAATATTCGATATGTTTTAATATTTACAATATGAGGAGAATTTAAAGAGGTTTAGTTATAAACTTCACATTGGAAGATCAGAAGAAATCCGAATCGCTTTTCTCAAAAATTCAGACATTTATGTGTAAATCAAAAGAAAGCGGTGTGAAAAAGTTTGATTTCAAACTACAAAAAATGATAAAGACGAAAATAATTGGCCCGAAAACAAAGGAATGCATTCGATCGCAATTTTATTTTAATTTCATACTATTTTGGTGAAGGCATCTAATTTTCTTTAACTGCCCTGTTAACTTTTAGCTGCGTATATCTTTTTCAATTTCGATTTACTATAAAAATTATTTATGCTGGCTGCAAGTTTTTCAAACTCCAGTAAAAATCCATCGTGCCCATAATCGCTTTGGAGCTCCTCATAATAACCATTTGTAACAGCTTCTGCCAAAAACTTTTGCTCGTTGGTGGGAAATAGAATGTCTTTATCAATACCTACAAACAGACTTTTAGCTTTTATTTTTTCAAGTGCCTTTATAACTCCTCCTCTTTTTCTACCAACATTCTGAGAGTCCATGGCTTTAGACAAAAGATAATACGTAAAGGCATTGAAACGCTTAACAAGTTTTTCGCCTTGATAGCGTTGATACGAACCTGCCCTGAAATTGTCCCAGTTGCTGTCTGATGTTTCTTGCTGCGTTTTTTGATATTGCGCATAATGACGATAGGAAAGCAAAGCGGTTGCCCTTGCTGTTTTCATTCCCTCAACTCCGGCGTCATCTGTTTGATGCGACCAGGTAGGGTCTGTTTCAATGGCCATGCGTTGTGTTTCATTGAATGCAATACCCCAGGGAGAGTGCTGTGCATTTGCGCCAATAGCGATTAGATGTTCGAATACTTCAGGGCAGATGATAGACCATTCAATAGCCTGTTGGCCTCCCATAGAGCAGCCAATAAGGGTATGTACCTTTTCAATGCCCAGAGATTGTCTCAATAATTCAAAACAGTAAACCATATCCCTGTTGGTCAATTGAGGGAAATCGTGGTAGTACTTTTTCCCTGTTCGGGGGTTTATAGTCAGCGGGCCTGTAGAACCATAGCAACTCCCCGGCATATTGACACATATGATATAGTGGCGCTCAGGATCGTACAATTTCCCCGGGCCGAATAAACCCGGCCACCAATCGGTCACATTGGAGCTACCCGAGAATGCATGACATACCCAAATCACATTATCTTTATTCTCGTTTAAATTTCCCAAAGTGGAATAGAAAAGGTCGAACTCAGGCAGAGACCTACCGGACTCCAGCCTGAATTCTTTGTTATAATTAAAATTGTGATGCTGTACCATATTATACCAAAACCTTTGAGGTTTCTTCTACTTTTTTAAATGCCTTTTCAAAATCTTCCTTGATATCATCTATATGTTCTATTCCTACCGATACACGTAGTTGAGTTGGCTCAACACCCGCTTTTAGTTGCTCTGTCTGGGAAAGCTGTTGATGTGTGGTAGAGGCAGGATGGATAATTAAAGTTTTGGCATCGCCTACATTTGCCAGGTGGCTCACCAGCTCCAGGTTATTCACAAAGGCCTTGGCCTGTTCATAATCACCTTTCAGGGCAAAAGATAAAACTCCCCCAAAACCATGTTTCAGATACTTCTGAGCATTTACATGGGCCGAACTGCTTTTTAGCCCAGGATAATTTACTTTTGATACCAAAGGATGGGTTTCAAGCCAACTTGCCAGTGCAAGTGCATTTTGTACCGTTCTCTCTGCACGAAGCGAAAGCGTTTCCAGCCCCTGTAACAATTGAAATGAATTGAATGGGCTCAAAGCGGGGCCAAAATCACGCAGGCCTTCTACTCTCGCCCTGATGGCAAAGGCTACATTTGGCAAGCCAAGTGGGTTATTGTCACCAAAAGTTTCCCAGAACCCCAGGCCATGGTAGCCTTGGGAAGGCTCTGTGAACTGAGGGAATTTCCCGTTGCCCCAGTTGTAATTACCTGCATCTACAATCACGCCGCCAATACTCGTGCCATGACCACCGATCCATTTTGTGGCTGACTGCACTACAATGTTTGCACCGTATTGAATTGGCCGGGCCAGATAGCCACAAGCACCAAATGTATTGTCAACGATCAAAGGGAGATCGTGTTTTTTGGCAAGCGCTGACAGTTGTTCGAAATCCGGAACGTGGAAGCCCGGGTTTCCAATTGTTTCCACATATAAAGCTTTGGTGTTTTCGTCAATTTGCTTTTCATAGGATGATACTTCCTCATCTTCGGTAAACCTTGCCTCCACTCCAATTCGCTTAAAGGCCACCTTAAACTGATTGTAGGTGCCTCCGTACAAATAACTTGATGTGACGAAGTTATCGCCGGTTTGCAAAATGTTGTTTAGGGCGATAAACTGTGCCGCCTGACCGGATGCTACCGCTACTGCGGCCACCCCGCCTTCGAGCGCTGCAACACGTTTTTCAAAAACATCAGTGGTTGGGTTCATTATGCGCGTATAGATATTTCCAAATTCCTTTAGCGCAAATAAATTTGCCCCGTGATCTGCGTCTTTAAACACATAAGAGGTTGTTTGGTAAATAGGAACAGCCCTCGAACCTGTTGTCGGGTCCGGTTCCTGACCAGCATGAAGCTGTAGTGTTTCAAATTTTAATTCTGACATGGTTTAGTGATTTTTGGTTAATTCAATATTGACTATATGTGAAAACGGTGGTGTAGTTTAGGGCAATTAATCCTAACAACAACGCATGCACATACCACAACAGATAGACATCAACTCATTAAAAAATTGCTGAATGAATGCCGATTGGCATGATGTCCTGTTTTTGATACTTGAAAGAAATGTGCTTTTTTCCATATTCATCAATTTATATTCTTCCAACATAGGAATCAGGAATTAGCACCTTGACTTAGCTATCAGGTTGCTAGGGCTTCGCAGAGCCTGTCTCTCCACCCTTCTGTATAAATCAATACCTTATTGATTTGGATTACAATGATAGCAGAGCTTTATCGTATTTCCAAAATAAGCCCTCAAAAAAATTTTCACGGTGTTTTTATCGCACAGCTATCAAATAGAATTTTATTTTTTTATGGTAATCGAAATATTTCCATAATTTAGCCCGGATTATAGCCACTGGCCAAAATGCCGACTGTAACTACGGCTATTCGATCTATTTGAATTTATTTATTGCCTCTCTGGCAATCACTGAGTACTGATCTTATTATGAAGATTGAAGAAGTAAACAATGCTGCACTAGCGCAGGAATTCATACATTTCCCGATACGACTTTATAAGAACGAAAAGCGCTGGATACGCCCTCTTGATAAAGACATCGAAGCGGTATTTGATCGAAGTAAAAATAAGAAATTCAGAGATGGCGATTGTATCCGATGGGTTTTAAAAGACAATGATGGAGAAACCTTAGGGCGGATTGCGGCTTTTTTTGACAATAAATCAAAAAACAAAAATAATGATCAGCCCACTGGAGGGGTTGGCTTTTTCGAATGCATAAATGACCAGTCGGCGGCTAATCTGCTATTTGATACCTCCAAAGCCTGGCTTGAACAAAAAGGCCTGGAAGCAATGGATGGCCCAATTAATTTCGGCGAAAGGGATCGATGGTGGGGGTGTCTTATAGAGGGCTTCGATATTGAACCGAATTACTGCTGTAATTATAATTTTCCTTATTACAGCAACTTATTTGAAAACTATGCCTTTAAGACATATTTCAAGCAATATACATACAGCAGAAAGGTATTGGATCCTGTAAGTGGGCGATATCAGGAAAAAGCAGACTACATCACAAATGATCCGAAGTTTCATGTTACACACATGGATAAAAAAAAGCTGGATACTTACACCAGATATTTTGTGGACATATACAATAAAGCATGGTCGGGGCATAAGGGTGTGCCTAAGTTGCAGTACAATACCGCGCGATTGATGATGAAGCAAATGAAGCCGATCATGGATGAGAAAATTATGGTTTTCGCATTTTATGACAACGAACCCATTGGTTTTTTTATATCCTTGCCCGAAGTCAACCAGATTTTTAAATATGTAAATGGAAAATTGGACTGGATTGGTAAGATCAAATTTTTGTGGCACCAATGGCGGAGAACCAATAAAAAAATGTATGGTGTTGTTTTTGGTGTAGTGCCTGAGTTTCACAGGAGGGGTGTTGACGGCGCTATGATCGTATATGCCCGTAACATACTACACTACAAACACAAAAGGTATAATTACCTGGAAATGAACTGGATTGGCGATTTTAATCCAAAAATGATCAATATGATCAAACACCTCGATACGGAAGTGTCAAAAACCCATATTACGTATCGTAAGCTTTTTGATGAATCTAGGCCATTCAAAAGACACCCAATACTGAATTAATCAGCACATTTTGGCGTAGGAACCAAGCCATAGTAAATCCTTTTTGTGCCGCGATACAACATCATTGACATTTTCATCATCGATATGACCGTCAATGTCAATGTAAAAGTAGTATTTAAAGTTTTTACCTTTTTTGGCCGGGCGGCTTTCAATTTTAGTAAGGTTAATGCCTGCTTCATAGAAATCCTGAAGCAAATGCGCTAAACTTCCCGGTTTATCAGATGATTTGGCAAGAAAAGTAGTTTTATCATTAGCGCTCTTTTGGTTTTTCACGTCGTGACTAAGTATTAGAAAACGGGTGAAATTATCCTCTGAGTCTTCAATATTATCAAATAAAATGGGCAAGTTATAAAGCTTGGCGGCAATGTGGGAACATATAGCGCCGCTATTGGGGTCCTCCATGGCGATTCTTACTGCTTTTGAAGTTGAATTTACCGGAATCATTTCAACCTCTTTCGGGTTGAACGATTCATTCATAAATTTACGACATTGCCTGAAGGCGATATCCTTAGAATAAATTTTTGTGACTTCAGATAGCTTTTCGGCTTTGGTACCAAACCCAAAATGGATGGGCAAACAAATTTCCGCAATAATTTTCAAGCCTGTCTTGCCGAGCTGATCAATCGTTTCCCCTACTATACCCTCCTGATTATTTTCTAATGGCACCACTCCATATCGGGTCCTTTTGGTCTCAAGCGCGCGAAATACCGCATTGATACTATCAAGCGCCATATATTCACTCATGGCGCCAAACCTGCTCTCGGCCGCCTGATGTGTGAAACTGCCCTCGGGACCCAGGTAAGCTACCAGCTCAGGAAGTTCCAGGTTTCGGCTAATAGCAAATATCTCAAGAAAAATTGCTTCTATTGCCGCTTTGTTGAGTAAGCCTTTATTTCTTTTGTCCAACCGCTCAATTATACTTTTTTCACGTTCAGGCCTGTAAATCACTGAATTGTTGCTACGTTTCAATTTACCTACACGCCTGACCACCTCCATACGTTGATTGAGTATTTCGAGTAACTGATTATCAAGTTGGTCGATTTCCTTTCTTAAATCTTCGAGCGTCAAAATTTCTTGAGTTTGGGTTTTTCTGAAATAAAACGCGGCAAATCTATCCATTTTGCCCAGCAATGACAAAAGAATATTGGCAGAAAGTAAAGTTTTCTGTTATTTTGGGCTTTGCATCTATGTGCTAGCCAAATACTTTTTTGTGGAACACAAGCATACAATTGTTTCCGAACGTACACCATTTAAAAATGCATATACTTCCATTTTGTGGAGCGCTGTATTTTTACTATTCGGCCGTGCCTACAATCTTTTTTTCTGGCCTTCTAATTATCAACTATCGGCAAATGCCTCAATTTTTTTATCGGTATTACTACTTTTTGGCATTCCCGCAGCCTTTCGAGCCTATCGCGGCAATCTATGGATAAAAATCGTGCTCAACACAATGGGTTTGATTTTAATGATCTTATCGCTTCTCCCGCTGGATCAATTCCTATTTCATCTGACCGTTCTTTTACAGGTGTCCCCGCCGGTTTTTCTTGCCTTATTTCAGCTTAAAAATGTGGAAAAAACCCCATTCATACTGGCGCTCAAATTAATCGTTTCATTAACCTTCATGTCTCATGGACTTTTATGTATCGGGGTACAGGAAGTACCTGATCAATTCATATGGACAATACATTCGATTCTAGGTGTTGAAGGTCAGGAAGCATATAAAGTTTTGAAAATAATTGGCCTGATAGACCTATTGATGTCAGTTGCCATTTTTGTAAACAGGTTTACACTCGGAATCGCCCTTTACATGACTTTTTGGGGTTTTTCTACTGCTATGGCTACCATGATTATGCATACACAGGAAGCTCCAATCTGGGAGACAATTCACCTTTGGGGAAGTGATTTTCTTATACATTTACCAAACGCGGGTATGCCAATGTCTATTTTTTATTTAGAAAAGTGGAGAAATAAATATTTATCGACATGAATGGAGAAAATGAAATAAGCAAGCTCAAGGAAGAAATTAAAAAGTAAAGGAAGAAAAAAGAGGGCTCCAAAAAATCATATCGCACGATATTAAATCTCCTTTCAACCGTGTTTTTTCACTCATTCATTTGATGCGGATGTCGGAAGATAATCTTGATGATGAACAAAGGGAGCGCCAGGATACTATGCACCTTGCCATAATTAGGGCTTCCTCAG
>DNTA01000192.1 GCA_003500135.1 Cytophagales bacterium | reverse complement strand
CAATCAGGCTCTACTCTACTGTTTAATCCTAAGAGAGACCGTGCATGGAAAGCCAACGCGCATTTGGCACATTCGCAAGCCCTAACACACAAACCGATGCTTCAGCTTGCAAAAGAGCTGTTTTTTTGCCAACACACCCGCTTCGTTGAAAAGAAAGTAGTAAATTGTGAACTTTTAAAAATAGTATGGCATTAAGTTGGAATGAAATAAAAGACCGAGCGATAAAATTCTCAAAAGAATGGGCTGACACCACTAATGAAGAGGCTGATGCAAAACCATTCCTTGTAGATTTTTTTAATGTTTTTGGGATTATACAAAAGAAAGTTGCTTCGTTTGAACATCGTGTGAAAAAACTTGATGAGCATGATGGGTATATTGACATGCTTTGGAAAGGTACTTTGCTAGTTGAAATGAAAAGCAAAGGGAAAAATCTTGATAAAGCATATCAGCAAGCCCGAGATTATTTACACGGTTTAAAACAACATGAATTACCCAAATACATTCTGATTTGTGATTTTGATATTTTCAGACTTTACGACCTTGAAGCTGATATCTTAACAGAATTCCACTTATCGGAACTTGTTAATAATGTTCAGCACTTTGGATTTATTGCAGGTTATCAAAAACGTGAATTTAAAGAGCAAGACCCTGTAAATATTAAAGCGGCTGAGTTAATGGGAAAACTCCACGACAAACTCAAAGCCGTTGGTTACGAAGGGCATCCACTCGAAGCTTACCTTGTTCGGTTACTTTTTATTCTTTTTGCCGACGACACAACAATTTTTGATAAAGATATTTTCATTGACTTTATTGAGCAAAAAACCTCTGAAGACGGAAGCGATTTGGCTTCACGATTGACCGAATTGTTTTACATACTCAATACCTCGAAAGAAAAACGATTAAAAAATATTGATGAACACCTGAACCGATTCCCGTATGTAAACGGAAAACTGTTTGAAGAACAATTACCGCCAGCTTCGTTCGACACCGAAATGCGTAACATTCTGATAGAGTGTTGCTATTTGGATTGGGGTAAAATATCACCAGCGATTTTTGGCTCAATGTTTCAAAGTGTGATGAATCCTGTTGAACGCAGAAATCTTGGAGCACACTACACCAGCGAAAAGAATATTTTGAAACTTATAAAACCGCTGTTTCTTGACGAACTTTGGGCTGAATTTGAATCTGCAAAAGGTAATAAAAACAAACTGGTAGAGTTTCATTCAAAACTAAGTAAACTCAAATTCCTTGACCCTGCTTGTGGTTGCGGTAATTTCCTGATTATTACTTACCGTGAACTCCGTTTGCTCGAAATTGAAATACTGAGGGAACTAAATAAATCGCGACAGCGATTTTTAGATGTTGGCGAAATAATCTGGCTCGATGTGGATATGATGTATGGCATTGAGTACGAAGAATTTCCTGCACGTATTGCAGAGGTTGCCATGTGGCTGATTGACCACCAGATGAATATGCTGATTAGTCAGGAATTTGGACAGTATTTTGCCCGTTTGCCGCTCAAAAAAGCTGCGATTATTATTAATGGCAATTCATTACGGATAAAATGGGAAGATTTAGTTTCTCCTAATGACCTTTCATATATTTTGGGTAATCCACCTTTTTATGGCTCTAAAAATCAAACAGAAGAACAAAAAGAAGATATTTCTTTAGTTTTTAACAACTTAAAAGGTATTGGTGTTTTGGATTATGTTACAGCATGGTATAAAAAATCAGCTGAGTATATTAAAAATACCAATATTGAAGTTGCGTTCGTATCTACAAATTCAATCACTCAGGGAGAACAAGTTGCCGTTTTATGGTCTGATTTACTATTTAAACATAAAATTAAAATCAATTTTGCTCATAGAACTTTTAAATGGCAAAATGAAGCAAAAGGAAATGCTGCTGTTCATGTTGTAATTATTGGATTTTCAACGTTCGATAAAAAGATTAAGAAACTTTATGAGTATGAAAGTGTTCAAGGAGAATCACACGAAGTAATTGTAAAAAATATAAATCCATATTTAGTAGAAGCAAAAGATATCTTAATATCGTCAAGTAATAAACCAATATGTAATGTTCCAGAAGTAATAAGGGGAAGTGAAACGACTGATAGTGGACATTTTATGTTGACAGAGGAAGAAAAAAAATTCCTTTTAAAAGAATATCCAAATAGCAAATCTTTCATTAAAGTATTTCAGGGTGGTGGTGACATTATAAATAATAAATTTAGATGGTGTTTGTGGTTACGAGACTCTCAGATATCGGATTATAAAAATATTTCTCTTGTAATGGAGAAAATAAAATTAGTCAAAGAGTTTAGAAGTTCTAGCAATAAAGTTAGAACAAGGCAATGGGCTGATTTTCCAACATTGTTTTCAGAAGACAGGCAACCATCAACTTCATTTTTAGCAATACCAAAAGTTTCATCAGAAAGACGGAAATATATTCCAATTGCATATTTACCTGAAACAACAATAATAAACAATACAGTTTCAGCCCTTCCAAATGCAGACTTATTTTCTTTTGGTATAATTACCAGTTTTATGCATATGATTTGGATGAAGTATACATGTGGTAGGATGAAAAGTGATTATATATATTCAATTCAAATTGTTTACAACAACTACCCTTGGCCCGAAAATCCTTCGGAAAAATACATTAAAACAATAGAAGAAGCAGCACAAAAGGTATTGGATGTGCGTGCAGAATTCCCCAACAGCAGTCTTGCCGATTTATACGACCCACTAACTATGCCACCTGCCTTGGTAAAAGCACACCAAGCATTAGACAAAGCAGTAGATTTGGCCTATCGCCCGCAACCATTTGTCAGCGAAGCGAAACGCATGGAGTTTTTGTTTGATTTGTACGAAAAATATACGGCAGGATTGTTTAAAACGGAGAAACCGAAAAAAACAAGGAAAAAGCAATGAAAGATTTAACCAACTCGACCGTAGCACGGCAAAATATATTAAACAATACTTACGCAATTGAGGAAATTAAAAACGCTGTAGGTATTGAAGGTATTGTATTCGAGAGCCAGTTTAGGTTTTTGAAAAGCCAAATTGCAGCCTTCTTTGAAATAGACGAAAGAACAGTAGAGAGATATCTTGAAATAAACGAGAAGGAATTAAAGGTAAATGGTTACGAGGTTTTAAAGGGTAAACGACTGAAAGAGTTTAAGTTACTTGTAAAAGACTTGGAGGTGACCGACATGAATGTCGCTCAGTCAACTGCAAATTTAGGAATTTTTAATTTCAGAGCCTTTCTAAACCTTGGTATGTTGCTGACAGAGAGCGATAAAGCAAGAACGCTCAGAAGCATTGTTCTTGATATTGTACTCGACACTATTAACAAACGTACAGGTGGCAGTACAAAATATATAAACCAACGCGACGAAGACTTTATTCTCAGCTATTATAAAGAGGAAAGTTACAGAAAAGAGTTTACTGACTCCTTAAGCAATTATATTGCAATGGGAAATGCAAAGTATGCTATTTACACAAATAAAATATATCAATCCATTTTCAAAGAACACGCAACCGAGTATCGTCAGATACTGAAATTAAGCGAAAAAGACAATGTTAGGGAAACCATGTATAGTGAGGTTTTAGACCTTATTTCGAGCTATGAATTTGGACTGGCAAAATTAATTGAAGAACGGTATCATAAATTAGGCAGAAAGCTGACAAGTTTTGAACTCGACAACTTATTTTTAGCTTTTGAACAACTTCCTTTATGGGTTCCACTTATTGAAAAAGCAAGACGGAAGATGGCAAGCCGTGATTTAGCATTTAGAGATGTTTTACATCAACAATTAGAAGAATATATTGGTGCTGTGCCAGCTGAGGATTTTGAACGTTTCTTGGGTGAAAAGAGCAAGGAATTAGCAGAAAGACTTGAAGAAGCAAAAGATGTATTCAAACGCCTAAAAGAACGAGAATGAGATTGTTTTATATCAACATAGAACAAGCAAAAGAGATTCACCGAAAAACTGTTGAAGTAAGTGGCGGTGGCGATGACGGCATTCTCGATATTGGCAAACTTGAAAGTGTTTTAGACCATATTCAGAATGATGATTACTATCCTGACTTTGTGGATAAGTTGACACATTTGTTTTTCTGTTCAAACAAATTTCATTGCTTCAGCGATGGAAATAAACGTATTGCAATTGCTTTGGGAGCACATTTCTTATTGATAAACGGATATGTTTTTATTGTTTCAAGATTTATCAGAGAAATGGAAAATATTAGTTATCACGTAGCATCAGGAGCAATTGACAAAGATTTGCTTTTTGAAGTAATATGCTCAGTAATTAATGAGCCTGAGATTAATGAAGAAATAAAATTGAAAATATTTGAAGCAATATCAAATCATGAAAAATAAAGCCTACGCTTCACAGCCACACACATTGCCAAGTCGCTCGAAAAGCCAATCGCACGACCAAAACTTGTCAAAGAGTGTGTCTGTCCGAACGCACGAGACACTGCAAAATTGATAGCTAATTGATTGAAATGAATAAAGGCCAGTTGGTAACACGCGGTATAGTTAATAAGGGGTTCAGTGGTTTTCGGGGCGTAGTAACCCGCTCCAAAATTAGCTGTAACTTGATAAGTGAAAAGCCCGCAATCCCTTACTAACCATACCGCCAACCGTTAGCGCAAATTATGTATCACTTAAAAACAAAAAATTAGCATGATCAAAAGAATGAGCTATCGGTCTTGTAAATGGCTAATGATTTCAGCCGTTATTGTAGCACTTTCTTCCTGTCAAAAGGAAGAATTAGTGCCTGTTGTTGAACAAGAAGTATCACTTGAAAGTGATGGTTTGTTAAAAACAGTATTGGGCAAGAAACTCGAAA
The DNA here is from genome assembly GCA_003500135.1 of Cytophagales bacterium. Taxonomy (GTDB): domain Bacteria; phylum Bacteroidota; class Bacteroidia; order Cytophagales; family Cyclobacteriaceae; genus UBA10427. Next base: position 2,885 of record DNTA01000192.1, on the reverse strand, counting down.
ACCCATATTCTGTTTCAAATATGAAAAGAGCATTGGAAATTCTAAGAGAATCTAATCCTAACGGACGAACATTAGGTGATGATATTGAGATTCAAACCACAGACTACTACGTAAGGTTCTTTGCGAGAACGGATGAAGAACTTGAACATTTGGAGGCGGATTCTCTTCATCTTTACGATTACCCGCTAGATCATGAGATTGACTCTCTTGGCGATTATTATATCGATCCCGATTTGAACCCTGAAGAAGGTAAATGGTATTATACCTCCGTACCGGTAGATTACCAATTTCCTGATATTGAACATGAAGTATTAGAGGAACTCTTTCTCATTGAAGAAGACACGACCGAATTCTCAAATGGTCGAATAGCATCGATGGATTTTCTTCATCAATTAGAGGATGAAGCTCTCAAATTGACGGATAATTGGGAAGAACCTCTAAATGAAGATAATCAACCAAACGCACGAAGGAAGAAAAGAAATCCTGTGGGATATGTCCGTGTTTGGGATACAAGTAGGAATCGCCTTGTAGGGGTTGAAGGTGTCAAAGTTCGTACTAGAAGATGGTTTTCTTATGGGCGTGCCTGGACTAATTCTTCTGGATACTACCGAATCAATAGAGGCTATAGACGAAGTGTTCATTACAAAGTCTTTTTCGAAAACTCTTCTGGCTTCAAAATATGGGCTTCTACTATCGCTCTTTGGAAAGCCGGACACCATGTGGGGAAACACAATAGGAATGGATATGATATCAACATCTATACCAACTCAAGGGCATGGAGATTTGCCACAGTCAATAATGCAGTAGTAAAATACAGGAGATTCTGTGCTCAATTAGGGGTTGGGCTACCAGCATCCAACCTTAGGATAGCAGCATTAGACAAAACAGGAGCGAGTGGTGCACCTATGCTAAGAAGGACTTGGGGTGTCTTTGGTTTTACTTCAAAGTCTGCGCTAAAATCATTCCTATGGAAAGCAAATAAGATTTCACTGTCTCTTAACGCTATTGCTACCATGATAAAATTCGCTTTACCTGATATTATAATAAAAGCAGGAAGTAGAAATACTCAAAGTGTTTATGATGTCACATTTCATGAATTGGCACATGCAAGTCACCACAAGAAAGCGGGTAATAACTATTGGGTCAAGTACATTAACTACATTATCACTTATGGAGCTTATGGAGATGGAACAGGTAATAATGCTGGTATATGCGGAATTGGTGAGATGTGGGGAAACTATTTTGGCACCGAATGTCTTAATAGGGAGTATGGTCGAAATTTTTGGACTAATGCTAGAAGGAATGAAAACTGGTTTAATCCAGGATTTCTTGAGAATGCAGACAACATTACAGATCTTTCGACTGCCGAAATTTTCTCTTGTCTTACTTCGAGTACAGACACCTTTGGAGATTTAAGAAATCAATTAAAAAACAAAACAAATAATGATGCACAAGTTGATAACGCATGGAACAATTACACTGATTGGCCTTAGCTGTATCCTTTTAACGGGATGTCCTGGTAACCCATTTGCCATTGATCCTCCACCTGAAGAGTCTAAATTCTTTTTGGAGGAATTTTTTAATTCTACATCAGCGGATATTGAATTAGTGTTGTTAGGTGATACTATTACAATAGAGTCTAATGATTCAATTGCTCATAGTGAATTTGCCACTACAACACTTATGGACAATAAAATCATTCTTGACGATTGGTTTACGGGTTATTCTGAAACTCAGAATAATTCTATAAGTCTGCTTATGGATGGGCAACTCAAAAAGAACTGGAAAGGAATTATGGAATCACAAGGGCTGATGATCAATAGCCCATTTAACTATGACTCATGGATAATTACATCTTGGAATCCAGACGCAAACAATGTTGTTGGGAAAATCACTTTTACTATAACCGATGATGACCTAAACTAACATTGCGCTAACAATAGATATAGAGAATGGTGGGAAAATTTGTGAGCTATAGTTCAAAGAGCTTGCAAGCCCACCACTCTCCATATCAAGGCGTTACATGCAATTAGGAAGCGATGAAACGATATAGAAACCTAGAGGAATATAGCACTGATGATCTTATTATTATCGTTTATGCTGAGAGTGAGCATTGGCAGAAAAAAGCGGTCGATTATGCCAAATATTTATTAGAAAAAAGAGGGATAACTGTTGATTCTGCCAAATCACGATTAATTGAGATAGAAAAACAAATTGACTTATTTTGGCAAGGAGAACTGAAGAAACGAAATATTGAAAGTTATGATGCTATTAGTTTAATATCCATGACTCTCTTTTGGTTTAAGCATATCCTTTGGGATTGGTATTTGGCAAGAGAAGGTTATCTAAAAAAGAGAAAACAAAGATTATATGCTATTAGTATTGGAGTTCTGTTCTATATAATAATGATTGGATATGGCTTGTTGACATCGGAAGAACAGGAGAATCAGAGGTTAATAGAAATCGAAGCACTTGCCATTGCTGATAGTATTCAAAAAGCCTCTGTAGATTGGACAGGTTTGTACTCATTTATTGATACTTCAATAACTTCGAGGTCCCAACAAAAAATAACATGGTGCTTGGATATGAAAAAAGACTGGCCACATCATAAAGGATTGTTGACATTAACAGATAATTTCAATAGATATAGCATCAGTTGCACAGGAGTGATCAATGGATTTGATATTGAGATTTATCCTGACACAACCTATCAGTTATTTGAGGATATTCAAATCAGTTATTATGATAAGCTTTTCACTCTTTCAAAACAAGATGAGTTTATTATGACATATTGGTGGAAACTAAAACCACTTTTCTATCCATCACATAATGACATAGGTTTGTTTCGTGAAAAAACTGCATGTAACAATGTGTATAGCAAATAG
>DNTA01000079.1 GCA_003500135.1 Cytophagales bacterium | reverse complement strand
TTTCATCACTTTGCCATCCAGCGAGTCGATTTGTACCAGCGCCACTAGGCTGTCGGAAGGGAAGTCGAGGCGCACCCAGTTGGTGTATTTGTCCCACAGCAAGGTGCGGAAGCCAAAGAAATTCCAGCTCACATAATGCGTGTCGTCCCAGGCTTTTCTGCCGCCCGAAGCCTGCATCACACTGTCGGCCAGCGCTATGGCGATGCTGTCGGAAGCTTCCAGGTTAAAGCCTTCGGCCGGAGGGTTGAACACGCTTTCATAAAGGTTGTGATGATGCCCTTTGTCGCTCGTGGGCTGGCAGGCATAAAAAGAAATAATGGCGATCAATAGTAATACGGGTATAGTGCGCATATCTTTTTGCGTTGAATTTAGGTAAAAATGCAGGCAGTAAAAAATGGTGGGGCAGGAAAGGTAACCGGCGATCATCGGAGCAAAAGAAAGCGTTGAACTGGTAGGTTAGGTGATGATATTGTAACTTGCTTTCACAAAACAATTACCAATATGAAAACTCAAATCAATTGGGGCATCATTGCTACCGGTGGCATTGCACGTAAATTCGCAGAAGATTTCCGGTTTGTCGAAAATGGCACTTTGCTTGCCGTGGCCAGCCGCTCACAGGATAAAGCCCAACATTTTGCCAACGATTTTCATATCGAAAGGGCGTATGGCAGCTATGAGGCGCTGGCGGAAGATCCGGATGTGGATGCCGTGTATGTGGCCACGCCTCACGACACCCATGTTGAGCTGAGCAAAATGTGCCTGGAAAAAGGAAAGGCGGTGCTGTGCGAAAAACCCATGGCCGTAAATGCCGCACAACTGGAAAGTTTACTGGATACGGCGGAAAAATCCGGTATATTTTTAATGGAGGCCATATGGACCTACTTCATGCCGGTAGTACGGCAGGCCAAAAAGTGGGTCGATGACGGAAGGATAGGAAATATTAAAATGATCCAGGCCGATTTTGGTTTTAAGACCCCCGAAAACCCAAAAGACCGCTTATACAACCCGGCATTGGCGGGAGGCGCCCTTCTGGATATCGGGATTTACCCATTGGCCATGGCCCACTATTTTGCACCGGGTGAAATTGCAGATATCAAAGCTTCCGCCATAAAAGCAGATACCAGCGTGGATCAGACGCTGGGCATGGTGCTGACCTATGATGACGATATTATCGCCAACCTGACCGCATCGTTCCGCTTTCAGATGGAAAATGCAGCTTATGTATATGGCGACGATGGCTATGTAAAGATCCACGGCAATTTCTGGCATCCGCACAAGGCTGTGCTGATGAAAGATAGTGGCATTGAAGATATTGTCGAGGACGATCGCCTGTCGACCGGATATGACTATGAAACCAACGCCATGACCCAATGGCTGCTGGAAGGCAAAAAGGAAAGCCCGGTGGCGCCCTTTAGCTGGAGCCGGAAAAGTGTGGAAACGATGGACAAGATCCGCGAGTTGATCGGGGTGAAGTATCCTTTTGAGTAAATAACTTTAGTTCAGGGTTCAGGGTTCAGGGTTCAGGGTTCAGGGTTCTGAGTTCAGGGTTCAGGGTTTAGATAGTTTAAAGGGACAAGGTTTTGTGGTTTCATTGCTTATGGTTCATGGCGCAATTATCCGGAGCATAAAGCCCAACGCTTTAACTTTGGAACATCAAACCATATATAGTCGCAGGATTGCTGGCGCTTGAGCTATGGGCAGGGTGGTTTGGAGCAGAATACGACTGTAGCGGATCAATAAATTGCCGGTTAAAAGTGGTTTTCCCCTGGTTTTATTGCTGTGACATCTAAAAAAAGTACAATGCTTTCTTCGTTGGTTATAAACGCGTCTTGATTTTTTACAATTCCGTCTTCGTTGGTTACAAACGCATCTTCGTTGGTTACAATTCCGTCTTTGTTTTTTACAATTCGGTCTTCATTTTTTACAAACGCGTCTTGATTTTTTACAATTCGGGTCGCGTTTTTTGTCAACCCGTCTTCGTTGGTTACAATTGCGTCTTCGTTTTTTACAAACCGGCTCGCATTTTTACACTCCCGGTGTCGTTTGAAGTGCCCTGAAGCCTTTAAACCTGAAACTTTAAACTACCTTACCCTGAACCCTGAAACCTGAACTAAATAGCTTCCAGCTTCGAGCCTCGAGCTTCGAGCTAACAAACCATAATACAAAGAGTAACAGAGCAATACAAGGAGATTGAAGAAACTGGTCAACGCTATTTAGGGATAGTCATCTTTAAACCTTAAACTTTAAACTGTTAAACTATCAACCCTTCCAGCCTCCAGCTTCGAGCTTCGAGCAAGAAGTTCTTTCAACCATCAACCCACCCCTGAACTACTGAACTTCTGAACCCTGAACTAATTCTACCCCTGAACTCATGAACTAATCACGATACCCAGCGGTTTGGCATACTCCATTTCGGCTTTTTTCAGCTCCATGTTAATCCGCATCAGCTCGGTAAGCTTTTCTTCTTCCTGCGCTTCCTTTATGGAGTCCCGGTTTTTCTCTAGCAGGGTTCGTATTTTCCTGAATTTCAGTCGCAGTAAATTGGCATATACTGCGTTGGTGATCAATTCTTCTTCTTTGGGAATGTAAATATGGTATCGCTGCCAGTTTTCACTTACTTCGTGTTGTTCACTCACCAGGTGGATCAGGGTCTTTTTTATGTGTTCAGGACTATCCTTAAAAAAGTCGTCCGGATCAGGAATGTTGCCTGACTCAATTTTTTGTCTGAAAAGCTCGAGGATTTCCTGAAAAACCGGTGTCTGGAATTCGATGCCCTCCAATTCTTCTAGATAGTGGTCATAGAGTTTATATTCTTCCTCTACTTCGTTAAAGCCGTAATTCACAAGCAGCCTGATGCACTCTTGTTCCTGCACAAACACCGGATCAACCTTTTGTTCCCTTACGCTTTCTTTTACCTGTTCTACCAGTTCCCCGGTATCGGGCGCCTGCTTTTCTTTGTGCTGGGCATCGCGGCGGTCTTCGTGTCGCTTTTGGATCAGTATTTTGTTCAGTTCGGCAATCAGCACTGACTCTTCGATGTCGAGAATATTGCTCGTCTCCTTCAGGTACACCGAACGCGCCACCGGATCGGGCACGATAGAAATGCTTTGCACAATACTCACGATCGTATCGGCCTTTTTAATGGGGTCGTTCTGGGTGCCTTTCAGCAAAAGCCTGGCCTTGAAAGTGATGAAGTCCTGACGCTCTTCTTCCAGGTAGGCCCTGTAGTTCATAGCGCCCAGTTTTCGGGCATAGCTATCAGGGTCTTCACCTTCGGGAAACACCACGCAGCGCACCTTCATGCCTTCTTTCAGGATCATATCGATGCCGCGCATGGAGGCCCTGATCCCCGCTTCATCACCATCGAACAGTACGGTGATGTTTTCGGTATGACGTCGGATGAGGCGGATCTGGTTTTCGGTAAGTGCGGTTCCCGACGAAGAAACCACGTTTTCGATGCCCGCCTGGTGCATGCTGATCACATCCGTGTAGCCTTCCACCAGGTAGCAGTTGTCTTCCTGCCGGATGGCCCGCTTCGCCTGAAACAGCCCGTACAGCACATCACTTTTGTGGTAGATGTCCGTTTCGGGCGAGTTGAGGTATTTAGGCTGTTTTTTGTCCTTCGTCAATATGCGGGCGCCAAAAGCAATGGCCTTTCCGGTAGCATTGTGGATAGGGAACATCACACGGCCCCGGAAGCGGTCGTAGTGTTTGTCGTCTTTTACGACTACCAGACCGGTTTTTTCGAGCAGCCCGGTGTTGTAACCTTTTTTACCGGCTGTCTCCTCCAGATTGTGCCATTCGTCGAGGCTATAGCCCAGCTCGAATTTTTTTATGGTATCGTCTTTAAAACCCCTTTCGTGAAAATAGCTCAGCCCTATCGACCGGCCTTCCTCTGTTTCCCACAGGTTGTGTACAAAGTGGTCTTTAGCAAAGTTACTGATGATAAACAGGCTCTCCCGCTCATTTTGAGCTTCCATCTGTTCATCCGTCTGCTCTTCCTGCTCCACTTCAATGCCATACTTTTTGGCCAGGTAAACGATCGCATCGGGGTAGCTCAGTCCATCGTACTCCATCACAAAATGGATGGCATCACCGGCTTTTCCCGAGCTGAAATCCTTATAGATCTCTTTATGGGGCACTACGAAAAAGGAAGGCGTCTTTTCGTTGGTAAAGGGGGAAAGGGCACGGAAATTCCTCCCGGCTTTTTTGAGCTGTACAAAATCCCCGATCACATCGACAATGTCAATCCGGTTCTTTACTTCCTCAATCGTTTTGTTGCTTAGGCGCATGATGCAAAATTAAGGATTATTGCGAAAGAATTATCGGGCATACGGAATGAATGATTATTTGAAGTAGCTGCCGAAAGCGTTCTCTTTTTCGAAAGTAGCGATAGTGGCGGCTTCTTTCGGGGTCAGGGTAATTACAGGATTTTCACGCCAGAAGCGGGGCCGGTATTTGGCCTTTCTGATGTGTTTGATATTCGAATTTTCCAACCCGGGTTCGTAGAGCTTTTTGTGTGGTTTGGCATTTTTTTCATAAATGATAGCATTGGAAACTACTTTTACCCTGGATGTTTCGTCATTGTTCCCAAAGTCGAAGTAGTATTCGATTCTGATATGGTCCAGAAATGTTTTTCCACCGATCGTTGTGAAATTGAAGTAAAAGAAATGCTCCGGGTTATAGGCCTTGTAGGTATCATTTTCGAATTGATCGGCCCCGAATCCATGCTTGATATGGTAGTGCCATTCCATTAATCCACGGTCGGTTAGGTTGTACAAAAACCCGCTCCCTACGTATAAGTCGGCCGTATCGGAAGGTATAGTGATTTTTGGGGGTGTGCACTTCACCCGTACGTAGGTGTCGCCATCTTTAATATATTTTTCTGTAATGCTGTAGATATAATCATCAAAGACTTTAGAAAAAGGAATTTTGATCAATGAAAGCGAATCCGATATCAAAGTCATTGCATTCGTGAAATAGGAAAAATTTACGAATTGAAACAATTTGTCTCGTTTTCGGGCAAAACGTGCCTGGTCAATTTTTACTTCCTGTATGCCGGTGGTTTTATAAGAAATATCATAAAATACCTCCGCAAATTCAATTGGGTCTTCATCTACTATCGTGATCTGTCGGTAAAACGATTTCCCGTAAAATAAGGGTGCATTTTTAAGCTGCTCATATACATCAGTGGCTATTTCTATGGCTTCCTGGTCGATAACCACAGCGTCCAATATGCGGACATCCGGTTTTAACGCGATCGTCACACTATCTCCAGGCGCTGCCGTAATAAATACCGGTTGGTAGTTCACATGTGAAATATAGAATGAATCTGATTGGGCATAAGGCTTCAACTCAAATTTGCCCTGTTCATTGCTAATAGTACCAAAATCACGTGATTTGGAATAGATGTGCGCAAACCCAACAGGCTCTCCGGTAAGGCTATCCACAAGAGTGCCTTGAAGCGTTTGGGCAAGTAAAGAAGTAAATGGAAGGAGTAAAAGGCAGAAAAGGAATGCTGTCCTCCTTCTAAATGTCGGTATGAGGTAAGTTTTCATGTAGTGAGCGGTTTATAAAGTTCACCAACCAAAATCCAACACAGAAAGTTGTGAAAATATGCCTGGCTTTCTTATCACCACTTTATTTATTCATGAAGCCGTTCAGAAGGTCTTCAATTTTCTCCTTGTATTTATTTAAAAGACTTTGTCCGGTGAATGTGTGAAATTGAATAGAGCCGTCTTCATCAGTGAAGTAGTACGAATAATAGGAAATTTTCATTCCTTGAGTAGTGCCATCCATTCTCATAAATACTATTGTATCACTATTGACTATTCGATATTCCCGTTCAATTATTTGCATATCCGGAGCTACTGAAAGCGCATTTTCAAGGGCTATATCAGACAAATTGGCTAATGGGATCTCCATTTCTTCATAGATGACCATGGAATATACATCCCCGCGTTGTGCTTGAAAAGCAACGTCGGCTTCAGGATTTATGTCTCCGGCGGGTATTCTGCGCCATTCTTTGGCATCATACCAGATCTCATAGGCATCATTCATGCCATTGACCTTCTTATTTGCGCTGCCTGGCTTTTTGTAAGTTTTATCGCTAAACGGTATTACAGGCCCTTCCTGATCGCGATAATCCATACGATAGTTGTCGTAATAGTCCCATGTGCCATTGGAATATAGTACCACACTGTCTCCTCGCTCGGTTACGGCAATTTCCTGTGCTTGCAATGAAATGAGTAGCAGGCTAAATAAAGCGGTAAAAAATAATTTTCCCATACCGGTAATTATTTTATAAAATTAAATACGGCAAAAATACTCAATTTAATATTTCAGCCAAATTTTGACCCATTGCGGTTGATTATGCTGCAACTATTTTCTGTTTTTGAAACAGAAGGATGCCAAAACAGGATTTTTATCACAGTAGCATCGGTATCAAACAAATAATTGCGATATTTGTAATCATTATAAATAATACTGAAGGAGAAGAAGAGTATATGCAGTTAAACGAAGAAAATGTACGCCAGGCCCTTTCTGCGGTCATTGATCCGGATTTTGGGCAGGATATCATAACCCTCAACATGGTCAAGAATATTATAATTGAGGGGAATAAGGTGAAATTTGAATTAGAGCTTACAACACCGGCGTGTCCTTTAAAGGAAAAGTTTCGTCAGGATTGCACGGAAGCCATTGCAGGTATTGGAGTAGGGAATGTTGAAGTGGACATCGACATGACGGCTGATGTAACTTCAATACGGGATGAAGCCCCACTGCTTCCCGGAGTGAGAAATATTATTGCCGTTGCCTCAGGTAAAGGTGGAGTTGGAAAAAGCACAGTATCGAGCAACCTGGCGGTTTCACTGGCAAAAACAGGGGCAAAAGTTGGTTTAGTAGATGCCGACATTTTCGGGCCTTCGATCCCAACTATGTTCAATTGTGAAAAGGAACAACCAAGTGTGAAACAGGTCGATGGCAAAAACCTGATCATTCCGGTGGAACAATACGGTGTTAAACTATTATCTATCGGTTTTTTGTCACCTCAGGAAAGTGCCATTGTATGGCGCGGACCTATGGCCAGCTCGGCATTGAAGCAGTTTTTGAGCGATACCGAGTGGGGCGAACTGGACTATTTGCTGATAGATCTGCCTCCGGGAACAAGCGATATACACCTTACTTTGGTGCAGTCGGTTTCGGTAACGGGAGCTGTTGTAGTATCTACGCCTCAAAAAGTGGCCCTTGCCGATGCGATAAAGGGAATTTCCATGTTCCAACAGGATCAGATCAATGTTCCGGTGCTGGGGCTTGTGGAAAACATGGCCTATTTTACTCCCGAAGAGTTGCCCGATAACAAATACTACATATTTGGTAAAGACGGTGTGAAAAACCTGGCGGCCAAGAATAAAGTGCCATTTTTGGGAGAGGTGCCATTGATCCAGGGGATACGTGAAAGTGGTGACAATGGCTACCCGGCAGCGCTTAAAGAAGGCCCTATGGCAGAGGCATTTCTGGAAATAGCGGAGAATTTTGCCAGACAGGTGGCCATTCGCAATGCCAACCTCGATCCAACTAAAATCGTTAATGTAAGTTGATATTTTTACATATCTTTAAATATGGAACTTGTTGATAAAGTAGAAAACGCACTGGATGGTATCAGGCCTTATCTTGAAGCCGATGGTGGAAATGTAAAGTTATTGGAAATAACTGACCAGATGGTAGTGCGCCTTGAGTTGCTGGGTGCCTGCGGAACGTGCCCGATGTCTACCATGACGCTAAAGGCAGGAGTGGAAGAGGCTATCAAGCGTGCTGTTCCAGAGATATCCTCTGTTGACGCCATCAATATCACCCAGCCTGGGGATACCGGCGCTAAAATGCCCGGATCGATCTAACCACTACCAGCACATGCGTATTGTTTTTTTATTCGTTTTTTTCAGCTCTCTTTTTGTCTCTTTTCATTTGGAAGCCCAAAGAAAGTGTGCCACAACGCTTTATGAGGACCGCCTGCACCAACACGACCGGGAGGAATACCGGCTGAGGTTCGAAAAATGGATGTCGGACCAACTGGAAAAGCGAAAAATACAAAAGCAAAGTTTCGGATCGGCATTGCGAACACAGGAGACAGTCACAATCCCGGTAGTCGTTCATATTGTTCATAATGGCGAGTTGATCGGGGATGGAGTTAATATTTCCATTGACCAGGTAGAATCGCAAATAGAGGTTTTGAATGAAGACTTTCAGCGCCTTAATCCGGATACCGTAAATACGCCTGAGATATTTAAGCCATTGGCCAGCAACCTGGATGTTGAATTTGTGCTGGCCAGAAGGGATCCGGAGGGCAATCCTACCAATGGTGTTCTTCGTGTTCAGGGACCCAAAACTTCCTACAATTTCAATACCGATAATGAACTGTTAAAATCGCAGAGTTACTGGCCTGCGGAAGATTACCTGAATATTTGGGTGTGCAATCTTTCAGGCGGTTTCATCGGATATGCTCAGTATCCGCCTATTAATTTACCCGGGCTGGAGGATGAAGACACTGAAAACAGACTAACCGATGGTGTGGTAGTCGACTATTTTTTCTTTGGATCAAATAGGGGAGGTGGAAATTTCGATCTCAATGAGGATTACGATCAGGGCCGTACCACAACACACGAAGTAGGACACTATTTTGGTCTGAGGCATATCTGGGGCGATCCGGCATTTAATGAAAATGGTTGCAATGTAGATGATTTTGTAGAAGATACCCCAAATGCCGAAGAACCACATTTCGGCTGTCCGCCTGATGTATTTTATGGTTGCAGCGGTGTAACGATGTTTCAAAACTACATGGACTACACCGATGATGCCTGTATGAACCTGTTTACCACCGGTCAGGCCGACCGGATGCAAATTGTTCTGGACAACAGTCCGAGAAGGAATTCATTGAAAAATTCTTTGGGGGCCATTCCGCCTGATATTGACATTTATGACATTTCACTGGAGGCTATTCTCAAGCCAGCCAATGTTTCTATGAATAATACACCAGCGCCCATTATCAGGGTGCTCAATAATGGAAATGAGACCATTGGCACTTTCGATATTCAGTTGGGCATCAACGGTGATGCTGTGGCGATAATCACCTATGGGGGCGATAGCATTTTTACCGGCCAGACTATAGACATTGAAATATCCGGTCTGGGACAGTTCGCAGAAGGCAGTTATAACCTTGAAGTAAACCTTGTATCAACCGAACTGCCCGATTTTAATGAAGATAACAACTCGGGTAGCAAATTTTTCATTGTTGATCGAACAGAAGAGATTGTGCCCTATCGCGAGACATTCGAAGATTTGTCCCCAGATCTGTCTCCATGGGTGGTTTATAATCCTGATCAAATTTTAGGCTGGAGGTTAAATGATGTAAATGACGGTTTAGCTGCGGAAATGCCAATGTTTGAGTATGATCAGCTCGGGGAAGAAGATTGGCTCGTTTCGCCGGTTTTTGATTTTTCAGGCTTGATGTCGGCCAGTATGAGGTTTGATTTTTCCTATGCACAGAGACCAGGATTTGTTGATAAACTGCTTGTATTGGGATCAGTGAATGGCGGCGAAGATTTCGATTATGACCTCCTAGAGCTGAATAGTGATGAAATGAAGGTTACGGAATCAAGCGATCCCTGGCAGCCGGAAGATGATAGCGACTGGATGCAAAGGACCATTGATTTAAGTGCATTGGCCGGGCGGGATTCAGTAAGGATCGCTTTCGTGACGGTCAATGGCAATAGCAATAACCTTTTTATTGACGATGTTGAGTTTTTTCTTACGAGCCCCGACCAGATCGTTATACCTGATTTGAACAATGTATTGGTATATCCGAACCCAACTATAAATAATCAAACCAATGTGGCCATTTATTCCGATCAGCGCACGGATATTGAAATGGTTCTATATAGCAGTACAGGAAAAATATTGAGGAGAAACAATTTTCAAAATGCCCTGAACCAGTCATATACTTTTGATTTTACCGATCTGCAGGCCGGCATGTATTTCGTTAAAGTGGCAAGCCCGGGTTTTTCCGTGGTCAGGCGCATCATTCACCAGCCCTAGCAGGCTATTTCTTACATATTAAGTAGAAATATTCCACTCAATGTGGCGCTTTTACGAATCTCAGTTATTTTTGTCAGAAATCCGGATCGGAACATAATAAGGGTTTTGGACAAAATTAACCGTTTTTGCCTTACGTTGAAAAGGAAAGGCTAACCTGTTTTTTATGAATAAAGTTAAACGCGTAGCGATATTATTCGGTGGAAAATCTGTAGAACATGAAGTGTCTGTAAGGTCAGCGCTAAATGTGGCTTCATTTCTCGATAAGGGGCTTTATGTAACGGTATTGATAGGAATTACAAAATCCGGCGACTGGTACTTGTGCAACGAAGTATCAAAGGAAATTCAGTCAGGTGTGCCGGTTTCTATTGAATTAAAAGGAAACGACGCAGCATTTGTTGCCAATGGCGAAAAAATGGACTTCGACCTTGTTTTCCCGATATTGCATGGTACCGATGGGGAAGATGGTAGTATTCAGGGGCTTTTCAAGGTTTTGGGAAAACCTGTGGTAGGTTCGGCAGTGCTGGGTTCTGCAGTGGCTATGGATAAAATCCTTTCCAAGAAACTTTTGGAGCACGCCGGTGTGCCGGTGGTTGCCTACCAGCATTTTACAGAAGATGAAAAGGATAAGATTGACTTCGGGATGCTAACGGAAAAACTCGGATTGCCATTTATGATTAAATCGGGCAACCTGGGGTCAAGTGTTGGCGTATCCAAAGTGACGGATGAAAAGACATTTCATGAAGCGCTTGAAGATAGTTTCAGATACAGCAGGCATATTTTGATTGAAAAATTTGTCAAGGGCCGAGAGCTCGAATGTGGGGTTATTGGCAATGAAAAGCCTGCGTCGACCTGGCCGGGAGAAATAGCATTTCGAAAGGCTTATGAATTCTACACCTATGAAGCCAAATACCAGGATGCTGAAGCTATCGAAATGGTAGTACCGGCGCCTGTAGACCGCGATATTCAGGAGAAAGTCAGGCAGTATTCCGAACAGGCATTTAAAGCGCTGGCCTGTAACGACTATGCCAGAGTAGATATTTTTGTAAGTGAAACAGGGCAGGTGTATGTCAACGAGATCAACACAATTCCCGGGTTTACCAATGCCAGTATGTTTCCGTTGTTGTGGAAAAATATGGGGCTGGAATATTCCGAGCTGCTGACCAAATTGATAGAAACCGCCCTGCAGCGTTGGAATAATGAAAAAAAACTGAAGACGCATTACGATAAAGCGTAGAAATTTTTTAGCCGATGTGGAAAAAACTAATTGAAAAACTAAAACAGTCAACCATTTTTGGATTGGCCGGCCATGTGTTGGCCATGATCATTTTAGGGGTATTGGTGTTACTTATATTCTTTTTTATCTATCTCCCTGCCGTGACCAATCACGGTGAATCGATTACCGTGCCGGAATTGGAGGGGATGTCGCTGGGGGAAATGGTAGACTTTCTGGAGGCAAGAAACCTGAGTTATGAAGTTTCCGATTCCGGATATACTTCAGATCAACCACCGCTTACGGTTCTTAAACAATATCCAAAAGCAGGCGCCTATGTGAAGGAGGGAAGGAAAATTTATCTGACTGTCCAGGCTACTCAGCCTCAGCCAGTCAAAATGCCAAATTTGATTGACGGTTCGCTCAAAAACGCTGAATTGGTCTTGAGGTCTTACGGTTTGACGAGGGGAGAGATCATCTATAAACCTGACCTCGCTCAAAATGCAGTACTCGATCAGCAATTTGAAGGAGAGACCATTAAACCAGGTACGATCATACCTAAAGGTTCAACGATAGATCTCATTGTTGGCGATGGTCTTGGTAAAAGGGTATTCGATGCGCCCGATTTCACCGGGTTGGATATTGAAGATGCAGAGTTTTCAATAATCGGCAGCGGGCTGAATGTGGGGAGTGTGATTGTAAAAGTGGCCACCGACGAGTTAATCGAGGAATTGGATGTCGACTCCGATACAGCTTATGTTAGTATTTCAGGAAAAGTAGTACGGCAATTCCCAAAACCGGGTGATCAGATACGCTTAGGCGAGCAGGTTGACCTGTGGATTGCTGCCTTTGATAAGGAAGACAGTACTGAGATTTATGGGAATCGTATAAAAAGACTGCGCGGAATAGAAGAAGATACAACGGAGGCAAATTGAGAAGCTGGATTGCCATAGGGTTTATTATTATGGCGTTGCCTGGCATGGCGCAATTGCACTTGCGGGGTTTGCCTTATGCTGCTAAAACCGATAACGCACGAGTGGCCGATATTAATGATAGTACGCAGCTTACCTTGCCCTATTGGGACGATTTTTCATCTTCAGAGGTCTTTGTCGATACCGCCGATAGATGGACGCACAATTCAGTTAATGCAACCGTTAAATCCGGTATAAGTATTGAAGCTCCGAGTATTAATGTAGCCGTTTTTGACGGATGGGATGCTTTTGGGCAACCCTACAGCGAAGATGCCCTGGCAGAAGGAGTGGGTGATAGCCTGGTTAGTAAATTCATCAATCTGGCCACGCTCACCAATTTTGAAAGGAATACGACCTACCTGAGTTTCTTTTATCAAAAAGAGGGACTTGGAGATATACCGGAATCACGGGATTCGATCTATTTGCAATTCAGAACCGCTGACAACGAATGGGAAACCGTTTGGTCGGTAAATGGCAGTGATGTGGTTGAGGGACAGTTTTACCAGGAGATCATCAAACTGGATAGCAATGATTATTTTCATGAATATTTTCAATTTCGCTTCCAGTCTTTTGGCCGCCTGGCCGGTGGATTCGATTCGTGGTTAATTGATTATGTTTATCTCAACAAAGGCCGAAATAACAATGACCTCGTTTATGATGATGCCACCATAGCCACACCACCATCATCCTTTATTAAAGGTTACACGGCACTCCCCATGGTACAGTTCAGACAGGACCCTGCAGCGTACATGGATTCTACGTTTATGGAGATCGTGAACTTGTTGGATGAGCGGACGCCATATGTGCTAAGCACCGTTTTACTGAATGCCGTTACGGGCGACACCATTCAACAAATCGGTAAGCCACAGCCCGATGCCAACCTGGAGCCTCTTCAGCGTCAAACAGTTTTCTCGCTACTTCCCGATGCTTCATTTTTCGATACCAGTGTTGATTCCATTTGGGTGGAAGTAGTGGGGAATTTGTTGGGTACCGTAGATACCCTGATCACCGATGACGGCCCAAGTGCCATTTTTTATGAAAATAATGTGGTAAGGAAAGTATATAAAATTGACCAGGAGCTGGCCTATGATGACGGAACAGCAGAGTTTGCCCTGGGAACCAATGGCCGTGGTTCTGAATTAGCATATCGGTTTATCATACCCGAGTCAGATGAACTTACCGGTGTAAAAATATATTTCCCTGAGTTTGATGAAGGTACAGGAGGTGCACCTTTTACCATTAAAGTTTGGCGCAATTTGGATGGTCTGGAGGAAAGTGTGATAACGGAAGAACCTTTTTTGGTAAAGGCATCAGCAAATTTTAACGAGCTGCAACTTTATGAATTTTCCAAAGCCGTAAGCCTCATTGATACTTTTTATATAGGCTTCGAACAGGAGACCGACGGCTTTTTTACGGTGGGTTATGACCGAAATACCAGTTCTGGTCAAAATATATTTTTCAAAACGGGCCCCGGGGGTGATTGGCAGCCCAATGAAGGTCGTTTTCCCGGAAGCTTGATGATAAGGCCTTATTTTGGTCGGGAAGGTGTCATCGGACTGGAAGAAGATCAGATGATACTGGAAGAAGTCAGGGTTTATCCTAACCCTGTTTCCGATTGGTTGCTTGTAGAGGGTAGATTTGATCAACTAATGTTGTATGACCTAACAGGTAAGCAATGGCCTTTATCCTACCTGAATGACAATGATCCTGAACCATTGGAACTTGACCTGAGCGGATTGCCAATGGGTGTTTATCTATTGCAAATAGTAAAAGGGGA
>DNTA01000226.1 GCA_003500135.1 Cytophagales bacterium | reverse complement strand
CTTCAAACCGGTTAAATTCAATAGTCGCATCGGTCCCAAGTTCTTTATGGATCGCCTGGCTGGTGGGATGAGTGGATTGCCGTGTCATGTTAGCTGCAATTAAGGCAAAATGATCATTCCACATTTTTGACTCGAAACTTATTTCGCTTGCCTGATTGACCGTGATGGTTCCCGTTTTATCAAACACCACTTCATCGATATTCACCATTTTCTCTATGGCGCCTGTATTTTTGACATAGAATTTATTCCTGCCAAAAATCCGCATGGTATTACCAAGTGTAAAGGGCGTAGCAAGAGATAAGGCGCAGGGACAGGCCACAATTAACACCGAAATAAAGGCCATGATGCCCGTAGACAAATCCGTGCCGGCCCAACCTATCAATGAGGCAGTGGCTATAAATAAAACCGCAAAGGTAAAGTATTTGGAAATGCGATTGACCAGCGACTCGAATTCCGTGTGTTCATGTTTCAGAAAGGCCTCGTTGTTCCAAAGCTGGGTCAGGTAGCTCTGCGATACCGTCTTTTCAACTTTGAGCCAAATGGCCGGCCCGGCTTGCCTCCCCCCGGCATATACATAATCCCCATTTTTTTTGGCTACCGTATCCGCTTCTCCCGTAACAAAGCTGAAATCAATATTGGCCCGGTTGCTTTGTAAGGTACAATCAGCCGGTATCACTTCTTTATTGCGCACCTCTATCAAATCGCCTACTTCAAGCTGGCTTACGAGCACACTCTCCTTTCCGGAGCCATTTTGGCGATTGACCGCGAGCGGAAAATAGGCTTTATAGTCACGTTCGAAAGAAAGCCCTTCATACGTGTAGTTCTGAAACCACTTCCCTATCAATATAAAGAATAAAAGCCCGGCCAACGAATCGAAATATCCGGGCCCCAGACCCATAAGCACTTCGTAAAGGCTTCTGCCAAAGAGGGCAAAAATACCGATGGTGATAGGCACATCGATATTGATAAACTTGTGCTTAAGGCCTTTGTAGGCGGAGACATAGTACTCAGAGCTGCAATACAAAACGACAGGAAGCGAAAGGGCCAGATTGAGCCATTTGATAAATTGCTGTATGCGCACATCGGTTAGCCCTTCAAAGCCGAAGTACTCCGGAAAAGACAGGAGCATTATATTTCCAAAGGCAAACCCTGCCACGCCTATTTTGAGATAGATCTGCCGGTTGTGTGCTTTTTGCCGGGATTGGTTTTTATTGTCCAGATTAATGGAGGGCCCATAACCCAAAGTGGCGAGCTGCTCCACCAGTTCACGCAGGCTGATCTCATCGGTATTGATATCGACCAGCAACTCTTTCTTTACAAAATTGACCCTGCTATTGGCCACACCTTCTTTGAGTTGGTACAAATTTTCAAGTAGCCATATACACGAGCTGCAATGGATGGCCGGTATATAAAAGGTAAAACGCGCCCGATGCTCATCGGCATAATCGGCAAGGGTTTTATTGATCTCGTCATTGTCCAGAAAAGCATACTTATCATCAAAATCCCGGCTTTTCAGACTGATGCCCGGGTTTTTATCGAGGTCGTAATAGGTGCACAGATCGTTCTCTTTCAGGATTTCATACACGGTTTTACAACCGTGGCAACAGAAATTCTTATCATCAAAAACGATCAATTCATCGAGGCATTCGTCGCCACAATGATAACATTCCACTATTTCCTTGTCCTTACCCGGCACTTTTCCACCTCCTTCAATTCATATTATTGCAACGCAATTAACTCTTTAAAGATCAAAGTCATTTTGGGTTCTGCGCTATTGGCGGCCATAATCACATCTTCTACACTAATTTTTTCAATTTTCCCCGGCACACCCAAATCAGTTATTATGGATATGGCAAAAACGGGGATATCCATCTGCCTTGCCACAATGCATTCAGGAACAGTCGACATGCCCACCGCGTCAGCTCCAATGATCCTCATAAATTTGTATTCAGCGGGCGTTTCCAGGTTGGGCCCGGTAACGCTTGCATATACACCTTTATGCACCTTAATACGATGCTGTTCAGCGATCTTCAACGCCTGATCAATCATTTTATGATCATAAGGCTCGCTCATATCGGGGAAGCGAGGGCCCAATCCCGCATTGTTCTTTCCTCGCAAAGGATTCCCCGGATGTAAATTGATGTGATCGGTCATGATCATAAGATCGCTAACTGCATGATCGGGATTTAAGCCTCCCGAAGCATTACTGATCAGCAATTTTTCAATCCCCAAAAACTTAAACACGCGTATGGGAAAGGTGATTTCCTGAGCAGAATATCCTTCGTAATAGTGAAAGCGCCCCTGCATTACTACCACGGTCTTGCCCGAAATTTTGCCAAAGATCAGGCGTCCATGGTGACTTTCAACGGTTGAAACCGGAAAGTTGGGTATCTTTTCGTATTCAATTACTTCCTCAACATCAATATCATCTACCAATGCGCCCAGGCCGGTCCCAAGTATAATTCCTATTTGTGGTCGTTTGGAATATTTTGACTGAATAAATTCAACAGTCCCCTTTATTTTTTCAAGCATTCTTACTGTTTTTAAATCGCAACAAAAGTAGTAAAAAGCTGTGCAAATTGTGGACTTAACAAATAAAATTGTACTTTGCCACGCACAGGCTGGCGGGATGCGCGGGGTAAGTTCCTAAATAGCTTAATTTTTTCGCAAATCTTCTTAAATTTACCGGCCATTAATTCATCTGAAATTAGACAGGACATATGAAGTTTATCGTTTCTTCATCTACACTGCTGAAGCAGTTAACCAATATCAACGGAGTAATCACAATAAACCCTGTGGTACCCATATTGGAAAATTTTCTTTTCGAAATAAAAGAGGGTAAGTTAACCGTATCGGCCTCGGACCTGCAGACTTCCATGATCACTGAACTGGAGGTAGAATCCAAAGAAAGCGGAAGTATAGCGGTGCCGGCCAAAATATTGATGGATACCCTTAAAAACCTTCCGGAGCAACCCGTTACCTTCAGTATCGACCCGGAAACATATTCGATCGAAATCAGCTCTGATATCGGTCGTTATAAGTTATCCGGTGAAAATGCCACGGACTTTCCGAAAATACCGGAAGTAAGCGACGGGTATGCGGTTGATATTTCCACCGATGCACTGGCCAGAGCCATTGGCAATACAATTTTTGCTACCAGTAATGACGAGCTAAGACCAGCTATGACCGGTGTGTACGTCAATTTATCGGATACCAATACCACTTTTGTGGCAACGGATGGTCACCGTCTGATCCGCTACCGACGGGTAGATGTGGTATCGGATGACAATAATGCCATCATCATCCCTCGCAAGGCGCTAAATTTGTTAAAGGCTACATTACCGTCAGAGAATTCCAATGTAACTATTGAATTCAATATGGCGAATGCCTTTTTCCATTTCAACAATATCAAAATGATCTGCCGTTTGATCGATGAGCGTTATCCGGATTATGAAAACGTGATCCCGAACGACAATAACAACGAAATGACAATCGACAGAGGCGAATTGTTGAGCTCCTTGAAAAGGATATCAATCTATGCGAACAAAACCACCAATCAGGTCCGTTTGAAGATCACCGGGAGTGAGCTGCAGATATCTGCTGAAGACCTCGATTTTTCCAATGAAGCCAATGAAAGGCTGGCCTGTGAGCACGACGGTGAAGACATTGAAATTGGTTTTAATGCGCGTTTTCTGATTGAAATGCTCAATAATATTGAAAGCAAAGAAATAACATTAAAGCTTTCTGAGCCCAATCGCGCCGGTTTGATCATCCCAAAAGAAAAAGGTGATAACGAGGATATTTTAATGCTCGTAATGCCAGTAATGTTGAATAATTACGTGTAATAATATCATTTAGGTTAAACGAAAAAAGACCGGTTATCATAACCGGTCTTTTTTTATGTAATTTAAATTTTTTTCCTAATCATTATGATCTATGCGCTGGATCTCGGCGCCCAGATTGCGGAGCCTCGTATCGATATGCTGGTAACCGCGGTCGATCTGTTCAATATTAAATATCTCGCTGGTCCCTTTAGCAGATAAGGCTGCAATCAGCAGGGCCACACCGGCACGTATATCGGGTGAGGTCATTTTGATACCCCTCAAATCTGTTTTCCTGTCCAGGCCAATAATGGTGGCGCGGTGGGGGTCACATAAAATGATCTGAGCACCCATATCGATAAGCTTATCCACAAAAAACAAACGGCTTTCAAACATTTTCTGGTGAATGAGTACCGTTCCTCTCGCCTGGGTGGCAACTACCAGCAATACACTTAACAGGTCCGGCGTTAATCCGGGCCAGGGTGCATCGGAAAGTGTCATAATGGAGCCATCAATAAATGTTTCCACCTCGTATGTCTCCTGGGCAGGAATAAAAATATCGTCACCTATGAAATCCATGTTAATGCCCAGGCGTTTAAACGATTCTGGGATAATCCCTAAATGCTCAATGCCGGCATTTTTTATGGTGATCTCCGATTGTGTCATGGCAGCAAGGCCGATGAAACTGCCCACTTCGATCATGTCGGGCAGAAGAGTATGCTCGGTTCCGACCAATTCTTTCACACCTTCAATGTATAGCAGGTTGGAACCCACACCTGTGATTTTCGCGCCCATCCGGTTGAGCATACGACAAAGTTGTTGCAGGTAGGGCTCGCAGGCAGCATTGTAAATCGTGGTTTTGCCCGGCGTCAACACAGCCGCCATGATAATATTGGCTGTACCGGTAACCGATGCCTCATCAAGCAGCATATAATTGCCCTTCATGTGGCTGGCGTCTATACTGTAAAAGTTGTCGTGATAGTCGAAATTGAACTCAGCGCCTAGTTTTTGAAATCCATAGAAGTGCGTATCAAGCCGCCTGCGACCGATTTTGTCCCCTCCGGGTTTCGGAAGCCTTGCCTTCCCATATCGCGCCAATAAGGGACCGATGATCATTACCGAACCACGCAAGGACGCCGCCTTTTCCTTGAATTCAAGTGTTTCGAGAAAATCGAGGTTGATTTTTTTAGCTGTGAACCGGTAAGATTCCGAACCGGTTTTTTCTACACTTACGCCCATTTCCGATATCAGCTCGATCAGCTTGTTGACATCCCTGATGTTGGGAAGGTTATGGATCGTGACAGGCGCCGGCGTTAATAGAACAGCACAAATAATTTGGAGCGCTTCGTTTTTGGCTCCTTGCGGGGTAATGTCACCATGAAGTGTTTGCCCGCCCTTTACTCTAAATGACGCCATTAATTTCTTCTGCGACGGTTTTGGTTACTTCCTCTGCGTTTTTGATTATTCCCTTTGTTGGGGCGCTCTTTTACGAACGGATCGAAAAGGTTGTGCTCGCGTACCTTATCGAGATCAATATCCAGTTTTCCTCTTGAAATAGATTTCAGGTTTTCAATTACCGTTTTATCGTCGATGTTTTCTTTGTTCCACATTGTATTCAGACTTTTCATCAGCCTGCCCAGGTAAATCACTGCTTTTTCCCGATCCTCGGGTTCTTCCATTTTGTCGGCCTCCTCTACCAAAAGCTGGAAGTTCCTTCCATAGTTTTTGAATTTAACTGCTCCCGTCTGGTATCGTACGCGATCCGGTTTTCTGGTTAAGGTTTCCTTATCAGGAATTGGATATGGATGATCAACATCGAGTTCAAAGTCAGCAATAATGAACAAATCATCCCAAATTTTCTGATAATTTTCCTGTGTATCTTTTGAGCCAGGGTTGATCTGTTTCATCAAATCTACCAAAGTATAGGCATATTGCGTCCGTTTGTCGCGGTCATCAATTGACTTGATATAGTTGACCAGTTTCTGGATGTTCCTTCCGTATTCTTTCAGTGTTAAAGGATTTCTTTGGGTGTTGTAATCGTTCATCTATGCTATATTATCGTGAATGCTAATGGATTAGTCGTGTATTTTCAACTTAGCAAAGCTAAGCAATAATGTTTTTTCTCCAAAAT
>DNTA01000112.1 GCA_003500135.1 Cytophagales bacterium | reverse complement strand
CGAGCTTTGTAGAGCCTTTCCCGGTTGGTTTTTCCGAACCAGATGTATATTTTGTCATATTGATCAATCCGGGTTTTCAAACTTTGTATTTGCTCAAAATCTTTTTGAACCTTATCATCACTAAACGACGTTTCCTCTAAGCACGGTATTGTTTTTTCGATCCATTTAGCCCGTTCAAAAATGCCATTGGTTTGATCCAGTTTTGCTATGGGGCCAATGGATAAATCATCGTAAAGGCAAATCAATGATTCTGGTTCAATCGGGAAGTTTTTAATATTTAATAATGCCTCTTTTCTGAAGTTATCAAAGAGAATGTGAGCTTGACCTGCTTTCATAGGAAGGAATTTTTAATTCTTACAACAATTTATCAAAAAATGGCAAACAAGTTCAGGATCTTGATTTTTCATAACCTTCTTTAGTACCTCCTATACCTCTCCTAAGCGCCATACTAATCCAAAATGTAATCCACAGCCGCTTCGATCATGGTATCCCGTCCGCTCACAATATCTACCGAATCCAGGGCGACGTACACATCAGGCGGAACACCGTTTTCGAAATTATCACCTTCCGGAGTGATGGTCCGGGTGACTGACAGGCGGTACAGCCAGCCATTGGGTAGCTGTCCGCCGTTGGGAGCACCCAGTCCGCCTCCCGTTGTATCACCCATCACCAGTACCTGGGGCAAGGCGCGCATACCAACCGTAAAGAACGACGTTGCGCTGTAACAACCTCGGTTGACGAGCAGGACGACTTTTCCATCTGTGTACTGAAAGGAACCGCCGGGGGTAGCATAGGCAGTTTGTACCTCGCTGAATTGATTCGGGCCAGGGCCACTTTTGATTTGTGAACTGTATATCTCCCTTTTTTCATCGGCAAATCGACTGAGAAGAGTAAACATATTGCCAATGGACCCGCCGGGATTACTGCGCACATCCAAAATAATACCTTTGGTGTTCTTAAATCTTTGCAGTACAAAATCGATGTCAAATGCAGCTATGTTATTACTGAAAGAGGCATATCGCACATAACCCACCTGTTGATTGGCCAGCGTATCGTGCAGAAATGGGCCGGTGATCATGTGTTTATCACTAAGATAGTTGTCACGGATGAGGCGGCGGTTATAATTTTCTGCTCCGGTCAATTCAAATTCGTATTTGGCTACGTTAAAGGGTGAGATCAGGTTCACATGTCCATCTCTTAGTTCGAGCAGCATATCGAAGCAGAGGTCGAAGAATTCTACTTCACCCATATCGGGTCTTACTTGTGGCCGGTACTCGGCATACACTTCGTCCCAATCCACATTCTTGATATCAAAAAAAGCATAGCGGTCGCGGCACTGCTGCCACAGATAGTCAAAGTTTTCTGCTTTATCGCCAGTGGCCTGGTCTTCATCCAAAATTATTTTCTGGCAGCCTGATACTACAAATAGCGCTATTAAACCATAGATGATCTTATTCATGCCTGTTGTGGTTTAGTCGAAATAGAAATCCAAAAGAAAGCCTCCTGTGAACTGTGCTTAAAATGTTGTAGCCTTCATCAATACGTATCCCGTCAAATCCGTACTGAAATTGAAGCAGGTTGCCATTTTGAAGGTGGTACAGAAGTGAAAGCTCCATGTTAATGCGAATGATCTGGCCATAGCTGGTCAGTTTAAGGTCACCCTGGCCGGAATAAAGGCTGTTGCCATCGGTAAAATCATCGATAACGGCATATTCGGGGCGCTGAAATATATGCATCACCGGAATATTCCATTGAAAAGCGGCAGTGAGGATGCGCTGCCGTCTTTTTATGTTTAAAAATCTTGTCCGACCGGCAGGCCAACCAAAGTCGTATTCAAGCCTTACCCCTGCATTCAATGAGCCAACGAAATCATAGGTAAATGAAGCGTTGAACAGGTTTTGGTTAAGCCGCGTATTTCCCGTAAAATTAAAATCCGGCCCTGCATATAACCTCCAGGAATGGTTTTTGAGCAGGTTGGTATTCAAAAGGTAATTGGTGTGCAGTGAAAAATAAAAATTGTATTGGCCATATTGTTGTATGGTGCCACTACCACTGGTAATTCCGACTCCGCCTTTTCCAATAATTTGCCAGCGACGCTTTTTTTTCCAGTCAATATTCCCAAAATCGATTTGCAGTACCGGCCCCCTGTAGGTAAGTGGTGATACACCTTCGTCGCGTACCTTATGGTCACTTACCCCAAGGCCTACAATTAACAGGTCGATCTTATCCTTTTCACTCTGAAAAACAGAGGTATCCGGGGAAGAAGGAGAGGCAATCAGATCCGGCAAAAGGATCATTGCACTCAAAAGAATGATGGTCAGTAACCTCAGAATAAAAAGATGACGGCTTTGGTGCATATGCTAAAAATACGTGGTTTCTCCTTCTTTTAAAACCATGAAGGCATCTTCAGGTACGCCATGTTTTGCCCTGGCGCTTTTCAGGTCGTGGATCGGCTCGTGCTGGCCATCATCGGCGAGCGGGAAGGTGCCGTAGTGGATGCCTATACTTTTCGGGCTTTCCATGTCCAGGTGTATCTGAACTGCATCTTCAGGGCTGGTGTGGATAGGCGACATGAACCATTTGGGCAGGTAAGCCCCAATGGGAAGCAGGCTGAGCTTTGGTGGATACTGCCGCGCGATTTCCTTGAAAAAATTCCCATAACCCGTGTCACCGGCAAAGTAAACATTGCCCCAATCGCTTACTATTACATATCCTGCCCAAAGTGTAGCATCGCGATCTGATATGCCACGACCGGAAAAGTGCTGGGCAGGCACACAGGCAATGGGCAGGTCCTTGACAGGTATTTCATCCCACCAGTCCATTTCAATACATTCCCCGCCTATCTCCTGGTCAATTTGCGCCTTCACACCCAGGGGCGCCACAAAGGTAGGGGCAAAAGTTTCCTGGAGCCTTTTCAGAGTGTTGACATCGAGATGATCGTAGTGGTTATGACTAATAAGGACAATGTCAATATCCGGAAGATCTTCAAAACGTATGCCCGGTGGGCGCATCCGCTTCGGCCCGGCAAATGAGACCGGGCTCGTTCTTTCACTCCAAACCGGGTCGGTAAGGATATTGAGACTAGCGGTTTGTATTAAAAAGGTAGAGTGGTTTACAAATGTGAGGGCCATCTTATCCTTTTCTACGGAGTTTGTCTTTTCATAAATATAGGGTGCATCCAAATTGGGTTCCCAGGCGCCTGGTTCACGATTGAGGCTCCATTTTAGTACCTCTTTAAAACCTTTGGCTTCCACATTTCCCGGGTTAATGAATTTTTTACCGTTAAAGTGATCACTTTCCGGGCCGTTGTATTTAGGCGCTGACATCCAGAACCCGGTAGAGGTTGCCAATGCAATGAAAATTATAAGAATGCCAAATATCCAGATCATGGTTTTTTTAATTAGCGCTATCATTGATTAAGAGAAGCATTAAATGAATTTACAATAATGTTTTTAAAAGCATGTAATTATCCAAATAAACCATTGCAATCAAATTGGGTTTTTATTTTATTAATATAAAATAGTATATTACGTAACATTAGCTTAATTTTGCGATCCTCATATTAATTCGATGAAATTGGAAAGTATTTATACTAAATACCCGGAACTTAACCGGGAATTACTCGAAGCTTTGGTATCGAAGTTGAAAAACGAACCCTATAGATCTCCTTTAAATGGAGAGGGGCAGAAATTATCTATCGCCATTGCATATGCCGATCTTCTTTTGGATTCTGCGGATGACGTAACGGAATACCATAAGAATATGTTGAAGAAGTATTTTTCGGATAAAGAAATCGATTCTCTTTCTAGATTTTTGATAGAATTACAAAGTCACCATCCAGCTTAAAAAACTGTATAAATCTTAGTGATTCGATATACCATTTCGTCAAGGCAATATTAAATAAAAATACTCTTAAGAATCTTAGAGGTTATCAAGTATGTTGGCCATACGCCTTCCTCACCAAGGCTGCCCGAGGCCAGGGTAGCGCCGGTAACTAGTGGATTGTCCGAGGCGTAGTAGGCATACCTTACTTTTACATCTTCATTGATACTTTTCCTGATCCGGGCTGCCGATTGTATGGCTTTTTGATAATGGGCGCCTTCCATTTCCAGGCCAATGGCCTGCCAGGAGGAGGTAAAGAAATATTTCAACACATCACGATTTTGCAATGAGGTACCCAGTACCGTAATCATCGGCCCTTCAAATACCTGCAGGCCATTTCCATCAAAATCATCCTTTGAGAATCCATTGTCCAGCGGATAATTGTCGGCAGTTCCTTCAAAAATATGCGCCGTAGGCACCATAATGTCGCCTTTGCCCCCTGACAGGATGCCGGCTTTTCCCATAATGGAAATCGAATCCACACGAATGTTGCGTTCCTGGCCTGCCTTTTCATAGGGTTTGAGGAGCTCGTCCATCGTTTCAAAGGCCTGCTCACCAAAGGCATAGTCCATTACAATGATCACGGGCGGGTGTGACAGGTTGCCGTTGTGCTGGTATATCGCTTTGGGTAGACTGTCGAGGTCAATCTGAGCGGTATCGATGATTTGAACAGATAAATTGGTTCCCGAAGTATCTGGGATCTCCGTCATACCATTGGCAAAGGCGTACTTTCTTACTTTCTGTTGCTTATCGTTGTTTTCTTCTTTGCTAAGCATTCTGGCTATCGAAGCGATATCCAAATCTTTGGCTTCTTTTCCCAGGGCAGCTTTTGCAAAGAGCACATTCATTACTGAGTGCAGGTTAGCGCTTATTATATGTAGCGGACGGTCGAGAAAATTGTGTTTTCTTAAAAAGCGCTTGATATTATCAGCCCATTGCTCGCCGTAAAAGTGGTGGCCCACGCGTTCGCGAAGGGTAGAGGAGAAAGCAATCTGGCGGTCGGCCTGATTTCTGTATTCATCGATAGACAGTTTGCCCAGCCAATAAACTATGTGCAGCAGGTTGTTTTGATTGCCCGA
The DNA here is from genome assembly GCA_003500135.1 of Cytophagales bacterium. Lineage (GTDB taxonomy): Bacteria > Bacteroidota > Bacteroidia > Cytophagales > Cyclobacteriaceae > UBA10427. The sequence goes on along the minus strand of DNTA01000112.1, from coordinate 5,459 downwards.
TTCAAACTTTCGGTAGGCATGTTCCACTTCGTCAAAGGTACGTCCCAGAAGGGTGCTGAGATAGGCAAAAGCCACTTCTTCGTTTATTTCTTCCCCACTATCTTCCTTTTCAAGCAGGTTTTCAATTCTTTTCCAGGCATACGTTTTTTTGCCTTTCGGGTCCAGGGCTTTGTTACGAATTTTTTCAGCTTCAATATATAAAAAAGTAAGGTGGGTCAGTATGTCATATATGTCGCTACGCCCCCGGGTCAATTCAATATACATCTGATCATCATCGATGCGATAACAATTGCGTCGTCTTTTTTTAGGGATCAATACCGGGAAGTCCGCATTTTCAAGGCCCTCACGAGAGATCATATTGATATAGCGGCACTCTTCTATCCCTTTGGGCAGACGTTCCATTACATAAAGTAAGCCATCGAGCTCGGCATGCTCTTCATCTGCCATGGAGCCATAAATTTCAGGGCTAAGCGTTAATAAGGCCTGTACCAGTGAATGGCCTGAAACCCCCATGGGCTTGTAGTTGCCGCGTATAAAGAGATGACGCATGATGATATAAATGCGTTCGATAGCAGCACGTGATTCCTGTGCTTTGGAGCGGTTGTTGGGTTGCATTTTGAATCAATTAAAATATGAATGCAAATATAGCCAAACAAAAAAGGGAGGCAACGCCTCCCTTTTGAATCATAATAAAAAAGTCGTTTTAGTTACCGAAAATATAACGGACACCCACTTGCATTTGCCATCTCGAGCTAATTACGCCCCTGTCTTTGAAGTCTCCGTAATATGGCTGTCCTCCATTGAAAGGATCGTATGAGAATACCGGTGTATCAGTGCCTGGTGCAAATCCTTCAAATTGAAGTAGTTCATACCCACCGAATGAACGGTCATATAACCTGCCCCATTTTTTGTTCAGAAGGTTGCCAAGATTAAAGATATCAAGAGAAAGTTGAAGAGTATTTCTCTTTCCGTTTGGCATTTCAATATAGAAATCCTGCAGGATTCTTAAGTCAAACCTATTTTCGAAAGGAGTGCGAGACTGATTTCTTTCAGCGTAGCTACCTCTGTTTTCACTTAGGTAATCATCTTTTTCGATAAATGCGTTCAGGTCGGCCCATGCTGCTGCTGATTCTGCATCATTGTAAACCACAACCTCCTCGAGATCGTTGTCGTATTCGCCAAAAACAATTTCGCTTTCGTTAGCGGGTATGTAAATCAATTCTCTGTTTCTGGAATCTTCCCCGGTGAGGTTATTACCAGCGCCATAAATATAGCTATACAGGTTACCCGATTGGCCTTCATACACGACAGATACTTGTGTTGCCATGAACCCTAAGTACTCTTTTCTGTAGTTGATGTTACCAATGATTCGATGTCCCTGGGCAAAATCAGAACGCTGTGTTTCTTCCCAGAAGTTACGACCATTAATTGCATGCAAGCCTCTCCATTGAGAAGAGTTTTGTGAAGAAGTACCATCGTAAATCGTCCAGGCATCTCCGTAAGAATAAGAGATCTGGGTGTTTACCCCCGAACGGAAGCTTTTTGACAAAGTTCCTGAAAGATTGTATGTATAACCTTTTGATGTGTTGCTACCTAACATGATCCTTTGATAAGTATCATCTATTTGATCATTATAATTGATAAAACGATCATCAGGTGTGCCGGTGGCTCTATCCGTTGGAATATCCACATTTAAATTCTGATAGTATATGTTGTTCAGGAATTTGGTATATAAACCTTCAAAAGTCCCTATTATTCCACCAGGTAGTTTCGCATCGACAGCAAGATTCACTTTCAATACCTGGGGGATTCTGAAATCGTCGGCAAATAAATCAATATTACCCGATGGGATTCTTTCACCCACTGCAATATTTCTCTCCTGGCCAAGCGCATCAGGGTTGAATACAGGGGGTGTTGTAAAGTCAATTCTTTCAAAATCGAAACCTGTATTGATACCAGTATTATTAAATGCGGCTCCCGGCCATACCAAAGGAATTCGGCTGGTAAAGATACCTACACCACCTCTTAATTGTAGTGTTCGGTCACCATGCCAGTCATAGTTAAATCCTATACGTGGTGACCATGAAACTTGTGGGTCGATGAATTCACCTGTTCTGGCCCCCTGTAAGTCGTAAGGGAATTGAGCAAGAACGGAATCGACATTGAAGAATTCGTTTTCAGGAGTGTCTTCAAAGAAGTTGATGTCTGCACGCAAGCCGAATGTTAATTTCAACTTGTCAGTTGCCTGAAATTCATCTTGTACATAGAACCCGAATTGTGACGCATTAAACTCAGCAGCGCCTGATGAATTATCACCTCTGCCCTCACCTTCAAGGGCATAACTGAATTGATACAAATTTACAGGTTGACCGGTAAGAAAATCGTTCAGGAAAGAATCAGTGGCAGGACCAAAACCTCTTTGAAAGCTGTAGCTGTAATCACCGTAGTTATATGGGATAAATAGGTTTTTAGTACCATAAAATTCCATATTAACACCCGCCAGGATGGTGTGTTTACCTTTGTAGATTTCAAGGTTGTCTGTGATAGTGATAATATCCTGGTTCAAAAGGTTGGCCGTTGAGAAGGTCTCAGAACCAAATGATATACCACCTCTGAAGTCATCTATAAAAACTGCCGGAAACGGATCTCCAAATGGATCACGATCGTCACGAACAAATGTTGCTCCAACTGTCAGGTGGTTAGACATTGTGTTGCTTATAACAGATTTTAATTCAAGCGCAGTAGAATTTGTTTCCGAAACAAAATACTCCGACCCATTGATGAATCCTATAGAAGATGAAGTAGATCTTCTCGCCTCCAGGTTTTCAGCTGACGTATAAGAATGGCGAAGAGTCAATTTATGATTTCTGTTAATGTTCCAATCAATTTTAGCCAGGATTTTGTCACTGTTTAGAAAAGCAGTGTTATTAAGATAAGAGCCTGGATCATAATCATAAGTAGTCCTTAAGAAATTGGCCAAACCTTCGATATCACTTTGTGTTAAGGTACCGTCGTAATTGGCAAAGTTGAAAGGTTGAGGAGTTTCCTCCCTTTGGAATTCAGTATTGACGAAGAAAAATAACTTGTCTTTAATGATAGGGCCACCTAATCGGGCTCCATAGGTTTGAGAGCTGAATTCGGGTAACTTTTCTCTTTCAATTTCATCCTCCTGGCCATCTTCAAAAGGGGTTTTTCCCGCCAGATCCTGATTTCTGAGGAAATAATATGCCGAACCTTCAAAGTCATTGGTACCACTTCTGGTCACTGCACTAATTGAACCTCCTGCAAAACCTGATTGTCTTACATCGAATGGCGCCACAGATACTGTAATCTGTTCAATCGCATCTATCGATATTGGAGAAACCCCTGTTTGACCACCATTGGTTCCACTTGCTGCCAGTCCGAATACATCGTTATTAACCGCACCATCAATATATATTGCATTGTAACGGTTATTCATACCACCAATGGAGATCTCCTGGCCATCATTTCCTTCATCGATACTGGTTTGAGGGTTAAATCTCACAAAGTCACCTAAAGCTCGACCTACAGTTGGAGTGGCATCAATTTTTTCAAGTGATATAGCCGTTTCAGCACCAGTTCTGTTTCCGTCGAAAACATCGCTGCGTGTGCCAGTTATTACAATTTCTTCAAGGTCGGTAGCGGTTTCAGACATGTTCACATCTATGTTCAGCTTCTGACCGAGATCAAGATAAAGGTTAGTTTTTTGAAAATCCTCGTATCCAACAAACGATACCCTAACGGTGTAAGGCCCGCCAACTCTAATGTTAGGCAGTCGGTAATAACCCTTGGAATCAGTAATATTACCATATTCAGTGTTCGTTGGGGTATGAATAGCAACGACCGTAGCTCCGGGTAACCCTTCGCCATTCTCATCCGTTACCTGCCCGTTAATACTGGCTGTTGTAACGCCTTGCGCTAAAGCCAGATGTGTTCCTATGCTGAGTAAGAACAGTAATGTCGATTTGAGTAAAATGTTTCTCATGATGTGTGTTATATGGTTGTAAAAGTTTACGATTGCAAAAGTAGAATTAATTAGTATTCACAAGATTTTAAAATGGTTAACTTTTAATGAAAGGAGTCATTTCGAAATTAATTTTAAATGCAGGATATAACTGTAATTTGATATCAAATAAAAAAAATGTCGATATATCTGCGTATTTGATAAATTGTTCAAGGGAAATCTAAGTGCACATTGAAAAATATTCAATATGTTACGAAACATTTAGTTAACAATAAGTTAATACGGGGTTATTACAGTCACTTCGTGTATCATTCGCAATTTATTCAAAGGATCTGTGAAATGGTGTAAGTTGCTTTAAATCAATGATATAACAAACATTTGAACCTGATATTCATATCATCCTGATGCATGTATTTGGTCAGGTGCATTGAATGTTTTCTTATATAGTATTATTTTAAATTATATAGAGTTTATATTACGGTATAATCAATGTTTATTTATAATTTAAACGAACAAAAGAATCAATTATGCTATATATTTCTATAAATATAATATTAATACATGTTATAAAAACGTAAAAATATACATTTATAAATCAAAAGGTATGTTTGGTGTTTCACTTCATCGACAAGATAGAACACTTTATGTTAACAAAATATTAACAAAAAAAACTGGCTCCAGACATTCCTTAGTCGAAAAATCTCTAAATATTGTGGAGGGATTTTTTTGTGAAATCTATATGATGCTAAATAAATATTAATTTAATTTTATCTCGGTTCACTCCACCACCTTATCAAACCTACCCGTTTTACTGAAAATCCACCTAAAGCATTTATGGAATGGGTCTACCGGTTTTAAATACATCATTGGGCAGGCATTGGGTATGACCGTCACGTCTTTTTCCCTGAATGTCTTTACTGCTTCTTTATGATAACTTCCCTTTCCGAATGTGCTGTGCATCCATACCATATTAATGGGGGCAGATTTCAGTGATCGGGCAATTTCATATGATGCATCGGGAGGAGTACATAATAGTAAATGATGAACGCCCCTGGGCAATTCTTCTATTGAAGCATAGCAGTGATGATTGTCAATTATTTTGGCGCTGGGGTGAAGAAAACAAATGGTGTATCCGCTGTCTTCAAATTTTTTGGCTATCATGTTGCCCAGTTTTTCGCCGTTTCTTGATGCGCCCGCTATGGCTATGGTGCGTTCAGCAAGAAAGTCCTCAATAGCCTGTTTCAAAGGTGTCATAATTGTATAGATTGATCTATTTCTATAAGGATTTTCGTTTTTGAAAAGTTTCCGGCTGCTATTCAAATTTTTGATAGCGCTTGAAGAATGCTTATGTTATAGATGAATTGATCTAAGAAAATAAAAATGAAAAAAATTATCGCGACGGTATTACTTAGACCATCCTCAGATTGACTAAAATCTTGTTTTATTTGCCCTAAAGGATGTTTTTTAATGAATT
>DNTA01000015.1 GCA_003500135.1 Cytophagales bacterium | reverse complement strand
ACTTGACAAAGTAGGAATAGTACCAAACTGTTTTTTTCGGTCAACCCTTATTTATAAACGATGAAGCTTTAAATAGTGAAATAATTATTGGGGTTTTACCTGCAATTATATTTAAAAAGTACAATTTACCAGCCGAAAATTGCAATTGTAACAAAGGCTTATATCATTATGAAAGGATACCGGTTTTCTAAATATACCCCCCCAAAGCATAAAGGAAAGGCAAATTTTGATCATCTACTTAAGATTTTCCTCCAATTGGTCACCATGACTTCGGGAAATGCTGCTGAGGCCCTGGCCTGGTTGACCAATATTGATAAGCAATATGACCTGACGGATGACCAGTATGGAATCGGCGATTTTATCGAAGACCTAAAGAAAAAAGGGTACCTGACTGAGGAAAATCAGGAAGGATCAATTAAGATCACAGCCAAAAGTGAACAAGGCATCCGTAAAAGCGCCCTTGAAGAAATTTTCGGCAAACTCAAAAAATCGAAAAGCGGTAACCACCGTACCGATAAAAGCGGCCAGGGCGACGAACCTAACGCTGACCGACGTGCCTTTCGCTTTGGTGACTCATTGGACCAGATCTCAATGACGGAATCATTAAAAAACGCGCAGATCAATCAGGGTTTTGAAGATTTTAATTTAACGGAAAGAGACCTGGAGATTGTGGAGAAAGACTACAAATCGCAAACCTCCACCGTTTTGATGATAGATATTTCTCACTCCATGATTCTGTACGGGGAAGACCGTATTACACCAGCTAAAAAAGTGGCCATGGCATTGGCAGAATTGATCACCACGCAATACAAAAAAGATACTCTAGACATAATTGTTTTTGGAAACGATGCGTGGCAAATTGAGTTAAAAGATCTTCCCTACCTGGAAGTGGGGCCATACCACACGAATACCGTGGCAGGTTTGGAACTGGCAATGGATCTTTTGCGTAGACGAAAGAATCCAAACAAGCAAATCTTTATGATCACCGATGGAAAACCAACTTGTTTGAAACAGGGAATTAAATACTATAAAAATAGCTTTGGCCTCGATAGCAAGATACTGACAAAAACCTTTAACCTGGCCAGGCAATGCAGACGGATGCACATTCCTATCACAACATTTATGATCGCTTCCGATCCCTATTTACGTGAATTCGTCCAGGAATTTACGAAGGTAAACAATGGCAACGCCTATTACAGCGGATTACAGGGGTTAGGTAACCTTGTTTTTGAAGACTACAAAAGAAACAGAAGGAAAAACTTTAAATCACCGTTTTAAATATGAACTACCGAGATCTGCCCGGCGAGAAGTTGAAAAACATCAAAACGCTCGGGGAATTAAAAGGAAGTGGATATCAACCATTGACTATAAAAGAAGAGCTTAGACATAACCTGATTAATAAGCTCCGGAAAGAAGACAATCCTTTCGAAGGTATATTCGGGTATGAAGACACCGTAATTCCGGATATAGAACGTGCCATTCTTTCCATGCACAACATAAATTTGTTGGGTTTGAGAGGTCAGGCGAAAACACGTATCGCCCGGATGATGGTCAATCTGCTTGATGAGTATGTGCCGGTTATCCGGGGTAGCGAACTGAATGACGACCCTTTGGCGCCCATTTCAAAATTTGGTCATGATGCCATTGAAGAGCACGGTGATCACACTCCGGTAGAATGGTTGCACCGATCTGAAAGATATACAGAAAAGCTGGCAACACCCGATGTTTCTGTAGCCGACCTGATTGGTGATGTAGACCCAATCAAGGCAGCATCACTCAAACTCAACTATTCCGACGAACGCGTGATCCACTATGGTCTGATCCCACGGTCGCATAGAGGTATTTTTGTAATTAATGAATTGCCAGATTTGCAGGCACGTATCCAGGTGGCGCTTTTTAATATTTTACAGGAGGGAGACATACAGATTCGCGGTTTTAAACTACGGCTACCTCTCGATATTCAATTTGTATTCACGGCCAATCCGGAAGATTACACCAATCGTGGAAGCATTGTTACACCACTAAAAGACCGGATAGATAGCCAGATCATAACGCATTACCCAAAGACACTGGAGATATCGAAGAAAATTACAGAGCAGGAATCAAGAAAGAAAGACGATCAGGAAAAGCTGGTAGTGATCAATGAAATGTCACGCAATCTGATCGAACAAGTAGCCTTTGAAGCAAGAGATAATGAGTACGTTGATGAAAAAAGTGGTGTGTCGGCACGACTGACCATTTCAGCTTTTGAAAACCTGAAGAGCGCTGCCGAAAGACGTGCCCTGATCAATGGTGAAAAGCAAACCTATGTCAGAATAGCTGATATGATCGGTGTACTGCCGGCGATCACCGGAAAAGTGGAGTTGGTTTACGAAGGTGAACAGGAAGGGCCAAGTATTGTAGCGCAGGATCTTTTGGGCAAAGCCATACGGACACAATTCGGTCATTTATATCCCGATCCGGAAGCAGAACGCAAAAAAAAGGAAGAAAGTAGCTACAAAAAGATCATTGAGTGGTTTGGCGATGGAAATGAGTTAGATATCATAAACGATGCCTCAGATAAGGCTTATCAAAAAGAACTCGATAAAGTACCCGGATTAAGCGAATTGATAGATAAACTTTTTAAAAAGCCGGAGAAAAGTGAAAAATACTTTTTAATGGAGTTTGCGCTCCATGGTTTGGCTGAACACAGTCTGATTTCCAAAAAACACCTGGCTACAGGCTTGCATTTTAAAGATCTATTAAGTTCAATGCTCTCGATGCCAGGCCCGGGTGATATAGATGAAGAAGATGAAGGTTTTTAGTTGATATAACTAGAGGTTGATCACCTTTAGCCTTTATTTACAAATCTTTTACAGGTTTTCATTTTCATTTCTATAGGTTTTAGCTATTTTCAAAATGTGGCACGAGTTGCCCTTAAATTGCCTCTATATGAAGTTGAAGGAATTAAAATTGCTGGTGGATCAGGGAGAAGGAGAGCATATAGAGTTTAAAAGAAAAGCCAGGCATCCGGAAAAAATTGTCAGGGAAATAGTAGCATTTGCCAATAGTAAAGGAGGTTATTTGATCGTTGGTGTTGACGATAATGGGCAAATCCCCGGTTTAAAACACTACGATGAAGACAAATACGTACTAGATCGAGTAATAGCCTCACATTGTCGACCAGCCATTCGTTATCGTTTTAATCTAGTCAAGCTTTCCGACCATCGTGCCGTACTGGTATATCATATTCTACCGAGCCGAAAAAGGCCGCACTTTGCCCTGGAATATGAAGATCAGAAATGGGGGCAGGCCTATATACGAATCGAAGACAGAACCGTGCAGGCAAGTAAGGAAATGGTACAAATTCTGAAACGTCAACGAAGGCGCAAACCGGTGCAATTCACCTATGGTACCAATGAAAAGACACTCTTCCAGATTTTAGAAGAAAACGGAAAAATCACCATTCAGGAATTGATCGACCATACCAAAATGCAACCCAAAGAAGCGAGTAATATGTTAATTGATATGGTTGTAGCAGATATATTACAAGTACAAGCCCGGGAAAAAGAGGATTTTTACATGCTTAAACCAACTTGATTTTTTATAAATACTAAGCCTTATGCCCAGAAAAAAAGAAAAAAAGATTTTTGTGCTCGACACTTCCGTCATTCTTTACGCACACGACGCCATTCTCAACTTCGAAGAACATGATATTGGTATCCCTATAACGGTTCTCGAAGAGCTGGACAACTTCAAAAAAGGGAATGATACGATCAATTTTGAAGCCAGAGAGTTTATCAGGATGATGGATCAATTGTCGCAGGGTCAGCAGCTTCAGCACTGGATACCGCTCAATGGAAAAACAAAGGGAAAATTTAAGGTACTTATGGACATCAATAGTCCCACCGATGCCGAAAAAATCTTTGGCGAGCGCAAGGCTGATCACAGAATCCTCAACGCAGCACTGAAGCTCCAGGATGAAATGCCCGAAGCCAAAGTGATTATGGTGACTAAAGACGTTAACCTTCGATTAAAAGCCAAGTCACTCAATTTGCCTGCTGAGGATTATGAAACTGGCAAAATCAAGAATGTCAACACTCTATATACAGGAAAATACGAGCTGGACGATGCTAACCCGGACTTCATCAACGATTTATATGCAGAGCATAATGTACCTGCCAAAAAATTTCTGAAACGAAAAAAAGGCATAGCCAATAGCTATTACATTTTAAAAAGTCAGCGAAAGTCCGGTCTTGCCCATTTCAATCCTTTAACCGAGGAGATGGAACTGGTAGAGAAGCGACCGGTTTATGGTATTAAACCCAAAAATGCCGAGCAGGCATTTGCCATCGACGCCATTTTAAGACCGGAAATCAAGTTATTGACCATTACCGGAGTGGCTGGTACAGGGAAGACCCTGGTTACGCTGGCTGGAGCGCTGGAACAAAAAAAGGAATTTAAGCAGATCTATTTGGCCCGACCTATTGTGCCCCTGAGCAATAAGGACATAGGCTACCTCCCTGGCGACATAAAATCGAAATTAAATCCTTATATGGAGCCACTATGGGACAATCTTAAGTTCATCCAAAATCAGTACAACGAAACGGACAAGGAATATATCAGGATAACGGAAATGGTGAACAAAGAAAAGCTTCTCATTCAACCGCTGGCTTATATACGGGGCAGAAGTTTGTCAAATATTTTCTTTATTGTGGATGAAGCACAAAACCTAACCCCGCACGAAGTTAAAACTATCATAACCAGAGCAGGAATAAATACTAAAATAGTCTTTACGGGAGATATTAATCAGATTGATACACCGTATCTGGACTCACAAAGTAACGGGTTGTCATATTTGATCGACCGGCTTCAGGGTCAAAGCCTGTATGCGCATATCAATCTTGAGAAAGGTGAGCGATCGGAACTGGCTAACCTTGCCAACGATCTGTTGTAAAAAAATGCCGTCATGTTTTGATGCATGGCGGCATTTTAAATCTTGTTTACTGCTGTTTAGATTCCTGAGATTTCACAATCATATAGTAGATCAGAAATCCTGCGGCAACAAAAATCAATACGATGCCATATCCCAGTGGGGAATCTTCCTGAAAAGCATTGAGTACGTCAACGATGACCAGGCCGAACCCACCAAAAAATGCCACAAGGCCCCATTTCAAAGTAGGGAACTTATCCGTTTTATCCGTGCTCGCCAGTGCATCTAACGCTTGTGTGTTTACATCACTTTTATCAATTACACGTCTTTTTAACCTCGCATCAATAAATGTGCGAATGATCATAAGTGTTCCATAGAACATGACACCTATTACTAATGCTGCTTGAACTCCATCTGCCATAGTTTTATTTTTTAGTTTGTTTCTGTTTTTTTGATCATATGACAAAGTATGGGCCGCAAAATGTTGCAGTATTTAAAATTTTAATTCTGAAAATTCCATAACAACCATAAATACAGTTAGTTAGCCCGCACTTATATCTATTTTATTTCATTGTGGCAATAAAAAACACGTATATTATGATTGAAGTTGCAACATTTGTGGATTGACGCTTGTCTACCTGAAAAATGACTACTGAAGAAAAACTGATCAAGAGGATACTCGAAGGTAACCAGGAGGCCTATACTGAATTTGTGAAGCAGTATCAGCGATTGGTATGGCACATGGTTGCTCGTATTCTTGATGATGAGGAAGATATAAAAGATGTTAGTCAGGATGTATTTATACAGATATTCAAAAAACTAAAAAATTTTAAGCAGGAATCTAAACTGGCCACCTGGATAGCCACTATTGCCTGGCGTTATGCTATCAACTACCTTAAAAAAAGGAGGGGGAATGACTTTACTGATATACAGGAACTCAATGAATATGATACATTGAAATATTCGGGGCCCGATAGGGAGTTTGCGCAATTGGATTATGATCAAAAAGTACATTTGCTGATAGATTCCTTACCGGTTCATTACAAAACCATCTTAACCTTATATCATATAAATGAGTTTAACTACAAAGAAATTGAAGAAATTACGGGCTATCCAGAAGGTACAGTAAAAAATTATCTGTTTAGGGCACGTAAGTTGTTAAAAGAAAAAGTGGAAAATACCACTCTGGGAATGGAGTTGAAATTGCCCTGATTCCCTGTTATATTTGACATTGTGCAATATCGAAAAGCAACAAAATGAAAGATCGCAATAAGGAAATAGAAAAGCAGCTGGAGTTTGATGGTCTGCAAAATGCTGAAATTAATGAAGAGGATCAGGAGGCATATAGTCAGCTTTTTTCTGCGCTGGACGAAAAATATGAACCGGAAATACCGGAAGATTTTGCACAGAAAACCGGTCAGATCGCTTATAAGCAGTACAGGTTCAGATCAATCTTTAATTCTGTACTTTTATATACAGCCATTTTTGTTGGTTCCATAAGTGTTACCGGTTTGGCTTTGTTTTTATTGGCTCACGATCTTTTTTGGGACTTAACAGCATTTTTAGGAGGATTAAAAAAGCCACTAATTTTTGGTATTTCAGTGATTTTTATTGTGCAGCTGGCGGATAAATACCTCAAAGACCTTAAGCCCTCGTTAAATCATTCATGACATCACAGCAGAGAAGCATAAGCATATTGGGTTGTGGATGGCTTGGTAAACCTTTGGCAGAGCATTTTATCGGACAGAGGTGGAGGGTTTTAGGATCCACTACAAGCACGAAAAAGATTGACATTTTAGAAAAAAGTGGTATTGAAGCTTTTCAAATTGTAGCTGACGGCAGAAGTGAACTTAATACTCCTGAGTTTTTCGAATCAGAAATACTGGTTATCAACGTACCTCCGGTCAGATCTCAGGATATTGAACAATTGTATCCCGTTCAAACAAAACAAATCATTAATGCCGCGAATCAGGGGAAAGTACGAAAACTAATATTCATTGGTTCCACATCGGTTTATGCTGCCCAAAATCAGGTGGCCGATGAAATGGATAAAAGCTCGCCGGATAAAGCTTCGGGAAAGGCACTGTTAGCAGCCGAAAAAACCGTTAAGGACCAATTCAAAGGGGAGTGGTGTATTTTGAGGTTTTGTGGGTTAATGGGCCCTGACCGGCACCCGGGACGGTTCTTTCAGGGGCGAAGGGAAATAGATGGAGGAAAAGCTCCGGTAAATTTCATACACCTGCACGACTGTATTGGATTGATAGATGCCATAATTGAAAAAAATTTGTGGAATAAGGTCTATAATGCATGTGCAGAAGAGCATCCCTTGAAATCGGAGTTTTATAAAAAGGCAGCGTTGGCGTTGGGCCTGGAACCTCCGGATTTTTTACCAAATGAGGGGAAATTTAAAAAAGTAGATAGTAGCCTTATAAAAAAAGAATCCGGATATCAGTTCAAATACCCGGATCCCTCACAAGCTTTATAAATTTGCCATTCAGGCTACCATATCATCTAATCTCATCATCCACGCCTGGGCGTGAGTCAGGCTGGAACAATCTCTTATATTTTGTTCCGGAGCCTCTCCAATGTGTTCTTCACCACGTATGAATGCAATTTTCTTAACTTTGTTTCTTATAACCGGATGGTTTTTCAAAAAACTCCGACAAGAATCTTTGAAGCCATTGCTAAGTGCAGTAACATCCTGGATCAAACCTGATACCGGATAATTTTCAATATTCCGCACCAGGGTCGTTTGGATATTCTCCATTTCTTTTTCCGAACAATTTTGTTTGAAAATAGAAATAATAGAATCACTCAATATATCATAACTAAGGTTGGCAACTTGATTCTCAAACAACACTTTCATAACACAAATTAAATTTAGTCAAAGGTTTGCCATCGCCCGATGTTTTGCCTTTTGGAATTACTTTCTATCTTACAAGTTAAATCTTGAACAATTATACGCAGATTGAGACAAATATTTGGAAAATTTCGATGAACAGCTACGAAAAGGAAATAGACGAATGTATTGACCGGTTTCTGGAGAACGAATCATATGTTGACATTCGAAAAAATTTGCAATCCAAAGGTTTGGATGAGGAAGCCGTTAGCTATATAATGCGTAAACTGGACGAGTTTGTACTGGAGTACGATCAGAATATGGAGGGCATAAAAAACGCCCGGATGTCAATGATTATGGGGGCTGTGGTAATGATTTTTGGCTTTGGCGGCTTTTGGTACGGTATAAATCATCAGATACTTTATAGCTGGGAGTATTTGCTTTTTTTAAGTCCGGCTTTTCTGGGCGCCTATGTGATTTATCGTCAATATCGAAAGATCAAGCGACTTAAAGAAATTGCTTACCGGGATGAAGATATCCGTTTTCAGAGCCGGATCAATAAAGGCGCAAAATGATTTGAAAAGCGGTTTCCTACAAAAAGTTTTCGTACCCTTTTGTCTCTATCTCCCTGGCTGAATTGAGCACTTTTTCCTTGAGCGATGTTTTATATGCCGCAAGTTTTTCTGCTACTTCATTTTCGTAGGCCCCTATCATTTCAGCCGCCAGCAAGCCGGCATTTTTAGCGCCATTAAGGGCAACGGTAGCTACCGGAATTCCGCCGGGCATCTGTAGAATTGAAAGTACCGAATCCCAGCCGTCGATAGAATTGCTGGATTTTACCGGAACACCAATCACCGGAAGGGTAGTCATCGAAGCCACCATGCCAGGCAAATGCGCTGCACCACCTGCTCCTGCAATAATCACTTTGAGTCCTCTTTCCCTTGCAGTTTCCGCATACTTATACATTCTTTCAGGGGTACGATGGGCAGATACAACGGTCAATTCAAAGGGTACTTCCAATGATTTCAATATCTCAGCTGCTTCCGACATTACTTTTAAATCGGACTGGCTGCCCATGATGATTCCTACTTTCGGTTGGCTCATGCTTTGATTTTTAAAGTTCTTTTAATGAAGTCAGCCTTATCCAAAAGCCTTTGTTCCTTATTATCCACGATGGTCACATGGCCCATTTTTCGATATGGTTTTGTGATCTTTTTGCCGTAGAGGTGCACATGTGCACCATTGACTGCCAATACTTTTTCAAGACCCTCGTATCGTGCAAGGCCTTCATAACCAGGCTCACCTAATAGGTTTACCATGGCCGATGGTTGCAAAATACCGGTATCACCAAGAGGCATATTAAAAATTGCCCGGAGGTGCTGTTCATATTGTGAGGTGACATTGGCCTCGATCGTTTGATGGCCACTGTTGTGTGGGCGCGGCGCTATTTCATTGACAAAAATCTGCCCCTCTTTATCCAAAAACATCTCCACAGCCAGTAGCCCTACCATATCGAGCTTTTCAATTACTTTTTGGGCAATTTCAGTTGCCTCCGATACTTTATCTCCGGAAATTCTGGCTGGTGCAAACAAATATTCCACAAGGTTGGCTTCAGGATGAAAAACCAACTCTACCGGTGGAAACGCTTTCATTTCTCCCTTGGCATTGCGGGCCACAATCACACTGAGTTCCTTTTCAAAGTCAATAAGCTTTTCGAGTAATCCAGGCTTGTCAAAAGCTTTGTTTAAATCAGAAGCGGAGGCAATGCGTTGAACGCCTCTTCCATCATAACCTTCCTTACCCAGTTTATTGAAGGCGGGTAGAAACTCAGCATGATTTTTGACATCCTCTGCATTTTCTACCAAAACAAAGTCAGCGGTAGGAATGCCCTGATCCTGATAAAACTGTTTTTGTTTGCGCTTGTCCTGAATGAGTTCTATTACTTCTGGTTGCGGATATACTTTAACCCCTTCCTTTTGCAACTGGTACAAGGCCTTGACGTTCACATTTTCAATTTCGATGGTCACCAGATCGCATGTGCGACCGAAAGACAATAAAGTGTTGTAATCGGTTAAAGGGCCGTTGACAAATCTGCTGGCCAATTTGCTGCATGGTGCATTCGGATCGGCATCTAAAATGGCGACATCCACATTGAGGTCAATGGCCGATTGTATGAGCATCCGCCCCAACTGGCCTCCTCCAACTATCCCTAAAGTAAAATCCTGATAAAACTCCACAATAAAATTTTTTCAAAAATATACATAAACCCCTTTATCGCAAACGGCCATTCATTATTTAAGATCAATACCCATTTTTTGCATCAAAACGGTTGCATTGAAATATTGACACGGCCCATCTTGCAATTTGTAATCGAACACCAGTTCCTGACCTTCAACACGGCTTTCAAAACTATAGTTCAACAATCCATCAATTTGTTTTTCCAGTGAGGTCAAAGCTAGGTCATGTGTAGAAAGTAACCCCATGGAACGATAACTGCTGAGCTGTTTAATGAGGGCTTCAGCGCCTTTGTGTCGGTCATGTGAATTGGTCCCTTTCAACACCTCATCTACCAGAAAGAATACATTTTGACGCGTTTTGATTTTTTCAAGCAATGCCTTTATCCGGGCCAATTCAGCGAAAAAGGAAGATACACTTTCTGAAAGAGAGTCGGCGTTGCGCATGCTGGTAAATAACTGATACACCCCAACTTTGGCACTTTCGGCGCAAACAGGCGCTCCCGCATAAGCTAACATCATATTGATGCCAACGGTTCTTAAAAATGTACTTTTTCCCGCCATATTAGATCCTGTGATAAGAGCTATTTGACCTTCTTGTAGACCAAAGTCGTTGTTCACCCTGCTTGTTTCTGCAATAAGCGGGTGTCCAAGCTTCCTGAATTGCAAAATCTTTTCATTGGTTAATTCCGGGAAGGAAAAACCGGGATGGGCAAACGCATACATGGCCATAGACTGGTATGCCTCAAGCTTATGTAATATATCCACACTTTTGGCAAAAGCCATTGAATGCCTTTTATGCCAGGATTGAAATGCCCTAACAATCCAGGCGTCGGTAAGCAATACGGCATTAAACAACTGATACAGCATATTGCCTCTGGCATCCATCAGGTCGCTAAGTAATCGAAGTTTTTTTATTGCTATGGCCGTGTGTTGTCCTTCTTTGAGATTATGTTGTAATCCGGCCAGTTCAGTACTTTCCCAGGGTTGATCAACGAACAGCAAATACCTTGCATGCAGCGATCGTGCCCATTCCGCGGAAGGGAAGTGGTCATTCTTGCTGATCAATTTCTTATTGATTAGATAAAGCAGGGGCAAATTCAATGCTATGATTCCCCAAATGATTGAAAATGGTAATTTAAAAACTGCAATACAGACAATTAAAAGCGCCCAAATCATACTAAGCCACCAAAGGTGTGATAAACTTTTACTTAGTGAAATATTTCCCGATAACTGACTCTCGCTGATGTTCCATGCTTTTTGCAGAGTAACTATTTTCCCTTGTTGCTGATAGGCCATGCAGAAATCGGGAAATTTTTTCAATTCTTTTATTGCTTCTTGCCTTTTAATAGTGGTATCAAACGGATGGTTTCTAATTAACCACGATGCCAGGTGGCTTTTACCCTGGGGACTTTCAGCACGGTTGACGAGCTGAAAAATGGAATGTTCACCAATCAGATCGAGATCCTGGGCAAAATCATGATGTTTTTCTGAGAATTCCATGCCCGAAGGCAAACCTGAAAAATCAAGATATGCCCTTTTGTTTTCCTCTTCACATATTTTGATTCGGGCATTCATATGACGGATTGAATTAGATAATTGGCTCCCCCATTTCAAAAGGGCGGCAAATACCACCATGAAAACTATAGTCGACCAGATCAAAACTTCTATCTGTCGTTCGTTGGCAAAATAAGTAAGCAGGACTATCCAGGTTAAAAACACTATAACTCGTGATGTGGAAACCATAGAAGCCTTTTTATTTGTTGTATTTAAAGTTGCTTCAGCTTGTTTGCGGAGCGATTGAAAATATTCAATGTGGCGTGCTGTCATATCTTAATGGCTTCATAAGTGGCAAAAACGCCATCTTTTGTGTAATTTTTGAAAGTAATATGGCGCTAAAAATAATGGGATCATGAAAGAACTAAAAAATATTTATTCAGCATATCAGAAATACGACTTCGAAAACCGGCTTGCAGCATTGGCCACCGTTGTAAAAGTTAAAGGTTCGGCTTACCGAAGACCAGGCGCCAGAATGTTTGTGACAGATGATGGACGCCATATTGGCGGTATTAGCGGTGGTTGCCTCGAAGGAGATGCTTTGCGCAAAGCCAGGAGAGTTATGGAGTCGGGAAAACCCGAAATTGTCACCTATGATACTATGGATGATGAAGCAGCTATGAATATGGGCATAGGCCTGGGGTGCAATGGCGTTATTGATATTTTAATTGAACCAATCGACGCTGTAATGCATGGTTTTTTTCATGAAATAGGCAATTTACCCAATCAAAAAACGCCTTCCTGCATAGCCACTATTATTCAAAGCTCAGATACTTCGTCTGTCGGAGCAAAACATATTTTTCAGAACGGCGAGCATCACATTCTCTACAATACCTCAGTTTCGCTTAGTCACAAAATTGCCGCCATAATCGACCTTGATGGGGCGCACCCCAAATCGCATATTACTACAGTCAAAAGTGATGATGAATCATATGAAATTCTCTTTGAATGGATCCAGCCATCAATTCATCTTTATTTATTTGGTGGAGGGTTTGATATCAATCCGATTATTCATATTGCCAAAATGTTGGATTGGAAAACCACGGTGGCCAATGGTTGCACGGCTCTTTCGGCGCCTGCCAGGTTTCCCGAGTCGGATTTTGTGGAGAAAGTAGACCGTTCCCTGATCGGCGATCATTTTACTTTTGATGAGTGGTCGGCCGTTTTACTTATTTCCCACAATTATACTTTTGATCTTGAAGTACTTAAAAGCTTTTACCCGAAAAAACTCAGCTACCTGGGTATATTGGGTCCCAAAAAACGGTTTGATAAACTCAGAAAGGACCTCATTAGTTCAGGTAAAAATGAAGAGGCATTCTTTGAACAGATATTCAGTCCTTCAGGACTAAACATTGGTGCAGATACGCCTGATGAAATTGCGGTTTCAATTATTTCAGAAATACAGGCTGCATTCAAGAACAAAAAAGGAGGTTTTTTGAAGAGTTTGAATACACCAATTCACAAGCGTCATGGATCAGAAGATCTCACCTTTGCATGATCCTGACGAAGTTGCTGGGGTCGTACTAGCAGCGGGTTCTTCAACCAGAATGGGACGCCCCAAAGCACTACTGGAGTACCAGGGAGAAAGTTTTTTAGCCAGCGCTATATCAAAACTAAAGCAAGCCGGCATACGGAAGGTTTGGGTAGTGACCGGTGCCAATAGAGCTGCGTTGCACTCCATTATAAAGTCCCATGAAGCGGAAGAGATCGTAAATGAAAACTGGGAGAAGGGTATAAGTTCATCTATAAAAACAGCAATTGCCGGGGCCAAAAAACATTCAATTCCGGCATTGCTCCTTACTTTTGTTGATCAACCCCTGATACCTACTGATCATTTTATGGCATTGTGGAAATCATTTGAAGATTCGGCCTCGGACGCAGCAGCATCGATGTTTGGCAACACCGTTGGGCCGCCTTTATTAATTAAGAGAAGTATTTACAGCCATTTTAATGAGTTAAAGGGAAACCAGGGAGGTAAAAAGATCTTATTGAATTTAGGTGACAGATTACATAAAATACCATGCCCTACTTGTGAATACGACATCGATACGATTGAGCAATATCAGAGATTAAGGTCGGTCAACAAATAATTCATTGATTTGTTCATAAAAAATTGTATTTTAGTCATCTAATTGTTTTTTGAAACCTAAATCTTTAAAGATATGAGAGCAACAGTGTTCATTATTGCATCATGCCTGGTATTTATTTCTACTCAATTATTTGCCGATAAGGCACCCATTAAGTTTGGAAAAGTCTCCATGGAAGAACTGCAAATGGAAAGTTATCCGGGTGACCCGGATGCTGAAGCCGCCATATTATGCGATTATGGGGAAACCAGGATAATCTATACTTCTGCGGGCTTCCAAATAATGTCTGAACGTACCTGTCGGGTCAAGATTTTCAACAAGGAGGGATTGGACTGGGCAGATTGGACCCTATATTTTTATGATGGGGACAACATAGATGAAAATATAAATGGACTTAAGGGATATACCTACAATCTGGAAAATGGTAAAATTGTAGAGGAAAAGCTTAGTAAAGATAATATCTATGAGGAAGAAAGTAGTGAAACGCAAAGAGCTCTAAAGTTTACGATGCCTAAAGTAAAGGAAGGTTCAGTAATTGAATTTACATACAAGAAAACTTCCGACTATTTCACACTTATCGACAAATGGTATTTCCAACGAACCATTCCGGTCAAGCACAGCGAATATATATTTGAATCACCTGAGTATTTTCGATATATGCCGGTAGAACAGGGGTATGCCCGTCTGGATATACGAGAAAATTTCACTAATACCGGAAGCGCTTCCTTTACAAGCAAGAGTAGGAATTCAGGCTATACCGGTGGAACAAATTACAGCAATCATACGGTTAAATATACGATCTACGGAACCCGCTTTGTGGCCAAAGACGTTCCTGCATTGAAATCGGAAAAATATTCGCCTAAACTATTTAATTTCCTTACTTCTATAGAATATCAATTATCAACAGTACAATGGCCGCAGGAACCAATTAAAAAAATATTAAGTGATTGGGGTGAGATCAACAAAATGTTTCTTGAGAGTGAGAATTTTGGCAACCAAATGAAGCCTCGGAATTTCTATAAGGATGATCTCGCCAAAATAAAACTTGCAAGTCAAAATGATGTAGCTTTAGTTTATAATATTTACAGGTTTATTTCCAATAATATTGAGTGGGACGGGAAAACGGGATTTTATGCGGATAATGGAATTAGAAAAACCTACATGGATAAAACGGGCAATGACGCTGATATCAACCTTTTATTCATATCCATGTGCCGTGCCGCCGGACTAACCGCTAACCCGGTAATTATGAGTACACGAAGTCATGGCCTTGTCAATCCTATCTATCCGATAATGTCTAAATATAACTATGTCATTGCAGAAGTGAATATCAATGGGACAAACATACTGGTGGATGCAACACAAAGCGGATTGCCACTTGGATTAATTCCTGAGCGTTGCCTGAATCAAATGGGGCGACGTATTTGTGAAACGAACTCCAATTGGGTGGCTTTAGTGCCGTACAAAGGAAGGGAAAGTGTATCATTTTGCCAGGCTAAAATCGAAGATGATGGAAGTGTAGCCGGTTTGATTCAGGAAAAATTAAGCGGATATGCAGCTATAGATGCGCAATTTGAAATTGAAACGGACGGCATGGACAAGTTTAAAGAAAAAATAATAGAAAACTATACCAATACAGAAATAAAGAACGTGTCTGTTGAATTAGATAAAGATAAAGTTGATGTGGTCGAAAAGTTTGATTTTGTTTCAAAAGGATTAAGCACCAAAGCAGGTAAAATGATGTATATTAACCCTCTTTTAGAGGAAGAAGATAGTGAGAATCCATTTAAAAATGAGAAGCGGGAATTGCCAGTAGATTTTGGTTCCCCAATTAAAATCACTCGCAATATTACCCTTACTATTCCTGAGGGATATGCAGTTGAGGAAATTCCGGAAAGTATCCACTTAGCACTTCCTGAGAATGCAGGTGAATTCAGATACCAGATCAGGCAATTGGGTAATAATCTGCAAATCGTAAGTCTTTTTGAAGTTAAAAAGACATTCTATAGTCACGATGAGTATCCATATCTGCGCAACTTTTTTAGCATGGTCTTCGAAAAGCAGGGTGAGCAATTAGTACTTAAAAAACAAAACTAATGATGCGAAAAGTTTTTTCAGCGCTGGCATTTTTTAGTTTCATTCTTGCTTTTTCAGCAAATGCCGGAAAGGTGGTAGATGCGTATAAAGCTTCCAGAATAGATGATAAACTACTGGAAAATGCCCATGCAGTAGTAAGAAAGGATATTGGCGAATTTGATGTACAGGATAAAGGAAATGCTACCTATAAAGTAAGGCGAGTCATTACTATACTGGATAAAAAAGGGAATAAATTCTCCAATTTTGTCGTCAGGTATGATAATCTGAATAAGATCAGGTTTGTAAATGCATCGCTTTATGACAAAAATGGTGAATTGGTACGCAAAGCAAAGAAAAATGATATTAAGGACTATGCCGCTCATGATGGGATTTCAGTATTCAGCGATGACCGCCTCAAGTATATCAGCTTCGATTATCCGTATTTTCCTTACACGGTAGAATTAGAATATGAGATTGAAAAATCAAATATGATGTTCTACCCGGATTGGTCATTTGTAAACTGGGAAAACGTATCGGTAGAACATTCCCAAATCACCATTAATCTTCCACCGGAGATCAGTTTGGATTATCGCACTAATAATTTCGATGGCACTTTCAAAGAACAAAATGTGGAAGGCAAGAAAAGTTACTTATGGTCGATGAAAAACATAAAGGCGTTTGAGGAAGAAGACTATGGTCCTCCGGAACATATGATTTACCCCCATATTTTATTCGCTCCGTCTGTATTTGAAGTAGAAGGATATGAAGGAGAAATGCGAAGTTGGGCGGACTATGGAAAATGGCAAATTGAAGTCAACAAAGGAAGACAGGAATTGCCGCCTCAAACTATTGCAGAAATAAAGGAGCTGACGGCAAAACTTACTACCAACGAACAAAAGATCAGAGCAGTATATGAGTATATGCAATCCAAAACGCGCTATGTGAGTATACAATTGGGAATTGGTGGCTGGCAGCCTTTTGATGCTACCTATGTTGACGAAAACGGATATGGTGACTGCAAAGCATTAAGTAATTACACATTATCACTTTTGAAAGCCATTGGCATAGAATCACATTATGCCATCATTTATGGTGGTGATGACCCCACCCCTCTTTCTCAGGATTTTGTTCACAGAGCCTTTAATCATGTAATATTATGTGTGCCTAATGAGCAGGATACCATTTGGCTGGAATGTACCAGTCAGACCAATCCCTACGGATTCATGGGAGACTTTACTTCTGACCGTCAATCCCTGTTAATTACAGAAGATGGAGGAAAGCTGGTCAATACTCCTAAGTATGAACGAGATAGAAACATACAATCACGTACGGCGCAAGTAGTATTAAATGTGGATGGGGAGAGCACAGCTACCATAACGACCCATTACCAGGGCCTGCAATATGGAAATGTAGATAATGCGCTTAATGTAAGCCCCACGGAACAGGAAAAGTGGTTGTACCGGCACTTGAACCTTAGTGACTACAAAATACTAGCATTTAGCTATGATCAGGTCAAAAGGCCCATGCCAGAAGCTAAAGAGACACTCGAATTATCACTAAGAAATTACGGTTCGAAAAGCGGGAAAAGGTATTTTTTTACGGCAAACCTGCTCAACAAGCGGTCTTCTGTTTCCATGCAACAAGGAGAGCGCAAATATGATATTTACCTTGACTTCCCCTTTGTTGATCATGATACGATATCCTATGTTCTACCGGAGGGTTATCATGTTGAGTATTTGCCGAAATCAAAGGAAGTAACTACTGATTTCGGATATTATAAAACAGAGTACAAAGTTTCTGAAGGGAAACTTCTTTATATCCGGACGCGTGCTCATAACGATGGCGTTTTTCCCAAAGAGCGATATAAGGAGTTTATAGAGTATCTAAATCAAATAGCAGAATCGGATAACGAAAAAGTGGTTATTGTAAAAGAGACATGAAATTTTCTGGTGTCAATGAAAAAACCTTCTTTGGGGCAGGGAATTCAAAGAAGGTTTTTTTGGTTAAACATGAAATCGTCATTTGATATTTCTAATAATGACTGACGATCCCGGCGATACTATCAGGATGTCAGGGTTAAATCAACATGTCGCTAATTCCCATTTTCATTAGATGATCGCCTTTGAGCACCGGAATATTTTTAAACTCGTCAAATTTCAGACAGTATTCAAAATCTCGTTGAATACTCAATTTGGTTAGCCTTTTCGCATGGGAACTGTTTTGCATGAAGTCCAGCATATTTCCCTTGGCCTGCAGATACAAAGAATGCACAATCTTTGGTGCATCGCAGGCATAGTCCATCTGACCGTTAAGTGCATCCACCACTGCCCCGGCATAAAGGCTGTCCTCCATATTTACTTTGCCTTTCCACCCCGCACAATGGACCACCACATCGTGTTTGATTCTTTTTAAATAATTGATTATGGCAGAAAAGTTCAGAAAGGAGCCTATAATGACCTGCTCGGCATCCATTGATTTGGTGATCGCCAGGGTACCATTGGTAGTCGTGACGGCGATGTCCTTTCCTCTTAATTCTTCGTCCATGTAATCGAAGGGGGAATTGCCGAGGTCGAAACCATCTACTTTTTTACCATTCCTTTCTGCAGCTGCCGTGTAGCCCTTAAACTGTAGCTCCTGGCACTCCGCTAAAGTCGCTACCGGTTTTATTGAGTTGACACCATGTGCAATTCCGGTGGTCATACAAGATGTGGCGCGTAAAATATCTACCACTACCACTACTTTTCCCGACAGGTTGTATAATTCAATTAGATCGGGAGACAGGCAAACATCAATTTTTCTCATTTACTGAGTATTTTAGGCTTTGTAAAAGGGAGGCTTGACAACTTTTGCTTTAAGTTTTTTATTTCGCACCGAAATAAAGACCTCACTGTCCGATTTGGTATGTGGTTTTTGTACATAACCGAGGCCAATGCCATACCCGAGTGAAGGGCTGATTGATCCACTTGTAACTTTACCAATATTGTTCCCATCTGTGTCAGTTATTTCATATCCGGCACGTGGAATACCTTTATCGATCATTTCAAAACCAACCAACCTTCTGCTCACTCCTTCTTCCTTCTGCTTTTTCAGCTCGTCGCTATTGATAAAATCCTTATTGAACTTGGTGATCCAGCCGAGCCCTGCTTCAATTGGGGAAGTAGTTTCGTCAATGTCGTTGCCGTAAAGACAAAAGCCCATTTCTAGCCGGAGGGTATCGCGAGCGCCTAAACCGGCCGGCATAATATTATATTCTTTTCCAGCCTCAAAAATTTTATCCCAGGTGGCTTCCGCATACTCATTGTACACATAGATTTCAAAGCCTCCTGCACCGGTATAACCTGTTGCCGAAATCACAACGCCATCGGTCACTCCTTTTATGTTGCCCTTATCAAAGGTATAAAAGCCCATTTCGTCAACATTCAGGTCGGTCAGTTTAGCCACCACCTTACCGGCATTAGGCCCCTGAACGGCAAATAAGCTAACATCATCCGAAATGTTTTCCATTTCGGCGCCCATATCGTTTTGTTTTTCAATCCACGCCCAGTCCTTTTCTATATTAGATGCATTTACCACCAGCATGTATTCTTCCTCTTTGAGCATATACACCAACAGGTCATCTACTATGCCGCCTTTATCGTTGGGCAGGCACGAGTACTGTACTTTTCCAGGTGTCAGTTTTGACGCATCGTTGGAAGTGACCTTTTGAATAAGGTCGAGCGCTTTTGGACCGCGTACCATGAACTCACCCATGTGCGATACATCGAATACGCCTACATTTTTGCGTACATTAATGTGTTCTTCCTTTTCGGAAGCATATCGAACAGGCATATTGTATCCGGCAAATGGGACCATTTTGCCACCCATTTGCTCGTGTTTATTTTCAAGGGCTATGTGTTTTAATTCCATTGTTGTTTCTTTTTCACAAAGGTAAAAGGGAAATTTTAATAAGGAAATTTGCTTCGTACAAACCATTCTTAAACACAGTAAAATGGCAACACTTCCTAAATAAGCGCTTTCGTGCACGAAATATTTTTATAGTTTTGTCGCTGGTCAATTTGAAAATCAAGCAAATGCAGGAGCTAAACGAGATTTTATCAACAATAGATAGCTACATTGGAGGATCCGACTGGTTTGTATTTTTATTGCTCGGTACCGGTGTATTTTTCACCATATTTCTCAAATTCCCTCAAATACGCTATTTCGGTCAGGCATTTAGAATAGTTAAAGGAAAATTTGATCGCGATGGCGATGAAGGGGATACCTCACATTTTCAGGCGCTTGCCACGGCTTTATCAGGTACCGTAGGCACCGGGAATATTGCCGGTGTGGCATATGCCATCCATTTGGGCGGCCCTGCTGCACTATTTTGGATGTTGGTTACCGCATTTCTTGGTATGACCACCAAATTTGTGGAGGTCACAATATCCCATAAATACCGGGAAAAAGCCGAGGATGGTACGATTGCCGGTGGCCCTATGTTTTACATGAAAAATGCCAACTTCACCTTTCTTGGTAATAAAGTCAGCTTGAAATGGATGGCGGTCATATTCGCTATTGCAACAGTAATCTCATCGTTTGGCACAGGTAGTTTGCCGCAAATCAATAGTATTGCCGATTCGATGTTTGCCACCTTTCAGGTAAATAAAATGCTAACTGGTGGAGTACTTGCAGTACTCTTGGGATTGGTGATCATTGGAGGGATTAAAAGGATTGCCCAAGTTACTTCAAAGCTGGTGCCGGCCATGGCCTTGATTTATTTTCTTGGAGCGCTTACCGTAATCGCTTACAATTATGAAAACATATTGCCTTCTATTAATGCCATATTTTCCGATATATTCTCAGGGTCCGCGGCAACCGGAGGCTTTCTTGGCGCCAGTATCGCCTACGCATTTAACCGGGGCGTAAATCGCGGTTTGTTTAGCAATGAGGCCGGACAAGGGTCAGCGCCAATTGCACACGCTGCTGCACGGGCTCATGAACCGGTATCCGAGGGGATGGTTGCTATTTTAGAGCCATTTATCGATACGATCATTATTTGTTCTCTTACTGGCCTGGTCCTACTTTCATCGGGCGTGTGGAATGAGAAGCTGGATAACGTTTTTCAAAGTGCCGATTTAGTAATTTTGGATGGTAAATACGATGAAAACGATGAAGGAGATGCCGAATCGTTGTATCTCTACCTCAACGACAAAAAAGATCTTCCACACTTTAACGGTTCATTGGAAATAGTTGATGGCCAGCTTTCTCAGGAAGGTATTACAGTTATACATGCCCGATCTCTTGCCGAGCAGGTGGAAGTAAGAAAAGATAAGAAACCTTTTAACGGTACATTAAAAGTAAAAAAAGGTGTAGTGAATGATGAAGAAGACCAACTTGTGATCCGAGGAAAATCATTGGTGCACAGTGCACCACTAACTGCTGAGGCCTTTACGAGAAGTTTCCTGGGGAAGTATGGTCAATACATCGTTTCAATAGGCTTATTGTTATTTGCTTTTTCAACAGCCATTTCCTGGTCGTACTATGGTGACCGCGCCATGACGTATTTGTTTGGTTCAAAGTCCGTAATCTGGTACCACCTGGTGTATGTTGTAGGCTTTTTCATCGCCTCATTTACCGATACAACCATCATTTGGACATTTTCCGGTATAGCCATTGCCTTGATGACTATCCCCAACCTGATTGGAATATTCTGGTTGAGAGGTGATATGAAACGAACTGTTAAGGAATACTGGAGCCAGTTCCACGGAGAGTATCCCGAAGAGAAATACAAAAAGGATTAAAGCTTAAAGAGGCCTTATCAAAGGCCTCTATTTTACTTTCCCCTTGCTTAAAACAATAGTACGTTCTACTACATAAAGTATATACCTGGTTCTATATGCCCTGCTTAGGCATCGTCTAAAACCCGGCCGGGTTTTGTTGAAAGGTATGTATGTTGAGGGGGGTAGGGTACGTATGTCTTAACCAAAAGCTGGCCGGGTTTGTGGTGGGAGGAACGTATGTAAAGGGGTATGACATACGTATGCCGGAAGTAAAACCCGGCCGGGTTTTGAAAGAGGCGTACTTATGCTTTCGTTATTGTGTTCTTATGGTCGATATATTTAGGGCTTCCTCAGAAA
>DNTA01000283.1 GCA_003500135.1 Cytophagales bacterium | reverse complement strand
TCCGGTATCTGATTTTGAGATTACGGATATTTTTATCCTTAAAGAAAAATAAGGATAAAAATTCCGCAATGACGTACTTATGTTGTTGATTTTTAATTTGTTGAATACCGAACTGATGTTATTTTTACTCAAATGACCGGCAGCTTCCATGGCTCTCGATATGTGGGTGTGATAAGTGCATTGGCCCTTTCATTGTTGAATCTTTTTGCTTCATCATCCCAATAGATTTTTTCCCCTACCCGATACGCAATATTTCCCATATGGCCAACCATGGCTACATTGGCGCCGATGCTTGCAGGAGCATTGGTATTCCTGTCATTAGACTTGACGCAGGAAACAAAATTTTTCACATGCTCGCGCAGTCCTACGCCCAGCCCCTTGGTAAACGGTACAGCTTCAATAATCTTTTCCTTGGGTTTATAGTTGGTTTCCGGAATTACTTCCCAGCCGTTTCGGTCAACGATCAAAGTGCCCCAGTCGCCCATAAATGCTACCCCATGCTGCCTGCCATATGGACCTTCTTCTATGCCGACAGCGTCCTCCCATAGTAAATTGAACTTGTCAAATTCAAATATGGTCTGCTGAGTATCAGGAGTTTCCATGGTGCCTGAAGGGTGCGAGAACATTCCGCCACTCGACATGATTGATTTTGGCCTTCCCGCCTTCATGCCATCCAAGGCAAAATCAAGCATATGCACTCCCCAGTCCGTCATGAGTCCGCCGGCGTAGTCCCAATACCAACGGAAGTTGAAATGGAATCTGTTTTCATTGAAAGGGCGCTTCTCCGCCGGCCCCAGCCAAAAATCATAATCTACCCCGTCCGGCACCGGACTGTCTTCTTTACGCTTCACCCTGAACCAGTTCATATATGCCCATGCTTTCACCAGGCGCACTTGCCCCAGCACGCCACTGTGCACATATTTCATGGCATCGCGCCAGTGCTGATCGCTTCTCTGCCACTGACCTACCTGAACAACTTTCTTATATTTATCAGCGGCCCGCATGACCAGCATATTTTCATGCAGCGTATTTGCCAGTGGTTTTTCCACATAAATATGCTTTCCGGCATCCATGGCATCGATGGCGATCAAAGTATGCCAATGATCAGGCGTACCGATGATCACGGCATCAATTTCTTTGTCTTCCAGAAGCTTTCTGTAATCAGCGTAAAGCTCCGGATTCCTGAAGGATACTTTAAATCCAGCTTGCTCTTTGTCGGCGAGCAACTTTTCCACATCTTTTGCTCTTTTATTGAGTACATTTTCATCTACATCGCATAGTGCTTTTATCTCAACTTCTTCCAGGGCAATAAACTCCCGGAGATTGGCAAAACCCTGCCCCCGGCATCCCACCAATCCAACAACTAATTTGTTGTTGAACAAATTGGTACAGCTGGCGCTTGCCGGCACCAACGAGATCATGCCTGCGCCCGCAGCAAGCTTCAATGAGTTTTCACAAAATTTCCTTCTTGATGTTTTCATTCTCAATTTCTAATTAATTATTCAACTTTGGGTTTATCTCTATTTCAAAAAGTATTCTGAGCAAAAGCGTGAAAAAAAGTACACTTTACTTCGATTACAAAAGAAGTAAATTTTTTACTTACATAAAGTTTTACTTCCCCTTAAAAATTCGTGACTATGATTTGAATCATAATTGCATCCACTTTTTGCCGCTACTTTTGTTGCATAACATAATTAACGCCATGAACAACATAAGACATATACACGAAGTGCTGGAAATCATTTACGGCACAGACGAAAAATATACCACCTCAAGTCTTATCACAGAATTGAAGCAGACTTTCGGTGAAGAGGTTAATTTTACGAGCTGCTCCGACAACGTTTTTCCACTTAGGGTTTGCGTCAAAATAACATTTCAATTTATGAGTCTGGTTGAATCTTATAGTTCCATTCACCGTGAAATGATTCTGCGCTGATATTGACTAGCTCCATTTCCTGATCAGAGACGACGATTCCTTTATGGTATTGATTTTCATCCAGGACGGCTTGAATCTGTAATCCGGCATTGGTGGTCGTATTGCCAATTAGCTGTACGACTGTTTCACGACTCACCAATGGTTTGCCTCTCCAGTTTTTTGATATGTAACTAAACATTCGATGTTCTATCTTATTCCATTTGCTGGTTCCCGGAGGAAAATGACATACATGAATTGTAAGGCCCAATTGATTGGATAGCCTTTGTAATTCTACTTTCCATAAACGGACCCGATTGCCATTGCTTCCACCGCAATCGGCTGTTACTAATATTTCATCGGTTGCCTGGTAACTGGCTCTGCCCAACTGATACCACCAGCATCGGATGGTGTTAACTGCGAATTGTGCAGTATCACTACTAATTCCCACACTTACCCAGCCCTTGTTCAATCCAATATCATAAACTCCATAAGGTGAAACCTTACCCAGTTTCTTGTCTATGAAATCGTACACTTTTACCTTTGGGCTCTTTCCCTTTTTATGATATTCCTGTCCGCTATTTTTATAGTTTCCAATGTTTTCTTTCTTTTTTGTATCTACCGATAGAGCAGCTTTTCCTTCTGATATAAACTGTTTTACTTTATCGTTAATATACTCAAATTGCGCATCTCTGTCCTGATGAAGACCTCCTTCATGCTCTTTGCGGTTGCCTTGTAATGAATAGCCCTGCGATCTTAAAATACGGGCGACACTGCTGGGGGATACCTCACGGGATGATGCTTTCAATGCTTCACTTAATTTATAAGTGCTTTTTGATGTCCATCGCAAAGGATTCTCCGGATCACCTTTGGTGTAAGGACAGATCAGGGTATCAAGGATCCTTTCAACTTCTTTGTCCTTTGCAACTATGGATTTTCTACCTCCGCCTTGCTTTCTGAGTCGACTCGGGTCGCCTTTACTATCGGCAAGTTCCTTTATTCCTTTTCTGATCGTGGGGTAAGACAAGCCGGTGGCCCTTGAAACAAGCCCTATTCCGCCCCAACCAAGTGCTTTGGCCTCAGTAGCTGCCCACAACCGTCTACTCTTTTCATTTAGATAATCATTTAGCATGGTATATTTATCGGTAATCTCTGAAAGTTTTGTCGCTTCATTTATCATGAAGCAAATATACACATTTTTTGAAACCTTATTTTGACGCAGTTACTAAGGGTTTGCGAACCAGGACTTTGGTAAAATCATATCAGGCTCAGGCTGTTTTCAATTACAGAAAGGAAGTAGAAAATGGAAGCCAAAATTGCGCCTGGAACAGACCCTTAATTAAATCTAATCCTGAAAAAATTTCGAAATAACGATATCATCATTCCTGTGGACATCAAAATTGGAACCATCAGAGTATTATTCCTTTTGTCAAGTACTTTTTGTTTTACAACAACGCCTACTTACATCAAATTCGGTGGGGTTTGATTTGCTCCTGCAGCCCATTTTTTATTTGGCTTCGGCCCCATGACGAGTTTTAATTCTCCGCCCGATAGTATTTCACTGTGACTGATCCATGCTCTATCGAAAACTTCACCATTCAAAGTGGCTGATTGAATGTAGTAATTGGTTTCGTTTAGGTTTTCTGCAATGATGCCAAATTGATTGCCGTTTTCAAGATTCAATGTTGTGAAAGGGAAAGAGGGCGTACCTATGATGTAATAAGGGGTTCCCGGACAAACCGGGTAAAATCCTGTCATGGAAAAAACCAGCCATGCAGACATCTGCCCGGCATCTTCATTTCCGCTCAGCCCCCCCGGGCCAATGCCATACTCTTCATCAATGATTTTCTTTATTCTTTCTTGTGTTTTCCACGGAGCACCGGCATAGACATAAAGATAAACCGTTTGATGCCCCGGCTCGTTGCCGTGCCAGTACTGGTCGGTTTCAAATAGGGTGTCCAGCTTTTGGACAAACACTTCTTTTCCGCCCATGGCCTCCATGAGACCATACACATCATGAGGCACATACCAGGTATATTGAAAAGGGGTACCTTCAGTGATGAATGGTGTCCTTGTTTCGTTCGGATCGAAGGGCTTGAACCATGATCCATCAGCAAATTTGCCTCTCACAAATCCCAATGAATTGTCAAATACATTTTTCCAGTTTTTGGCGCGCTTCATCAGAAGGGCATGCTCATTTAAATTTCCTGTTGCTTTTGCAAATTGGGCAAGTACAAAATCGTCATAGGCATACTCCAAGGTTCTGGAGACCTGCTCTTGCTTGTGAAATGAGTGTGGCACTTGCTCCTCCATGGGTAGGTAATTGTATTTGAGGTAACTGTCTAAAGCTCTGCGGCCCTTTCCCAACTGATAGGAAACAGTGTCGCTGTTGTACTCGAAGGCATTTTTTGCCATGTAGTACCATGCAGCATTGGTATCAAAATCCCGGATGCCTTTGGCGTGGGCATCGCCGATCATCGCGATTACATGATCTCCAATCATGGCGGAAGTATAATTATTCCATGCAGGGAAGATCGGCAGCCATCCGCCCTGCTCCGCTTTGGAAACAAGCGATTTTACCATGTGCGATGTCTTAGTTGGTTCCAAAATCGTCATCAATGGGTGTACGGACCGGTAGGTGTCCCACATAGAAAAGTCTGCATAATAATCAAATCCGCTTGCCTGGTGGATGGCAGTATCTTCTGCAAAGCCAACATATCTTCTGTCCACATCACTAAATAACCTCGGCAGCTGATAGGTGTGGTAAAGCGCAGTATAGAATTTTTTGACTTGCTCATCAGATCCGCCCTCAACAGCAATTTTATTTAGTGATTTTTCCCAGGCAACTTTTGATTTTTCCTGCACCACATTTATGTCCCAGCCTGGAATTTCCGCATTTAGATTGGCAAGGGCACCGTCAAATCCTGTAAAGGACGTACCTACTTTTACGATCAACTCTTCTGTCAATTCGAAGCCAACAAATGCGCCCACTGTATCCTGCACGCCGAGAACTTCCGTTTGCTCAAAGGTGATTTTATCGTTTGTCCATGTGCCATAAACTGTAAAAGGCTTGGAAAACTGCACAACAAAATAGCCGCTAAAGCCGGCAGGATGACCCCAACCCTGATAAATCCTGTGTGCAGG
Organism: Cytophagales bacterium; assembly: GCA_003500135.1. Lineage (GTDB taxonomy): Bacteria > Bacteroidota > Bacteroidia > Cytophagales > Cyclobacteriaceae > UBA10427. The sequence goes on along the minus strand of DNTA01000283.1, from coordinate 2,132 downwards.
ATTGTAGCCATAAACCATATTGTTTTCCTTGTCAATTTGCACAAAACCCTGGCCTTCGTCGCTATTTGGCTCGATGAGAATGTAAGGCCTTTTATTGTAACTGTTGAATTTGAATCGCAAAATCCCAGCTCTGGCGGTGGCACTGATTTCTGATTCGATGTTGTATTTATTCAGGGTTACCAAATACTTATTCGGCCTGGCTATTTCTTCATCTCTGTAAAAAGCAGAGGCTCTCTCGATGGGGTCAACTATTACTTTTCCCGCCAAGGGCATAACAGTCACTGACCCATAATCCTGGGTACAAGAGCCGGACATCCAGTGTGTGGCGCGAAATCCATGAATCGCCGAATCTTCAAAATAGTACGGAGGCAGGCATTTCTGCTCTGAATATTGCGTTTGTGGAGACCATTGCGTCATGCCATGGGGTACGCCCACGGCAGGGTAGGTCTGGCCGCGCAGCTCAGACCCGGAAACACTGTGCTTCAGGGCACTGGGCGTGGTGGCAATGCCGGTTCCGATCAGAGGATCAACATGATCGATTGTGGATAAAGTGCTATTTTTTTCCTGCAATGCAGGATGGCACTGGAAGAACAAGAGCAATATGGCCGAGGCAACAAAGAACGGTTCACGAGAAAGCGATTTCATATAGCGGATGATTTTGGGAATCCAAAGTACAACCTCAATTTCTTTGAAGCAACGTCAAAGTCTGATATTGATCGAACTTCCTGGTTTTATCTCAAATTCATTGATCGTGGTGAATTTACTGCCTTTTGCATTTTCGGATCGAAACACCACCTTGTATTTACCCGGCTGGATGGCGATGGTATTTCCAAGGAGTTCCTGGTCGAGGTTGTAAATCCAGGTTTGCGTTCCATTTTCATGAATCTGATAAAGGCTGCCAATTCCTTTAGCAGTCGCAATAAAATTCACAACACCTGGCTGAGCGATTTCAAGATATTTGTTTTGACTTTGGTTGATCTCCACATTTTTGAACACCGTGAGGGGAAGGGTGGTGCATTCAATATCGTATTTACCCACCAAAAGCTTTTCTGTACCAGGTAGTGCAAAGTTGGTCAGAATGGGGCCACCATTTGGTCTTTTTACCAGCACTGTAATGCCGTCCTGGTATTCTGTATGGCCCGGCTGCGCAATCCTGATACTGCCCTGCGGTGACTGGATTTGGATGGTATTGTGCTGGCCTGCGATGATCTCCACATTATATTTTTTTACTGGAGGAATGGTATTTACAATCACATCGTATGACAGCACAGGATCAATTTCTACCGTGTCAGCAATGCCATTTTTATCCAGGTAATGCACAAATTCAAATGCGGCTGTTTGTGTAAAATGATTGATGAACGACACGTTCACGTCGGTCTCTCCGGGCTTTTTGTCAATATCCAGCAGTTCCACGGAAACCGTGGTTTTGCCCAGACTTTGGAAAAGTGCCATGTTCAGGGCGTTTCGGAATTCTGTTACATGTGCCGCATCATAAAAAGATCCCATGCATCCAAACTGATCCTCAAATTGCTTGTCCATGCCAATACCGATTATAAAGGGCTTTAGGAAGATGCCTTTTCGCTGAAGTGCCAGCGAGACAGCGCACGGATCGCCATCGCAAGGTTCTATTCCATCTGTAATGATGATGATGATATTTCTTGCCTCATCATCTTCGGGAAAATCAGCTGCAGCTTGCTCCAGTGCATAGGCGATTGGCGTTGTGCCTTTGGGCTCCAGTTTTTTTAATACAGAAATGATTCGGTCGTGGTTATTGGCAGCAAACCCGGCTTCCAGTTTGGTGTCATCACATCGCTTCAGGCGACGGTCGTACTGATGACCATAGACACGCAGCGCCAACTCGAGATTTTTATCAGACCTCAGCGAGTCCACAAAATCGGATAATAGCTTTTTTGCTACGGTAATTCTGTAGGTGTTTTCCCATTTGGCCAGCATGCTTCCCGAGCCATCCAGCAAAAATAGAATCCTGGTTTTTTCGGGCAACTTCTGCGGCGGTGATTGAGCAAATGTCTTCTGAAAAAAGAAGCAAAAAAATATGATCAACAATCCTGAATATTTCATCAATTATCTATTGGTCTCTAAAGTTAACGATTGGACCATCAAAATATACATGG
>DNTA01000100.1 GCA_003500135.1 Cytophagales bacterium | reverse complement strand
CCATAGCCGGGAACGTTGTGTGTAATGCAAAAAAAAACGACAATGAGACAAATTTTAACGCTGACAATAGGATTGATTTTCCTAACCCAAATGTCATTGGGACAGACCCAGGCGAACATTGAACAAAAGCCATATATCGAACTAACAGGACGTGCTGAGAAAAAAATTGTTCCAGATGAAATTTATCTTTCGATTACCATAAAAGAAAGAGAATCAGGCAGAGACAAAATCACTGTTGAGCAACAAGAAAAAGACTTGAGACAAGCACTGACCGATTTGAACATTCCACTTGAATTATTGACTGTTGCCGATGCTCAAGCTGACTACATTCGAGTAAAATGGACGAAGAAAGACGTGATTTCGCAAAGCGAGTATGAACTCAAATTGTCGACTGCCCAGCAAGTTGCAGACGTCTTTGAAAAGCTTGATGAAATGAAAATTGATAATGCTTTCATTTCAAAGGTCAGCCATTCAAAAATTAAGGAATATCGAAAAGAAGTCGAAATTCAAGCAATTAAAAATGCGAAATCAAAGGCGGACTATTTGTTAGCAGCAATCGGACAAGAAACAGGAACAGCATTGATAATTAATGAAAGAAATTCAAATCCAGATGACTATTACATTGATGGATTGAATGTTCGTGGTGCAAGAAGTCTCGCAAGCGTACAATATATAGAACCCAAGGACAAGTCAATAGGAACAATTGAGTTCAGAAAAATCAAGTTGGAAACAACGATTTACGTAAAATTTGAAATAATATAAAAGCACATACACACAACACAGCATATAGCTTATGGCGTGTGAACGGCAATCAGCAAGGTTTTCGCTCCGTATCCAGCTTTGGTTTCGGTGGACAGGAAAGTGCTTCGAAACCGCCACAAGCCATATCCAAATCGTTGTAGCCAATTGTGAAAAGGACTTTTAGAATAATACTGAAACTACTCACTTGGACAGGACTTTTTTTAATTGTTCTCCTGTCAGGTTGCTATTTGTGGGTTAAAAGCTCATGGTCTGACATTATTACTGTGAAACAACTGAATCAACTTACTTCCGATATAAAAGAAGTGCAAGCCATACCAGACAACTTCAAGAAGACCCTAACTCAAGTTTATCCAGATATATTCGACAAAGGACTGAATGGTCATGCACTCGACCAACTTCTAACAGACAAAGATTATCAACCATGTCCATGCCGACAAGTAGCCATGATGTTGAGAATTGACTATACAAAAGCAAAAAGGATCGTTCGAAACTTTTATCCTGCATCTTTGACTTGGGCTGTTGAAGAACGAGTGAGTCAAGAGCAATGCATGGCATACTATCTTGAGAATTTTGACTTTACCCATGGGGTTCTGGGAATTCATCATGCTAGCGATTATTACTTTAATAACCAACTTGAAAACCTTTCTATTGAACAGCAACTTGAACTAATTCTAAAACTTAAGAACCCTTATCTATATGACAAGAAAAAGAGGCCAGAACTCTACAACAAGAAACTTACAGAATTAAAAGAAAAACAACTGGCTACAACAACAGCTATACCCCATGCTCACTAAACCAGAAATCAAGCGAATTAGTAATTTAGAAACGAACTACGAAGCTCGGCTGAGCATGTGTGAAGTAGGTGGTGTCGGACAGCCTCGCGGGGCGGGGTTCGGTGCTGCTTATCGCACGGTGCATAGCCGGAAACGTTAGCTGTGATTTAAAAAACCGACACTCAATGACTGATAAGACAGAAATATGGATAATTAAGGGGTATGAAACTTTTGCATTGTTAGGTTATAAAGGACTAATAATAGAACAACTTGCAAAAGAAGTTGGAATAAGTAAATCATCTTTCTATCACCACTTTGCAGACTTGGACATTTTTATAGAAAAAATACTATTACATCACTTGAAAAAGTCGTCAATAATTGCTGAAAAGGAAAGAAAAGCTGAGAAAATAAATCCAGATTTGATAAATATCCTAATTGAACATAAAACTGATTTGCTTTTCAATAGACAGCTCAGAATAGACTCAAACAAATCAAACTTTAAAGACGCCCTTATTAAATCAAGTAAAATAATTGGTACAGACTTTATTAAACTTTGGCTGACAGATACAAAACTGAACTTGACATCAAAACAAGCAGAAGGTATTTTTGAGTTAGCAATGGAGAATTTTTTTCTTCAAATCAACCAAGACAACATCAACCAAGAATGGTTATCGACTTATTTTGACAATCTTAATAGGATTACACGAAACTTTGAAAACCCCATTGTTCGGTAGCGTCTAAAATGAATGATGATTAACTACTAAATTTGCAAAAAATTTAAATTTTAAAAATTATGAGCAATAACAATCTTTTTAAAACTCTTTTAATCGTTCAGACAATTGGACTATTGGCATACACGTTCTTCGCTTTTCAAACAGAAGGTGCAGACTTGTTTAGTGTCTTTACTAATAACGTGTTATCGTTGAATTGGTCGGGTCAATTTAATCTTGACTTTCTTTGCTATCTAACTCTTTCAGGATTTTGGATAATGTGGCGAAACAAGTTTACAATCAAGTCAGTTCTTTTGGGTTTAGTTGCTATGGTACTTGGTATTGTGATGTTTGCACCATACTTACTTTGGCTGACAAATAAAGAAAATGGAGACATAAAACGTGTATTAATTGGCGACAGATAGAAGAAAAACCACAGCTAACACGCGGTCATAAAACATTGCGCAGATAGTGCTATATTTGAGCGAAATAACATTTAATCAACGACTTAGCGGACTGATAAGTTTGTGTTTCAAAATGCGCAACGTTTCATAC
>DNTA01000172.1 GCA_003500135.1 Cytophagales bacterium | reverse complement strand
CCCCAGCCCGGGTACCAACCCCAGTAACCACCACCACCGTACCACCAGCATGGGGATGAAATTACTCCTCTATTAGTTGCAATTAATACAACAATATTGAGTACCACATCGGGTTCCTCTACATTTTCATCTACTTCCGTGTAACCGTACTTTGACATTTGCCTTTGTATCTCTGCACGAACATCTGCAGCATATTCCGGATCTTCTTCTTCCAGAATCTTTTCTACATCATCTTCGTCTTTTTCCGTACCATCAATAAAAGGTATGCTGTCGGGCAAGGCGTAAGTCTGATACTGTGAAAAATCCCTGGATTCGTCATAGCTCGTAACGGTGATATCATAATCATCGAGGTAATCGGTTTCACTGGGGTACGGATAGCACGCTGAAATTACAATGCCTGTAATGGCTATCAGTAATTTATCCCAGGATAAAATTATGTGTTGTTTCATTTTTTAATGTAAATTATATCCCTTTAATATGCTTTAAGTTATACAAATTATTTTGGTTTTTTGAACAACGCTGTAACAAAAATTAAATCCAAAAAATTACTCTGGCAATTCCTGTCGGAATATGTCTCAGAAAAAAGAAAAGCCCTTTTTGACCATGCTTTAGCTTATCGCACCCGGCATATTGTGCTGGTTGCCGAAGACACTTATAAAGAACACAATGCCAGCGCGCTCATTCGAACCTGCGACTGTTTCGGCATTCAGGAGATGCACCTCATCGAGAAGGAACACCATGGCAAAATAGCGCCTGGAATGACCAAAGGAGCAGAAAAATGGGTAGATACGGTTGTACACCAGGCCAGCAACCTGAATACTTCGTACTGCCTTGATCAATTGAAAGCAAAAGGTTACAGAATTGTGGCCACATCACCGCACACCAAAAGTACTACCCCCGCACAAATATCATTGGTAAAGCCCATAGCGCTTTTTTTTGGCCGGGAAAAGGAAGGTTTATCCACCGAAATTCTTGAAAATGCTGATGAACACCTGACGGTTCCGATGTACGGCTTTTCGGAAAGCTATAATGTATCGGTTACTGCGGCGCTGGTGTTGCAACAGATCATGCACCGGCTTCATAATAGTGATATTAACTGGCAACTTTCAGAAAATGATAGACTGGACCTGAAGATTAAATGGGCGTTTAAAAGCATTGCCAAAGGAGAGCTTTTACTTCAGGAAATGATCCGTCAGAACCCGAAAATACCTGAACTGATCACTTGAAACGGCTCCTCCCGGGTAGGGCATTTGGGTTCTTTAACCTTTTCGAAAAAATTCCACGGAATTCCTGAAATAGCCGCGGCCCTACAGGTTGGATCAACTGTTTATCATTGGCCGACTGATCGTTAATCCGGTGGCTCACGGGGTAGGCGTTATACTCATATTCATCACGGGCGTTTATCATATTGATCACAGACCTGAGTGGCAAATCCTTGCTGAGGTACTTCCTGCGATATTCGGCAGGTATCACAACGGGCATGGACTTCATCAAAGAATCCAGCCTTGATCCGGCTGGTTTTGTCAGTATGGCAAAAGTCGGAATGGTATTGCCCTCCATATCTTTCCATACGGACCAAATCCCTGCAAAGGTGATCAAATGCTCATTACGGGCATAAATAAGATAGGGTTGGTGAACCCCATTGTTATTTATCCAAATGTAGTAGCAATTGGCAAGTACCAAACAGCGCTGGCTTCTTATGCTCGATCTATACAGTGGGTTTTTAACAATTCCGTTTACCGAGGCATTGAAATTGACGGCATATGCAGGCCAGCGCTTAAACCAATGAGGTACAAAACCCCACCTTAGTTTAACTATACTTTTAGGATCACTATCGGTAATCACATACGCATATGAACCCGGATGGATGTTGTAATTGGGCGTGAAACCGTCCCTGTAATCCGCTCTTAATACCTGCTCGATGCCATCGACTTTTGATACCCAGACAAACCTGTTACACATGCATCTTTGATTTACTCAAAGATGACATTCTTCTTACAATTTTGCCAATATATTTAGTATAAAAACAAAATTTTTGGCATTAATAGTAAACAACCTGGCAGTTGGGTTGTGCTTTTTTGAAAGACTCGACGCGTTTATCCGAAATCCGGGTATTGAAGCAGCGCACTAACTCAAGGTTTGATAGTTCTTCTATTTCTTTTAGGTTTCTAACGGGTGTGTTCGCCATTTCGATTACGCGCAGTTCAGGCATATTGGCCAGTACAGAAATATCTTTTATCTCCGTGCTGTTGAATATTATTTTTTCCATTTTGTTGGCGTTTTGCAACGGCGAGAGGTCTTGAATGGGTGTTTGTTCTATATTCACTTCTTTAAGCTCACTCAACAGTTGCAGTGGCTCGAGGCTCCCTACCGGATTGCGTGGGCAATGTAGTTTTTCGAGCGTTGCAATAACAGAAAGGGGCTGCAAGGACGATATCTGTGAATCGGAAAATGACAATGACTTCAAGCGCTGAAATGCCATAACCGGTTTAAGGCCCTTCATGATCACCGATTGAAATTCTAGTGTATGACGACCAGTAAGCTGGTGCAGCGCTTCACGATCCGGCCTTCTTGACATATCATATTGATCTCTGAAGATATCCTGCCACACGTCCGGCAGATTGCCCCACCAGTCGCGCAATTCTTGTGTCCTGAAAACAACTATGGCGCTGTCTTCATGGAATGTCCAGTCCTTCATTTGAGTGGCGGTAATACCGCAGTGATCAAAATATCCTATCCTAAATCCGGGAAGGGCATTAATTACTGATATTTCCTTCACAGCGGCGCTATCGAAATATAAGGCACGTAATGAAGGCAGCCCGCTCAAAGCGCTTAAATCGCTTACTCCGGTGTATTCAGCCTTAAGGGTTTTCAGTTTTTCCTTTCCCTCAAGCACTTCCACTGATATGATAGAAGTCTTTGAGATGTCAAGATATTGCAGGTCTGCATGGTTTTTCAATGGATCCAGAGAAGATACACCTGTTCCTGAAATATCCAGATATTTTACACCCAGTAGCTCTTCAACAGGTTGAATATCAGTTAAGCTCTGATTATCAGCAAAATGGATACTGTCGGTCAAAATTGCCTCGTGCAACAACTCCCTCGAGGGCGGCGACTCCCCGCTGTATTCTGGAAGTATGGCTTTTTGCCACAAACCACCCATGTCGTTCCACCAGCTTTCCAGCCTGGCGGTTTTATAAATCACATTAACATTGGCCTTTTGATTGTACCAACTTCTGACATGCTCATCAGTCACATCGGCATTATCGGCAAATATCGTCTTCAGGTTTTCCAGGTTTTCGAATACTTCGAGGCTATTGATATTACTATTATCCGCTATCAGCGCCTTCAGATTTTTGAGTTTAGAAAAAACATCCATGGACTGGATAGTAATTCCGGAAATATCGAGCTTTTCCAATTCTTCGAAATCACCGATAGGCGCCAGGTCGCTTATTTGCGTATTGGCAACATTTAGTGTTTCAATCCGGGTCAGCTCCTGCAATTCCACCAAATGCAATACTCTGGTGTTTGCAACATCCAGGTAACGCAATTGCTTTAGTTCCGAAAGAGGGGATAAATCTGTTACGGAGGTGTTTGAGGCATCTAAATAGGTCAGCTTCGGAAATTTTCGCACTACCTGTAAACTATCAACACCTGTTTCAGAAATGTCTAATTTTTGTAATTCCAGATTGAACTTTAGCGCTCCTATACCAGAGATAGAAGAACCGGCAGCGTTGAAGTTTTTTAATTTACTCGTATAGCGTAAGGGTTGTAGATCGGTAATTGTCGTGTTTTGAATATTCAGGTAGACCAATGCATCCATTTGTTCTATTGGTTGAAGGTCATTGATCTCACTATCGCTAAAATCGAGGCTATCGACCTTTGTGGCGCTCGTTAAAACCTTCCCCCAATCGATATCGTTTGCCGGCATGAGCGCACCTCCTTCAATCCGAAAACCTTCGGGCCCAATAGCCTTGACATCACTCAAATCAACTGTTTCCGTCACTTTCACCCTTTCACCTACCCGGTTTTGCCAAATTGCGGGCAGCTCGTTCCACCATTGCACCAATAATTCGTCCCTATTCAGTTTAGTAGTATAAATACTTGCTATCTGCAACCCTTCACTTTGCTCGTTGAGCCCTACTTCTATATACCGCACGCTACTTTTTTTCAGGCTATCATCGAAATGGTTAATACCATTCCACTGTTGGTTTAATTTGATTTTGAGGTACCGGATCCCTTTCTCACCGGTTTCAGCAGTGATGGAATCAATTTCATAATCAAACCGGATCGCTTTGAAAAAGAACTCAACATCCTTTAAGTAAGCCTGTACATCTTTATACAGTACTACCTGCCGTGCAGTGTCCAGATCGTCTTCGATCTGAACTTCCGGGCTTTTAAAAATCTTCTGATAACTCTGTTGTATGATCGTTTCTTTCTCACTTACTGCAGCACCGGGGTCACCCAGCACATTCAGGCTGAAGTAATAAAATGAAACCAGCTGCCGAGCCTCTTCCCGGCGTTCATCACTATCGATATCCTCCTGGCCGAAACCGGCATGAACAAAAAGATTCAACATGAGAAAGGCTGTCAGCAATTTGCGAACCATTGTTTTATTGTTCATAGTAAATGTACTTCAACAAAATTTCTTTTTGTCCTTCGGGCGCCTCCATCAAGCTGGAAATCAACCAACCGCGGTTATATCCGCCCCTGTTAAATTCCGACACCTCGAAATACCAGTTATCAACCTGAAAGAAATGAAACCGGACATCTGTGATCGTTTCAAATTTCAACCCTCCCTTTTTCAACTCATAAATAAAGATAGATCTAAAATCGGGTTGATAGGTATTTTCGAAATAATACTCTACCGCTTTTGTGTCATTAAAAACCTTAATCAGGTTCATAAAATCCAGCTCGTGGCTCATGGGATGAAGAAATTTTCCGGAGGGTGTTGAGTCTGCAAAGAACAATTCATTAAAGGGTTGGAAAAAAATATTGGTGATCACCCATTTAATTCCGTAACCTTCTCTTTCCAAACTCAAAAATATGACCGCATTCTCCACTTTCCCATTAAATCTGAATTTTGCTTTTACCTCTGCAAACCACTTATCATCGTAGAAATCGAGGTAGATCGGTTCTTTTTGATCGAGTACATCATTCAGAAAATGCCGCTTTAGCGAGTCATCATATGCCTTTGTTTGCTGGTCAAAGAGCATATTGATGTACTTTTCCCTGAAATTTGGATCTCTGTACAGGCTATCACCGTAGTAAAGCCTGTTACCATCAAGGTCTTCTTCGCAGTTAAATCGGCGAAAAAACTGATTCACCTGTTTGGTTTCGGCATACAGAAAATCTTCCCCTCCAAGTTCTTTGCCAATTACCTGCGCACCTGTCTCATTTACTCCCGCTGCAAAAAGCAGGAATAAGAATAAAGTCTTAAAAATTTTCAAAACAACAGCCTGTGGTTTAACCCGGAATGGTTTCTTTTACGCGAATATCACCCAACAGCACATCCCAGAAATCGATGAGCCGGCCATTGATTTGCGCTTGCTTTTTTTCCACATAAACCGTTATATCTTTCTTTGTAGTGTCCACATAATTCAATCCATCGTCAGATTCTCCTCTAAAACGCTGGTATATGGTGATCACGCCTACATATTTACCATCGGGCTGGCGTACCAGATCGCTGATGTATTCAATATTGTACCATTCAATAGAAACCCTGTCGTAGTTCAGGGCCATTAACCTTTCGAAGTATTCCCGAACATTGTAATACTTGATCTCTTCGCGATTCAGGCTTGACACGCCCATTTGTGCTTCTTCGGTGAATAATTCGAGCGCCCTTTCAATGACCCGATTGGCTTCAGAAAACGGGGTTTCCTTGTTGCCAATAATGGAAATATACTTGCTCAGGTCGCGAACTTTTTCCAGCGCCAGCGAGTCGATGGCCTGCTTCCTCTGTGGGCTGAGCCCGGGCTGGGCCCAGGAAGGCAATGCGAATAATAAAAATACGAGGCTATAAAAAATATGCTTCAGTTTCATAATGTCAAAAGTTTATTAGTACCCTATTGATTTGCGAACAAGCTCGAGTTCTTTGATCTTACCGGAATTGTCGAGCGCCACGTTTTCAACCCGGTTCAGGCTTTTCTTCTGATCGCGCAGGTAATTCAGGTATTTCTGAATTGTTGTAGGTCGATCATAGTCTTTTTGGTCGCCGTTTTTAGCGATAACGATCAGAACCGGCGTATCAGGTGAGGCAAACAGTCCCAATACTTCATTTATCAGTGATTTACTTTGTGCGGTACTGCCTGCACCGGCAATCTGATCAAAGTAGTCATTGAGGTTTCTGGCCTCACTGCTCAACTCTTCATCAACTTTTTCTTCTGCTTTTTCTTCTGCCTCTTCAGCAAGGGCGCGTTGTTCAAGTACCGTGCGTTCTGCGGCAATGATCAGGTCTTCAACTTCCTGATCGTTGATTTCAAGGCCCTTGATATAATCAATTTTGGCGTCCTGTTCATCAAGCGTCCAGTCCGATGTACGGTTTATGATAGACTCCAGGTCCGCCTTGGCCCGTGCAACTTTTCTATTGTACCCGGCCTCTGCCTGCTCCTGGGCCAGCTTTTTCTTGCTTTTACACGAATAGGTACCTGTAGTAACGGTAAGCGCAAGTAGCAAATAAAAAATAAGCTGTAATCTGGATTTAGTTTTCATTTGTCAATTTTTAATTTCCTAAAAGTAAAAAGTAAACGTGATTGTACGTATAAACAAAAATATCAAATTTATTTCTGGTCATTTGATTGGCCTGACACATGTTTCATACGGCCCTTTTATATCCGGTACAGATGCCTGAAATTCCATAAATCCATTTACGAAAGTCCAGTGATCTAATTCTAACATACGGGATGTAACTCTTGAAATAAATTAAGTTTTAGCATAACAATGAACCCGAAATTCAACAATTTCCACCTACATTGCAAAAAGAAACTTTTTTTTCACCTGTTAATCAAATATCGTTCCATGTTTTCTTCTAATGTGAAAGGAAAAATCACCATTGAAGTAGAAAAGGTTTATGGCAGGCTCAATTCCGTAATGCGGCCCAAAGGACTTGCAAAAGACGATGAAGTGCTGCTTTCTACACTATTTATGCATTTTGTGCGGCAAGCAGAAAAGATGAATAGGGACCCCCGCGAAATCCTGAGTAAAAACCTTAAAAAAAATTTGACAAAAAATGCCGGGGATACCAAACCCGGTATTTGATCTTTCGTATACATTTATCAGATGAGGATCTTTAAAATATTGCTGTTCAATCACTATGAGCTGAATGGCCCATCAAAAGCTAGCGCTTAAAACCTAGCTTGCAAAAAAATTTGCAATCAATGCCTCGACATTGAGTAAAAGGATGAGAAATTAATCTTATCCTTTTATTTTTGTACCATGCCAAACATCCCTGATTCAAATTATAGCAATAAACCCAAATGGATGTTCAATGAACACATTGAAACCATTTTTCCTGCGCTTTTTCGTAAAGTGAGGCTAAAAAGCCCCGAAAGGATAAGAATTAAAACCCATGACGATGATTTTCTCGATATCGATCATTATGCGCAGAAGTCAAATAAATGTGTGGTCATCAGTCATGGACTGGAAGGAAGCAGCACGAGGGCCTATGTCAAAGGCATGGCACGGGCATTTTTTCGTGCCGGTTGGGATGTGGTGGCCTGGAACTTTCGCAGTTGTAGCGGTGAAATGAACCACCGGCCATTTTTCTACCACAGCGGCGCCACATATGACCTTGAAACGGTGCTTTCACACTTTGCCAGGAAATATTTTAATATTGCGCTGGTAGGCTTTAGCCTAGGTGGAAATATGACCTTAAAATTCCTCGGTGAACCGGCCAGCAGAAATTTCCCGCAAATATGTGGAAGCGTCGTATTCTCGGTCCCACTTGAACTCAGTAGCAGCAGTAGAAAGATCAGTTTGCCCGGCAACCGGGTATATGCCAATAGGTTTTTGCGGTCGCTCAAGAGAAAGATCAGGCTAAAAGCTCAAAAATTTCCTGTTGAAATGAATCCTATTGCACTCAACAATATCAAAACACTTCAGGGGTTTGACGATCAATACACCGGCCCTTTACATGGTTTTCGTGATGCAGAAGATTACTATCATTCGTGCAGCTCTATTCACTTTCTTAGAAACATCCAGGTCCCTGCTTTGATCGTAAATGCTGCCAATGATCCATTCCTTTCCGAAAAATGCTATCCCCATAGCTTGACAAATGAACTGGAAATGGTATTTTTGGAGGTTCCTGATTATGGTGGACATGTCGGTTTTTATGCGAGGAACAAATCGCGGGACTATTGGTCCGAAATCAGGGCGGTTGCATTTTTAGAGCCTTTAACCTAACATATTGTATGTGCGAAAGATATTCCCTCGCTGCAGAATCGGCAGAAATTAAAAAAAGATTTGAAGTGGAAATACCGCGCACATACCAACCCACCTTCAATGCCGCCCCGACACATCAGCTTTTTGTTATTACCAATGAATCGCCCGAGTGGCTGACGCCCTGCTATTGGGGCCTGATGCCGGTAATGCAAAAATCCAAAAGCCTTTCCTCCAAGTTGATCAATGCCCCGGTGGAAAGCATTCTGGAAAAACCCACCCATAAGTCCGCCTTGCAACGCAAAAGGTGCATAATACCTGCCGATGGATTTTATTTATGGCATAGTGCCGGTAAGAAAACCAAAATCCCGTATCGCGTTGTACCGCACAATGATCAGTTATTTGCTTTTGCAGGGTTTTGGGAACAAATGGAAGACGAGGCCGGTGAAGCTATCCACACATTTACCATTATCACCTGCCCGGCCAACGCCGATCTGCAGCCCATAAGTACCCGAATGCCTGTAATCTTAAATGAAGAAAGCGAAAAAAACTGGTTAGACAACGGCAGTACCGATGAAGAACACCTGGCAATGCTGAAACCGCTGAAAGCAGGCCGGTTAAAGCATTTCACCATTTCGCCCAGGATCAACAATACCGATATCGACGAGGCCTCACTCATTCGCCCCACCCCTGCTGCCGATCAACATGGCAACTTTACTTTATTTAACTAAATATTAGTTTTGGTTCAAACTTAATAACACTACAACACTTCCCGGTATTTTTGATTTTGTTGCCAAGAAATCCACAATATATTGTAAAAATCTTACTAAAGCCTTTATATTTGACCCACCAATTGAAAGATTATCAAAATAACCAGCGTAGATTAACATAGTAATGAAGATATCTGTAATAAAGGGAGTGGGGCACTATGTGCCGGAACGCGTGGTCACTAACCATGACCTTGAAAAAATGATGGACACGAGCGATGAGTGGATTGTAGAGCGTACTGGTATTCATGAGCGAAGGTTTTTTGATCCGGAAACCGACACAGTAGCCAACATGTCGGCCAAAGCCTGCAAAATGGCTGCCGAGCGCGCCGGTATTGCTATTTCTGATGTCGACTTTATCGTTTTGGCAACTATTACACCCGATTATTTTTTTCCGGGTTCAGGGGTATTGCTTCAGCGTGAGCTCGGACTGGAAGGCATTGGGGCATTGGACGTCAGAAATGCGTGTTCCGGCTTTATATATGGGGTTTCTGTGGCCGATCAGTTTATCAAAACGGGTATGTACAAAACCATTTTGGTGGTGGGCGCTGAAATCCAGTCATCGGCTATGGAAATGACCGATCGCGGCAGAAATGTATCTGTGATTTTTGGCGATGGCGCCGGCGCCGTAGTCATGCAGGCTTCTGATGAGGAGGACAAGGGAGTGTTATCGACCCATCTGCACGCGGATGGCAATTTTGCAGAGGAGCTCTATGTAAAAGACCCGGGTAGCAGTCGTAAGGAACGCCTGACCAAAGATATGCTAGACGGCACATCCATACGGGCCTATATGAACGGCAATCTTGTATTTAAGCATGCTGTGGTCCGTTTCACTGAAGTGATCAAAGAGGCTTTGGCCGCCAATGGAAAAGAGAAAGAAGACATAGATTTACTGATCACGCACCAGGCCAACCTGCGAATCAGTAATTATTTACAAGAAAAGCTGGCATTAGAGCCTGAAAAGGTGTATAATAACATCATGAGATACGGCAACACCACTGCCGCATCCATCCCGATTGCCATGAGTGAAGCCTGGCAGGAGAATAAATTAAAAGAGGGCGACTTACTTTGCCTGGCTGCCTTCGGAAGCGGATTCACCTGGGCATCGACATTAATCAGGTGGTGATTTTTTAATACTAACAATCATGAAAACTGTACTGTACAATCCCAGCCCGCTGGAGGTAGAGTTTGCCCAGATCCTGGAAAGCCTCAGCGAACAGATCAGCGAGAAGTTTACCAATTGTAAAATTACGCATATGGAAAACAATATTGACGCTGACAATCCGGTAGTTCGCATTTTTTTGGAAGACAAGGACGGTGACACACATCATCTGGCCGTTAAGATCATTCAAAAGCCGGATTCTTAATATCGTATATGCCCTATACCGACAACGAGTTTGAGATATTAGGCGACAGGCATTTTCTGCTTACCAAAAGAAAGGCTATCGACCATACCGTGCAACTGCTTGCTGATGTGAAAGACAGCCTGAAGGATTTGAATAAAGGATTTTACAACCTTCCTGCTGCTGCCTGGCAGTCAATGGGCAAGATCAGCAAAGGCGAAAACTACCGCGGCCTTCCTTTTGTGGCGCTTGATTACCCTGCGCTATTCGAACGAAAAAACATCCTGACATTCAGAACGATGTTTTGGTGGGGGCATTATTTTGCTGTATTTATGATGTGCAGCGGCGAAATGATGAAATGGCGCCCCTTGAAAAAACTGGAGGAGAAAGGTCTGAAAAACGATTTTTTCATCAATTCTTCCAAAGATTTTTGGAATTTCGATCTGGACAACGGGCCGTTCATCAAAGCAGAAGAAATGCCGGATGGTCCCCGCATTGAAACGGCGCATAACTCTTGCAGTATGGCCAGGCGATTGGAAATAAAGGACTACAAAAAGCTCCCGGAGTGGGTGACTGATACTTTTATGGAATGCTTTGGCTGATGAAGCCTAAAAATCTTCATCTGCCAATTGAAATGAATAATAAGTATCGTCGAGTTTTAAGTTCTCTTCATTAAAATCCCTGATAAATTTTTCAATTACCCCTTCAGTAACAGCCTCCACATTTAAGGCCGCATCCAAACCGATGCCGTAATCAATGTTGGGGTCTAATTCTATGAACTCTTTCACTTTAACGCTCCCCTCCTCTTCGATATCCATCATAATTTCGGCCATATACAATCCGATCTCCTCTTCCTCGTCATCGAGAAGTTTAAGGTCGCCGTTTTCATCTTCATCATACGATATCTTTTTAAACTCGGGAAACTTCTGTGCGGCCTTGTGTTCCGCCAGTTCGTATACTTCGCTGTTGTAATGCAGCTTTAGGGTATAAATAGCAGCATCATAAATAACCTGCTTCCCCTCATACATCCCAATAAAAAGAAAATTGGAATACTCATCGTTTTCATCACTTTGCTCCTGGGGAAGAAAACTTTTTCCACTCATGCGCTTTTGTAACGCTTCAATTTCGGTAGGGTCAAATCCTTTATTTTTATGGGCCATTGTAAACAGTGAATTAAAAACTTGTCTACAACTGTAGACTGATCTATACGAAAGAAAAATATAGGAATTAAATATTAATAATTCAAATTAAAAAATGAACAATCAATAAGACCGCTTTTTGGTAGTTCTGATGCCTTGTAGAATATCGAAGTAATATATTAGTGAAATTGACAGCGCCTGATTTGTGGATTCAAAATTTTCAGTGATCCCTGTTCGGGGCAATATTCCCCCATTAAATTCCCCGAGATAGGTATGACCTATGGAGTACCTTCCTTCCAACCCAATGAAATTCACATCGTTGGCCTGAATGATGAAGCCAATTGCAAAATTAAACCCCAGCTGAAACCTGTTCGCCTCCCCGACATACATTTTACCAGGATTTTCTTGCGTGCGGTCCTCCGGATACGGCTCAAAAGCTATTTTATACCCGTGGTCAACGAATTGTAGATCATCAGGATTGTTCGGGTAAAATTTCGTGTAAGTGCCTTTTCCCCCAAGCCAATAACTTAATTCCGGACCACCAGACAAATACCATTTATAGCCGGGGCCATTAAATGCAAAACGCACCAGGATCGGCATATCCAAATAAGTATAGGAAGCGCGGTTTTTTGTAAAATCATTCCCATCCCCATCAACTGACCTGCCCTTTTTAGAGTAATTCAATTCCACCTGAAAGCCGTATTTGTTTTTATTTTCAGCCAGGAACATTAATCCTACACTGTAACCCGTTTTGGGAAGTGAAGTGGTAAAAGACCGGTAGTTCTCATCTTCAAACACACTCCATCCCATATTTCCTGTTACACGTAAACCCAAATAAGCACGTGTTTGAGGTCCGGCTTTGGCACGCACGGCCCTTCTGGACTGGCCATGTGCGGTGTTGATGACTAGCAGGAGAACCAATGAAATGAAAAAGCTCAAAAAATATGATCGATGGAAAACCAACGTGCTTTATTTTTATTAAAAAATAACTTTCGGCATAAGCGAATATAAGAGATAAAACCTTATGCAGATAATTGTAATGTAAATATTCAGCAAAAATATGCTTTTTTTCTTTTAGAAATAGTATGTTTACTTAAATA
>DNTA01000180.1 GCA_003500135.1 Cytophagales bacterium | reverse complement strand
ATCAGGGCTTGAGGGCAAACGACCACTACAAATTGTATTCTGATCTTTATCCTTATTCATTTTCCCTGAATTGTGCTACCAAATACCAGCGCGTACTCTACCTTGCTTAACCAACAAAACCGCTGACTCAAGTTGAAAGCTTGAAGGATCTTGCCACAAGCTACGCTCCGCTAAACCTGCGGCAGAGGGAGACCTTTCAAAGTACTGAATCGCAAGGAGAGAAATGATCAGAGTCCGCGGGGCGAGACTCTGATCGTGGGAGAAGTATCTAGATCGTGTGAAATTATATAATGCGTGAACCATGAGGCTACCATCAATACTTATGCTTATACCTCCTTTCATTCCGGATACTGTGCTTTAAGCCAAAGTTGGACAGGATGCGGTTGGCTTCGGTTTCGCCTTCGTAAAATTTTTATCCACCCATCTCCAGTTGGAGCCGTGTGCCGTCAGTCAGCTTGAGCTCCAGACCTGCCAGATAACGCAGATACCTGACCGGCAATGACATGCTGGTCTCCAGCGCTTCAGTCTGAGCATAGGAATAAAGCAGTTCGAGCGATAGCCGGTTGTCGCTGTTGCCAAACAAGTGCTTGGCGCCAACAGAGAAGGAACTGAAATGTTAAGAAATTATTACATAAGAAGAAAGATAATGATCTAATCCGCTTCTTGGGCCCCTGATCGACGATATGTGGGTTAGCCTACCAACAGCTACATCACTTGATCCGCGATCCGGCCTTTAACTTCTTTGGGGTTATGCCATGATATTTTTTGAAGTCGGCAGAAAAATGACTCATGTTTTTATATCCTAATTGCCTTCCTATTTCGGTGATGTTATGTCCGGAATTAATAACCAGGTCATATGCCGCTTCCATCTTTTTTCTTTTTAAGTAATTGTGCGGAGGATAGCCAAAAACCTGTTTGAAAACCGCCTTGGCCCTGGTGGGGCTCATGCCCATAAACTTACTTAATTGCCTGATGGTGGGTGGATTTTGCCAATCTTTAAGTAGAAAATTCTTGGCATTGAAAATATGGTCATAATTAATATTGGTAAGCTGTATGCTCTCGTTCTGGCGCCTGGTTAATAGCAGATTGAAAACAAGCGCCAGAAGCTCAATCGATTTAGCAAATATAAGATGTTTTGAAGTATGCATAGTCGAATGCAGATAGGTCATCAACCTAAGGTGGTCCAATGTTTTTTGATCCAGATGTTCATATATTAGTATTGGCGTATTCGTAAAGAGCATTTTTTCCAATTCCGCAGACAATGACCTGAAATATTTATAAAGTATACTTTTACGGATCCTTACAATCGTAAAATTGAGTTCCTGATCTTTAAATAGAGATATTTTCACGTTACTCGAATAATTATGAATGATGATCCCATTGTGAAATCCCGATACGTTCTGTTCCATTTTGTTTTCCACAAAATAATCAAAGGATGAACCGTAAAAAAAGTAGATCGCTACAGTGTCTTTGCTATCACGGGATTTTCTTATGAGCGTCATATCACGGGGTATCCTACTTCTGACATGCATAAATTCCAAACCGTTTTCAACATTTAAGGCCAACCCGGATAGCTTATTATTATGAATACCCGATAAAGGATTGAATACCTCTTCATCATACATCTGGTAGGCATATTCCTCCAACATTTCCTCTGCGGTGTCTTCGTTTAAAAGAAACAATGGCGGAATATCATTAATGTCTTTTTTGGTTATTTTATTGTCCATCTGCAGCATTAATAACGAAAATCCTACTCTTTATATACGTAAATTAGTATAGAGCGAAGTACGATTTTGAAATATTGAACAATAAATGATCCCAATATTGATTAAAGGATCAATAGCAAAACCGGACATATGAATTTTGTAAGGTTCAAATGGGATTTATATCACTTGGGAATGATAAGAAGCCTGTATTCAAATAGTTAAATTTATTACGCCACTTATTATTTCATAAGTGGTAAAGTTGAATACAGGTTGTGGTAAAATTTCATTTAAAACAAAACGTATATGAAAAAAATGCATGGTCAGTTCACCGAGGTTGAGAAATCCTGGCATACCTCCTATGATTCGAAGGATCATACACTCGAGGTTTATTTTACCGAGGATGCAAAAAACATGGATGTAAAAAGTTTTCTTAAGTCAATTTCGGGTGTTGTTGAATTACTGAATACGAAAACCCTTATTATCCGCGATGACAATATAGAAAGCGACCCCCTTGGTTTGGATTGGAAAATAATTGAAGCGACATGGGAATCCATTTGCAAAAATGGAGGAAATAAAATAATCGTAAAGCATCATGATACTATTCCGCCATACATCAGGCGCACTTATACCGATGCCCTTGAATATTATGGCATTCCCATTAATGTGGAAATAAAATCAAACTGATAAAAGGTATACGAAGCATAAACTGAATTTTTCTATAATATAAACTTAATTAACAATGATAAATACAATAACAGTTAAAGGAAGTGTAGAACAGAACTACCGAACCGAAATTGAATGCTCGCATAAGTTAATAATCGACCAGCCAAAGGCTGCCGGTGGCGAAGACCTGGGACCAAACCCATTGGAGCTTTTTCTTAGCTCACTGGCCGCATGCTTTTGTGCCGTTGGCAAAATAATTTCCAATCAAAATAATCTTGGCGTTGATGGTATACATGTAACGGTTGAAGGCGATATTGACAAAAAGTATCTGCTTGGGAAAACTACTGAAGGAAGGGCCGGCTTTACAGAAATCAGGAGTTCCATTACCGTACATGCCGACGACATGTCGAATAAAGAAAAAGAGGATTTCGTGAATGAGATCAGTCGAAGATGCCCAGTAGCAGATAACATAATCAACACTTCAAAAATCGTTACTTCTACAAAACACGAAGGTTTAATGGAAGAAAGGGTTTAATCTGTAGCGTAGCAGTACAGCTGGCGCTTGATATACTTATCAATTAAGCGCCAGCTACCCTCGATCATTCTTCTCCGGAGTGTTTCGATTTTAGTGAATACATTTCAGCAAGCATTTACGTTCTTTTCAGTCTGAGCTTAAGCAGCAAAGCAATATAGTGGTGGTTGAAAAGAAAATGTGATTCAGGAAGTTTGTTACTTCCTTCTTTGTCGAGAATTTCAATCAATCCTGCATCATTTCATATACTTAAAGAAGTAGGGGAAAAATACATAGTACAAACATCAAAAAGTAATCAGGGCCGGCTTTATGAGAGCCTCACTTACAAATAAATCCCAGGTTTTTAACACTCATAGGGTATTGATGTGCATTTCTTATTAATGTGTTTCATTTTGTGGGAACACAAACCAAGGTTTAGAATATATGGAGACACAAGCCAGCACACTCAATCAACTTTATTTTCCGAATCCACAAAACACGAAGCTTATCAATCAAAATAGATCAGCATATTGAGGCTGAAGGTCTGCACCCGGGTGTCTTCGTTTTGGTCTATCTCGCGAAACCCCAGCAGGTAGGGCGCCTTGTAAGTGGTAGTTTCCAGTGAAATAATGAAATTCTCAGATTGGGTAAAGGCGATCTTGGTATTGAAATACGATTCGGTATTGTACTGTGCCGTGGTAAAATCAGGCAAATTGGCGTAGGCATAGGCAAAGCTAAATCCCAATGGGATACTGGTTTTCGGGTAAAGGTTCAAATCAATGGCCGCCCCTATGCTTCCTGTCCATCCGGATTTTCCCGGTTCAAACAAATCGCCATACACCAACTTCGTATCCATGGCGAACCCTAATAAAGAGCTGGCCCCATACGCGTAACTCAACGACCATACCCCCTGCAATACAAAAATATCCTCCGAAAGATTGGGCGAGGGAACGCCATCGAGAATTTGTTGCACATACCGCTGTATGTTGGTTACGGTAGCATTGTTGGTGCGCACCCCTACCTGTGTCGACAGATATTGTTTCTCATCATGATATAGCCGTATCTTCCAGCCATTGTACACGCCTACAAAGGTATTGAGCCCATTGGTTAGCAAGCTGCCGGGATCAGTGCCCACCCTTCCAGACCCACCGCCCTCAAACTGATAGGTCAACCAGTCTTTTAGTTTTATTTGAATGCGTGTATTTAAATTCAGGAAGATCAACCCACCCGTCGTTCGGCGAATGACCGTATCGCCAATTTCGATCTCCGGAAACCTCAATCGCTGACTGTTCCCATAGCCCATTCGGAGTTCAAATAGACTGTTTAAAAATGGATTGTCCACAATCCGGTTGTCCACAAAACGATGCCCGTTCAATGTTGGCACCGACCCCTGTAGCGTTTTCCTTTCTTTCTGACCAAAAGCAAGTGGGGTAATCAAAACAATAACCAGCCCTGTAAGTATTGTGCGATGCATCACGGTCTGGGTTTGGTAGTGGGAATAAGAAAATGGAGGCTGGCGGTCAGGCCCTGGTTCCGTAAACGTGGCGCCTCTCTTTCTTCAATGGCCCTGGTTTTGGTTACCGTATTCAAACTCTGCACATAGGTCAGCTCAATGTTTACTAAACTTCTTTTGATAGGGAGCTTAAAGCCAAAACCGAAGGCCGACTGGACCTGGAAACGGCTCATTTGTGGCAGAACCTCTTTTGAGAACCCGGCCACGTTGGCATCTGCCGTGAGCACATAAGAAGTATATGCGCCCGCTATGGCATAAAAAGATTTGTTGACCATCACCTTAAAAAGGATGGGCAGGTTCACCGCCCTCGTGTTGATATCAAATATGAAAAGACTATCGATGGGGTTTAGGTCTTCATCAACGAAAAGGGTATCTATTCTGGTGGATACGTTGCTTCCATTGCTTCCATAAGCAGGTCGCAGGCACAAATAGACATCCTCCGCAATTTTGAATTCAGAAGAGACCCCAATGGAATAGCCTCCTTTGAACTCGTATTTAAAACCGGAAGGTATATCACCCGAATAGCGCGTATTGTCATAACTGAAGTAAATGCCGAGGGAAGGTTGGGCAAACGTGGGAACCGCTAATACCACAGATAAAAACAAGTAGTAAAAATGGATTATCACCCTCTTTTTCATAGTTTTTACACATTGTATGAGCAATCCATTGCCTGTTTTTATGATCAATATACATCTTTCTATATTATTTATGCAGCTGAAATGTGCCTTTTCTAAAACCTAATTATCCCCTTTCAATTAATTCTTTGGCGATATATGAGTTTGTTTGATCTATAATTGAATACAGAAAGAGGTTTTAGCAAAGAATTCACCCAATGTTTTTTTTGTCCGCACCAACCCAATATGTTTTTGAACTTTTCTTTACATTCTAATTTAACCACCTGTCTTTCAGGCTAATTGGAAATCCCCTATCTTCACTCCCTGAACAAAATAAGACTGAGACATAATGACAGCATATTTTACCATCATTTTTGCCTTATCCGTTTTAACCGCATGCCAGCAGCAAAAACAGGAAAAAAAGTGGACCCCTATATTTAACGGTGAAAACCTGGATAACTGGACGATAAAGATCAGCGGAAGTGAGCTGCATGAAAACTTCGGCAATACTTTCCGGGTAGAGGACAATATGATGAAGGTCCGTTATGACCAATACGAACAATTCGGCAATCGCTTTGGCCATATTTTTTACAATACGCCCCAATCAAACTACCGCTTAAGGTTAAAGTATCGCTTTATGGGAGAAAAGATGGAAGACAGTCCGGCGTGGACGCTTATGAATAACGGGGTAATGATCCACGCTCAGGACCCGGCCACCATGGCATTGGTGCCCGACCCATTGGATACCGCGATGAATTTTATGGACCACTTTCCGGTATCAGTAGAATGCCAGCTTCTGGGGCAGCCGGAGGATAAGGTTGAAATGGTCACCACCGCCAACATCTGTAAAGTAGGCAGTTCTTTTCAGGTTCAGGGCGAGGTACCGGAAAAAAATATCTTCCCCTCAACTATCGGCCGGTTTCCCAGTGGCCAGTGGGTTAATCTAGAGTTGATAGTATATTCAGATTCACTGGTCCATCACGTGGTGAACCGCGATACCGTTGCCACCTATACGAATTTACAACTTGCTGATGGCACTCCTTTAACCAACGGTTATATTGCCTTTCAATCCGAGGCTCATCCTATTGATTTTAAGGATGTTGAGTTGATGGAGTTGAAATGAGAAGGTTCACAATGCGGGAATAAGACAAGGAATTAAATTAATTGTCAAAAAATAGCAGTCATAGAAAAGGTAGAAATTCCGGGATTTTTAAATAACCAATCCCGGAATCAGTTTATTTCAGATAAATCATCATTCTCCACATTTAAGAGTTAAGCTGAATCTATCTGCTTCGGAAATAGGTGTATTGAATTGCCTTGCATTACCAGATGCATTTAGTGTCCCATCAACATAAAAAGCTTCTCCTGTAAGATCATATTCTATATCATTATATACCCAATATGCATAATCTAATTCATTTGAAGTCGTAAGTACCATAAACAGGTGATCCATATTTCCATACAGCAGGTCATTATCAATTAAATACTCAATATCATCAGTGCCCGAAAAAACAAAAATAAATGTATAATCGTAATAACGTGGATTTAGATTATACCATTTAATAATACGATCATACTCCAAACCTGAAAGACAGGAAACCGAGTTGTATTCTAATTCCTGCCCATTTACCCTAAGTAATGCATAACCCGATCCTTTAATTTCAAAAAAGCCATTCGTATTAGTGAAATTAAAACCATCTTCGGGAGTTGAAAAATTAAATCCAGGTGAATTAGACTCTTTATTACCCGGAGTAAACCAAACAACTCTGCCATCAGATAAGGTTAATTTGAATTTGATCCCTTTAAAAGAATGAACTATTTCATCAATTGAATTGATCCTCGATACATTTTGTGTTCCACCTTCATTTTCCTGGCAACCAAAAAATCCAGCCAGGAGAATTAGGGCAAAAATAGGGACATAAATACCTGGTCTAGAAAACATAACCCAACCGAATTTGAGCATTCACATTTGGACCGATGTCAATAGCACTACCTCTTTTCACTGGGTCGGGTTCTTCAAAACCACTTCTATCACTTTTAATTTTAACCGGTAAAAGTTTTGTCCAGGCAGCTCCTAATCCAAGTTCAGTACCCAGATAAAGTTTTTTAGATACATAAAAGTCGAAACCAGCGATAGCATTTGCACCCAATCTGATAAAACCATTGGAATTTACCTCTTTTAAATAGTTTATGTCATCACCTGATTGATTTTCCGTTTTAAATGTACTGGTTTGATAGGTGAGATCAGCTTCCAGACCCATGTATGGAGACAACCTGTTTGTTCCTTTAAAATGGCGCTCAAAACCTGGACGTATATTTACCACAAATGTGGTTGTTCTATCTTTCAATTCAAGTAGATTCAGATCGTTATTTTCCTGTTGAGTAATTTCAGAATCCGTATCATATCCTAAAAAAGCATTCAAACGAAAGGCACTTCTTTGTGATGAAAAAAACCTTGCTCTGATTCCATTGATATCAATTGGGTTGTCACCAAATGGTGCAAATTGAACTTCAAGGGAAGTCTCCCCTGCAACCGGCTTAAACTCACTTACCTCTGTTGACTCTTGTTGTTCAACTTTCTCTTTTTTACTTTCTTGTGCGAAAAGAGAAAATGAAATCATACATAAAAAAAGAAAAATAGTGTTTCTCATGTTGTAGATATTTTAAATGGACAATTAATATTTATAAATAAAAAATCTGGAACCAGTTTTTATTACCGGGTTGTTTTTATAGAACCCAAGAACTTCTAGTTTATATGTTTCAAATTCCAGTTCAGGCAAACTAACAGGG
>DNTA01000220.1 GCA_003500135.1 Cytophagales bacterium | reverse complement strand
TTATATAAAGTCTAATAATTAATTTCACAAACTCTCAATAATTCATCATTTGGTTGCTGAAAATGAGAGAACATTTTCCAGAAAACAACTTTTCTTTCTTTTAGTGTTTTCACATAGCGGTTGTGAGTGATTTTCTTCCTCATATACCACCATGCTCTTTCAATAGGATTAAGTTCTGGACTATATGGAGGTAGATACACGAGTTCCAATTTTGTATTATTGATCAACCATTTCTTGAGCAGCTTTGCATGATGGAATCGCACGTTATCGACTACCATGATGATTTTTGAATGATGGCGATATATCTTTAAGATCTTTTTCAAATGTCTCTTAAAGCTTTGATAATTACCTTTTTGATGAAATGTAACTGTCATTTGACCAGTGTCGAAATTATAACTTCCCATAGCCGTTTGTCTTTCTCTTTGTCTCTGCTTACATGAAATTGTGGGCTGCTTTCCTTTTTTACCCCATTGATAATGTACTGTTGCGGTATTGGACAAAGAAAATTCATCTTCAAACAACAGAACCGTGTCAGGATTATTCGCTAGAAGTTTTTTTTAACGTATCCTTAAATACCTCCTGTTTCTCTAAATCTGCTTCCGGATAGAAACCTCTGGCCTTTTGATAGCTAAATCCATTTTTTCTCAAAATATTATAGATCTGAGCTTTCTTGAAAACAATATCAAATTGAGACTTGATCCATTCTATAAGGATGGGACCGGTCCACGTGTCAGTATTGAATCCATAGTCAACTGGGCTCTCGTCCATAATCAATTTAGATAATCGGTCTTGCTGATCTGCAGATAAACGTGATCTCCTGCCCCTACCTGGTTTGTCTCGTAAACCATCAAGCCCTTCTCGTTCAAATCGATGTACCCAGTTGGTGATTTGTTTAAAACTGGTATTGTAGAAATCTTCTAGTTTTCTACTGGGTTGCCCTAAAGAAACCTGGTAGACAGCATATAAACGCATGCCAATTTTATACCTGTCATCTGAATTAAAAAGCGCTTTAATGGATTCAGGACTATAGCCCTTAACTTGTAATGATTTTCTTCCCATTGTTTTTTTATGGTAAGTTAATCATTATATGTGTAATTTAATAATAGACTTTATATAAAAAGGTAAGATAAGGCAATTTTTGCCACTTGTTTTTAGTTTTCGGGGTTATACTTCCACATCTCAAGCGCACTGTATGGCGCCTCAGTACATATTCGCAATGGCATATTTATTGATATTTTTTTAAGAAAAAACTATGAACAAGGAAGAACTTCAACATCACCTGAATTTAATTCTTGATAATATAAACAGCACATGGAAAACTGTGGAGCACATGTCCTACAACGGTTTCCTGCGTGATGAAACTGCCAAGGAAATGGTCTATAGTTACCTTCAGGAAATGGGCCAGGCTGCTTTTCATATCCGGAACGATGGAGATCATTTGTTGGATACTGAATTCAACCTGGATACGCTTGCAGCCTTTCGAAATGCCCGCTTTAACCAGGAAGCGGAAATGGATCATCATCCGGTTTGGCGCTTCGTAAAAAATGAGATGAGAGAAATAGGAGATCAAATTGAGGCTTCGCCGTCTTATCTCCCGATATAATTGATATTTACCTTGGTTCGAGAAACTTACTGTTATCCAGTTTTTTGGCCATGGCTTTAGCGTAACTCAGTGCAAATTCTTCAAGGTCGGTCACCTTACTGTTCTGCGATTTCAAGGCCAAAACTAATTTCTCCCCTTCAACCTGGTATAGCGTAGTTTCCAAAACTATATCGGAGCGCTTCACACCTTGCCAGTTCGGAGGATAGGTAGCATAGTAATTCATATATGTGCCCATAAAGTTGAAAGAAGTAGGTGAATTAACCCTTTGGTCAGTGGTAGTATACAATGTTTTTGTATCGACAGACAACATCTGTATCAGCAAAACACCATCGGCCTCCCTGTTATCGGCTATTTCCAATATTAATTCCTTTTCGGGTTTGACACCTGCCAGCTTTGTGTCCTGGGCAGCTACTGCTTTATAACCTCTTTTTCCGAGTTGATAGGCAAGTTCTTTCTCGACTGTTTTTCGATTTGCCCTATTTCCGCTCATAGTTACAATTAAGAGGTTGTGGATTTTTTCTTCCGGTTCACCCTTGTCCCGATGTGTCACGAGTATCTGGGCGCTATTACAGGATATCAATGCGGTGAAGGCAAAAATAATTAATAATGCTTTTGAAAAATGAGATGAAAAGGCTTTCATGTAATAATGTTTTCGTTGTAAACCTGTCGAAAGATATGGCTTTTTGCGTGATTAAGGGAAATATTTCAATTAAATAACTTTTTGTATATTAGTTTCATAATAAATATTCCGCTATTGCCATGGAAAATCTCTGTTTATATTGTGGTGAAAAATTGGTGGGACGAATTGATAAAAAATTTTGCTCCGATCAGTGCCGGACCACTTATTACAATCAAATCAACAAAGACACCAGTAACTATATGCGTCGCATAAACTATATATTAAGAAAAAACCGACGTATACTTGCCGAATTGAACCCGGATGGAAAAGCCAAAACACACAAGGATACTTTGTTGAACAGGGGGTTCAACTTCAAATTTTTTACCAACGTATACAAAACGAAAACCGGTAATACGTATTTTTTTAATTATGATCAGGGGTATATGATGCTCGATCATGGGTACATAATGATTGTTTCACGAATGGAGCCCGTTTAGGTTAAATCGATTTATCCAAATAGCTTTGCCCGGGGTTTTAAAAAATTAAAAAATGAAGCATTTTTGTGCCTGATATCGCAAATTAGGCGAACAATTAGGGTAATGTCCGGTTTTTTAGTCTGAATGTATTTTTTAAACAATAAAAGTATTTATGATCATAGTTCTTTCACCAGCCAAATCTCTAAATTATGAGGTTGAAGACCGAAATGTCAGAAATACCCGGCCCAAATTTGTCGAGGAAGCATCTAACCTGGTTGATGTACTAAAAAAGTATAAACAGAATGAACTTGAAAAGTTAATGAACATAAGCCCGTCGCTTGCTGAATTGAATAGAGATAGGTTTCAAAACTGGAAGCCTGAGTTTAAAAAACCGCACGCCAGGCCCTCTGTACTGGTTTTTGATGGGGATGTTTATACGGGTTTAAACGCCGGACAATTTACTGACGATGAGTTGTCATATGCACAAGACCACCTAAGGATTTTGTCAGGGATGTATGGAGTATTGCGACCTATGGATAACATAAGGCCTTATAGACTGGAAATGGGGACAAAACTCAGGGTTAACGGATATAGGAATTTATATGAGTTCTGGGATGGGAAGATTACTGAAGAGATCAATAAAGCTATTAAAGAGACAAAGAGCAAATATTTGATCAATCTCGCCAGCAACGAATACTTCAAGTCAATTAAATCAAAAAACCTCAAGGCTCCTGTAGTCACACCTGTTTTTAAAGAAAACAAAGGAGGCCAATTCAAAGTAGTCAGTTTTTTTGCCAAGAAAGCAAGGGGACTGATGAGTGCTTTTATCATTAAAAATCAGATAAAGGACCCTGAAGAGTTAAAAGCATTCGACGAGGAAGGATACATTTTTAATGAACAGTTATCAAATAAAAAAACACTAACTTTTACACGAGGATAAACCCACAATACAATGATGAACATACTAGTACATGCACATAGTGGTTTGAGATGGATCATACTGCTTTTGTTATTGATAACCATTGGCAATGCCCTGGTCAGATGGAAACAACGTAAAAACTATCTTGATAAGGACAGAAGACTTGCTCTATTCACACTGATCTTCAGCCATATCCAGTTGGCGCTTGGTTTTGTTGTTTATTTCTTAAGTTCCAAAGTGGTATTTAATGAAATGACAATGTCGTCAAAATTAATACGCTATTTTACGGTTGAACACCCAGTGTTTATGATCCTTGCGATAGTGTTGATAACCATTGGGTACAGCCGTTCGAAGAAAAAAGAAGAAGACACCAGTAAATTTAGGATGCAGTTTTGGTTTTATGCAATAGCTCTTTTGTTAATATTGATTGGTATTCCATGGCCATGGCAAGATTATGGCGCGGGATGGGGTTGATATTTGAAAATAAGAAATGGGAATGTTGATCAGCTTTCCCATTTTTTGTTTATATATACAGGAATAAAAGGGAAAGGGGCATATGCATCCCCCTTTTTCCCTTTATTATTTTGCTTTAAAATATATGGCCTGCCCACCACCGGGCGCCAGTTTAATATTTAATTGATCACCTTTTTTTACTTCCATTTCTTCAATTTCATATGATTGAGGGTTATCATCCCAGTGAGCATCTGCACCATCTTTATAAACTATAGCCTGATAAGCTTTTCCTTCGTCGAGAAAATCGAGTGCAATCTCAAAATCCCGAGGTTCAATGTTGGTGATGCTTCCGAGGAACCAGTCATCACTGTCACGGTCTTTTCGTACTGTTGTAATATATTCCCCAACTTCACCATTGATTATCTTCGAAGTTTCCCAGTTAACTACTACATCACGGATAAATTGAAACGCAGGATGACCTTCATAGTGTTGTGGAAGATCGGCCGCCATTTGAATAGGGCTATACAAAACGACATACAAAGCCAGTTGTTTGGCCAGGGTTGTACTCACTTGGTTATCAGGCTTGTAGCTCTCCTCACTTTCGAACATAGTGTCTCTATCCTCGTGCATACCAACCTTTCCGGTCAATTTGCTTAGTTTAAGGTTAAATATACCCGGGGTGAAATCGATCGGGCCACCCAGCATTCTTGTAAACGGAATGATGAGGGTGTGCTCCGGTGGGTTTCCATCGCTCCAGGCATTAAACTCTTGTCCTCTTAATCCCTCCCTGGCAATCATATTCGGATAAGTCCTTCTTATTCCGGTTGCTTTAATAGGTTCATGGGCGTTCACCATTATTTTGTTTTTTGCCGCCACTTCCACAACCTTTCGATAGTGATTTACCATCCATTGACCGTGGTGATAGTGGGTAGGAGGGATAAGCGTGCCCACATATCCTGTTTTTACCGCATGAATACCCTTTTCATTGTAGAAAGCCATGGCATCTTCCACCATCGCATCATAATTGCCAACATCACCCGAGGTTTCATGGTGCCCGATTATTTGTACGTCCTTTTCTTTACCATATGCCACTACCTCGTCAATATCGAAATCGGGATAAGGTGTTTGCCAATCGAAAATTCCTTCCCGTTCATCTCCTACCCATTGTTCCCAGCCGGTATTCCATCCTTCGATCAATACGCCTCCGAACCCATTTTCTGCCGCAAAATCAATGTATCGTTTGGCATTTTCAGTGGTTGCGCCATGCTTACCACCTTCCATGCCCCAGGAACTTACCCCAAGGTGCATTTCCCACCAAATACCGACATATTTCATCGGCTCTATGTAGGAGAGGTCATCAAGCTTGTTCGGTTCATTCAAATTGACGATTAAATTGGATTCTATAAGCCCTCCGGCATTGGGAGATACCTGAATGGTGCGCCATGGCGAAACAAAAGGGGTTTTGGCTTTTACTTTTGTGCCATCTTCCCATGCCACCAGCGCACTGCTAAGTGTCAGGTTTTCCTTATCAATATGTAGTGTCATACCGGCATAATCCGTAAGATTGGCTTCGTGTATACTAATGTGAATGCCATCTTCTGTTTTCATGGTATAAGGCGTATTCACGGCATCAGGATCGGGAATGTAGGTTTGGGCCAGGAATTCATTATTTCGTTTGGCTCCGGCATCTACTTCACTTACCAATGATTTCGTGTAAAGGTGTTCATAGATCTCCCAGTCACCCGGAATCCACCACGACATATGGTCGCCGGTAAGTTTAAATTCGGTTTTTTCATCCATTATTTCTACTTCGCCCAACCCATTTTGCTCAGGCGCTTCATAACGAAATCCCAGACCGTCGTCGTAAAGCTTAAATGAAAGGTTTAGTAGACGAGCGTCTGCTGTTTTTTCTTTCAGGCTGACTTTCAGATGTTTGTAGTCATTTTTTACTTCCCTGGTCTCTCCCCATTTTCTTTCCCATGTTTCCGAAATGCCCTCAATATCAACGGTTAAGACCTCAAAATTTTCCATCAAGGGAGCCGAATTTTTGAATTCGAGGCCCAGAAATGATGAATCTATGACCACCTGGTTTTTCAAATACAGCATGTATCCAGGCCTTCCACTTTCACTCAAAAAGAAATTCAATTCAAGTGTTTCAGAAGGTGATTTGACCGTTACAGGTTCAAACGCTCCTTCACCGGAGGGTTGACATGCCCAATACATACTGGTCATACCCAATAAAATAAAAGCTTTGATGAGATTTTTCATTATTTATACGTTTTTCGATTGGTTAATGGATTTAAAGTATCACATTTTGAAATATTAATCAAATAGAAAACAGTATATGCAACCATTTTCATAAAAAGGTTATCTAATTAATAAACTCAAAACTTTAATTATGAAACGGATCATTCAACTTAACACATTTCCCGCGATTGTTTTCTTAACGAGCTTAATTGCCTGCAATAGTTTCGCTGGCGACCCATATCGCACTGAAGTTTTTAATGCTGACAATATAAAAAATGTTGATGTTGGTACTTCTGGTGGTTCCATTACGGTTTATGGTGGTGAACTCAAAAATGCCAAAGTGGAAATGTATGTAAAGACCAATTGGGGTAGCAAAAACAGAGGAAGTATCAAATCAAAACTAGACAACTACGACATTAAGATCGCTATGGAGGGTAACACATTAATAGCCAGGGCCAAAAAAACAGGAGGAGGTTGGAATAATGGGTTAAATATCTCATTCAAAGTTTTTGTACCTTCAAATGTGTCAAGTACGCTTCATACAAGTGGAGGGTCAATTACAATGGCCGGTTTAAAAGGTAGGCAGGAATTGAAAACAAGTGGTGGAAGTATTAAGATTAAAGAAGTTGATGGCACAACTGATGCGGTTACTTCCGGTGGAAGCATAAATATAGAACGTTATATAGGAAGTATTGATGCACGTACAAGTGGTGGTTCAATATCAGTCAATGATGGTAAAGGTGATTTTAAACTGAATACCAGTGGCGGCTCTATCCGGCTTGATAGATTGGCCGGAAGCATCGATGCGACAACCAGTGGTGGTGGTATTTCCGCTGATTTAACCGAGGCAGAAGGTGCAATCACCTTAAAAACAAGCGGAGGTGGTATTCGTGTAAACATGCCGGCAAACCTCGGGCTTGATCTCGATTTAAGAGGAAATAACGTAGATGTACAACTTTCCAATTTCAGTGGTGAAGCAAAGCGCGACCGCGTGAAAGGAAGAATGAATGGAGGTGGTATTCCGGTAACGCTTGCAACTTCAGGTGGTGGCGTTCACCTGGATTTTCACTAAATAATTATTGCTCACGGCTGATCCAGTTGGTGAGCGAAAACGGGGAGTCTTCCGGATCGGTTCCCCGTTTTTTATTGGGTTTATTATCCATATCAAATGTAATTTTTCCTCCGTTCATCAGCTCGTTGTGTGTGAGGTAGTTCCGTTCAATGCGCTCACCATTGATCTCCACGTTTTCGACATAATAATTCTCCGAACTGTTTTCAGGAGCTTCAATCACCATATTTTTGCCATTTCCCAACTGAATAGTGGCTTTTTTAAATAACGGAGCTCCAAAAACATATTCACCGCTGCCCGGGCAAACAGGGAAAAAACCCAAAGAGGAGAAAATATACCAACCCGATAATGAACCATTATCTTCATCGCCAGGGTAGCCGTCCACATTTGCGTTATATAATTCCGTGAGTATTTTTCTGACCCTGTGTTGTGTCTTCCATGGCTGCCCGGCATAGCTGTAGAGATAAGGCACGTGGTGCACGGGTTGGTTACCATGATTATACTGTCCCATATCGGTTAATACCATTTCAGTCATTTCATGGATCACACGTTTATACGTGCCCACTTTGAATTCTGATGGGATATTAAAAAGTGAGTCCAGCTTGGCCACAAATTGATCATTGCCACCCATAAGGTCAATTAAACCCTGCGGGTCATGCTGTACTGACCAGGTATAGTGCCACGCGTTACCTTCCGTGTAGGGCCCTCCCCATTCAATCGGGCTGAAAGGGGTGAGCCAGGAGCCATCTCTGTATCGACCTCTCATGAAATTGGAAGTGGAGTCAAAAACATTTTTATAATTGAGGGCTTTGATGCGATAAAGTGCCATATCATCCAGGCGATCCATGTCATTTGCCATACGCCATATGCAAAAGTCGTCGTAAGAGTATTCAAGGGTTTTGGATACGCTTTCTTTATAGTCAGGGTAAGGCAGGTAACCTATTTCATTGTAATCTTTCAGGCCGTCACGTCCGGGGGCATATTTGGGTGGAATTACAATGGCATCCTTTTTCATGGCCTGGTAGGCAAGATCATAATCAAAGTTTCGAATATTTTTTATATAAGCATCGGCAAAAAGACTGGCAGCGTGCGAACCGATCATTACTTTTCGATATCCGGGACTCGGCCACACAGGTAGCCAGCCTCCTTCCCGATATGCATTAAGCAGACCGTTGATCACATTTCCCGTTATTTCAGGGTACATAATTGTGAAAAAAGGAAATACTTCCCTGAAGGCATCCCACATGCCAATGTCGCCATATAAATAACCGTCATGTACCTGTCCGTCATATGGGCTGTAGTGCACCATCCGGCCATCTTCGTCATATTCGAATAACTTTCGTGGAAATAATAGCATACGGTAATAGGCCGTGTAAAAGCTAGTATTTTGTTCGTTAGTACTGCCTTCGAGCTTAATCTTATTCAGTTCAGTATTCCAGATTTGATTGGCCTTGATTTTGACCTGGTCAAATGTGAATCGTTCTACTTCACGATTGAAATTGATTTGTGCCTGTTGGATGCTAATAAAAGAGGTGGCAACTCGAAGTTCGATTTCTTCATTGCGAGAAGTGCTGAATTTCACTGCTGCACCACAGTGTTTACCAGTGATCTCATTGTTCATGGCCTTTAAAGATTCCTCATTCCAGGTGGTGTAGGAGAGTAGTGGCTTATCAAAAGCAATTACAAAATAACAGGCAAAGTTAGAAGGAACGCCTCCGGAGTTATTCCTGGTATAACCTACTATTTTCTGCTGTTCCGGCAATACCCTGATAAATGATTCTCCTGGTAGGGCATCCAGTAAAATGTATGATGACTGTGATTCGGGAAAGGTGAAATTAAAAAGGGCGCCTCTTGTGGTTGGTGTCATTTCCACATCAATATCATACTTTTTGAGGTTTGCCTTATAATAATAAGGAGTAGCCACTTCTTCGGCATGTGAAAACTCTGATGCACGCTGCTCATCGTTCAGAAACAATGAACCGGTCATAGGCATAATGCTAAAGGCTCCATAATCTCCCATCCATGGACTGGGCTGATGGGTACACCGAAACCCTGAAATTTTACGGGCATCGTAGTTGTATAGCCATTTGTCTTCATTTACAGAGGTTTGAGGCGTCCAGAAATTCATGCCAAACGGCAGGGCTACTGCCGGATAGGTATTACCACTGGATAATTCGAAAGTACTTTCGGCGCCGATCAACGGATTGGCATACTTGATGAGATTATTTTTACCCTGGTCGACCGTTGACAAGTCACGCAAGGTACACGAATTCAGAATTAAAACACTGAATATAAGTGATTTGTATAAGTATTTCCAAGAAGGCATGTATGGTAAAAAGCTCTTATTTCCCCTTTATTTCGCGCTTAATTTTGCAAAATTAAAGATGCGAAACAAGCTTTTCAGCGAGATTACCAATTGAATTTGAAAAATGGTGGTTCAGGTAGGGTGAAAATATAAATCCCCTTATTCAAGGGATGAAATGGGCCAACTTTGTAATTAATTTATTCGGAAGCAATGTACTGGTAGTAATTGTTATCTTCCATATCATAAATCTTTGGTAAGAGCTTTTGACATTCTAAAATGTCATCCAAAGACACTTTTAATTCATTATTGTAAATTCTGTAAATTAAAGACCACTCTTCCCTGTCCATAAATCCATCACTATTGGCAATTACACTAAGCCACGCAATACTACGTACTTTTTGTTCATATGAGCAGGTATTCAAAAGAACAATTGAATTTTTCAGAAGTGTTTCATTGTCTATATTCTCACTTTGTTTCATGATTTCTTCAAAAAAGTCGATCTCTATGTCTTCAGCCTTTTGCATCAATGTGCCCATTTGAACTTCACGGTCACTTATTTTTCCATCTGCGTGAATCAACAAGTAGTATAAGGCTATCAATCCCTTCTTATATCCTGAGCGCCTATTCGCTGATGTAGTCATGTTGATGAATTTAAAAGTACTTACTTGTGTAATTTTATACATCAATTATAAGAAAAAGGATGAATCAAGACAATTAATTC
Organism: Cytophagales bacterium; assembly: GCA_003500135.1. Taxonomy (GTDB): domain Bacteria; phylum Bacteroidota; class Bacteroidia; order Cytophagales; family Cyclobacteriaceae; genus UBA10427. The sequence goes on along the minus strand of DNTA01000220.1, from coordinate 768 downwards.
TTTAAATAATACATTTTTATTTCGATGAAAAGGGAATTAATCAGGATGAATGAAGGGCAATTAGTTTGTTTTTTAAATGGTGAAGTAAGGAATGGGGAGTAATGAGCGTAATTATTGCTCATGAAAAAGAAGAGTCTAAGGCATGTAAGATTTTGGTAAAAATGTTAGTTATTCAACTAAAATTGCCATAGTAGTTAACGAAGTTGAAACTTTTAGTTCCTTTTTCTCTGCTTCACTGGAATTTAATTCGAAGCGAGTTTTACCGTCTTTTTCAACGAAATTTATAATTGATCCTTTTTTGGCCATGCCAGGTTCATCAGTTATGATCAATGCATTTTTCAGTTCTGGCATTGATTGCAATTCCGGCATCGATGATAAACGGTTGTCAGCAACGATAAGCATATGACACGGCTGAATTTCCGATATGTCGCTATATTTTATTACATTGATGTTTAAACCCTGAGTTGACTTTTTCATAGCCGCCATATCTTCCAGCGATTTCTGTATTTCAGAATTGCCTAAAACACCAATAATAAATCCACCGTTGCCTTCGTGTTCGGGCCACTTTACATATTTACTAAAGTTGTAAATAAATATGCTTTGATATTTTGCTTTCTGTGCAAAACTGGTGTTGAAAAATACCACACATATCAAGATGCTTAAAAAATGTTTCATCCTTCAGAAATTTATCAAAAAGTAAGAAAAGGGTTGTATGGTTTGTACATCTGAAAATAACCAATAAAATCAATTAATTAGACCATCCTCAGA
>DNTA01000316.1 GCA_003500135.1 Cytophagales bacterium | reverse complement strand
TATTCTACTGCGAAACTTGAGTCATTTATAAAAAAGTGATTATATAGTTTTAAGCAAATAAGGTGCTTACCTACATTAATAATCCTATTGGTGGCAGAATCTTCTTGCGAGTCAAGTACAAAAAAATATTTTTCATCATCGTTTTCATACAAATTGAAAAACACATCAACTTCTTTTATTCTAGTCATAAAACAGAAATCAATTTTGTGCAGATCGACTTGACTAAATTCTATATATTGATAATTGGAACAATAAATTTTCTCATTCTCGTTACAAGAGAATGAAGTATTTATAAATTGAATGTTCTACACGAAATAAATTAATATTCTTTTAACCATAAAGATCTAATTTAATCAATTGGAATTATTTTTTCACTAGACGATAATTGAATAATTTTGTGCCTTGTACCATCCTAAGCATTCACCCAGCCTTTAACATGTCTATCTTTCTGGTAAAACCATGCCCTTGCGAACAGTGAAGCACTAAACGAACATATATCTGTAATACCAAAGAAACCAACTCATTCTTAGCCCTCACTCATCACAGGCCGATCAGTACCAATAGTTTTCTGCTTCCTCAATTGTTTCTGCTTATATCGGATTATATTTTAAGGTATACAGTAAAGCTTTTGCTCTGGAATTATCTTAATATCAAATGCAATTTGGAATTATAATCCAGACAAATGTAGCATCCGTTACAACTAATTAAACCATTAGCGACATATTAATGAATTTTACGATTAAGCTGAAGTCTGATGATCAGAGACCATTCCAGGAGATATTGATAGTGGGGTGGTCAACATTATCGTGGAATTCTGCTTGCAAGTGTGCCATTGGAATCAATGAAATATTTTTCCGTTCCGGGCGTTACAAACGCCTTTCTCCTCAGCCATGCGTTTCAAACGCATTCAAAAATCCTATTTTTAAAATCTAACTTCATCTGCATTTGCAATGCAGATAAAGCGGGAAGTGCTTTTGTACAGCACCAAACGAAGGCTTCATTTGAGTTGAAATCATTAAAAACCTTCAAGACTCCTTTGTCAATATCAGGTTTTTTTAAGTAGTTATTCAAAAATCCAGTTCTATATAACTTATACTTTCGATTGAATACCTTATACAACTTCAATATATTTTGACAGTTCTTCTTCCATTATTTCCCTCTGAAAATTCCACTGGCTATAAGGTAAAGGAAATACCGGTATCCCTATTCGATTAAAAAGCTTATATTGATAAATATCGATATGTTCTTCAAAGCTTCCAGGGTAACCAATTAAGTCTATTCCGTAGAAACGATCCCGCGATTTGACCATTAAATCAATTAATACCCCGGCAAATTCATATGCCCTCCAAATTTTAATATCCTTTGTATTTAAATATTCGAAAACATCGTTTAGAAATGGATCCCTGTTTGATTTACTTACTTCAAATTTTCGAATATTAGGATTGTGGTTCAAATAGTTGCTAAGAATGTTGCCTGCAGTACCGTTATTCTTGATAGAATGATAAACATATTGATAATTTCGTGCCCTTGTTATTGAAACATTAAATACATCGTTACGCGAGATATGTCGAAATGCACTCGGGTGACTTTTATCATCCACACAAAAAGAGATAAACATTATATCCCTTTCATCTCCCTGGAACTCGTAAGCCGTTCCACATACCAATTCATGTTTCTCCAATTCGTTAACCGTAAACTTTTTATTTATTTGAGTACTCAAAAACTCGACCTGATCCCTAAAAGGTGATAAAATTCCTATTCTGTAAGAAAATGCCTTATCCAGGTCTTTTTGATCAATTACAATTTCCGATACTTTATTAATTATCTCATTCGCTTCCGTTTCGTTTATCCCCTTTTTATTTCTCGAACCATTGACAGGAAAGTATTTTACAGATTCACTTATTTGATGGTCTGGCAATGAAGTCATAATTTTTAAGCTATCGTTATAAAAATATCGATTACTAAACCCAATTATTTGAGGAGTACTTCTAAAATGCTCATGAAGAAAGCTTACTGAGTCCTGACTTTCAATACTTTCAAAAGCAACATCTAAAATGCTTTTTTCGCGATAATCAAAAACTTCAGAATTGTTTAGTTCATATTTCTGTTGAAGGCTGTGCTGAATGGATTTTGATAAAAAAGACACGTGCCTCAACTGTTTGGGGTCACCTACAATTACAGTATTTCTAGCTCGCTGTAAAGCAGGAATACAGGTTGCTATATCACATTGAGTAGCTTCGTCAATGATTACGTAATCAAAAAGCTCTGGTTTTAGTGGCAATACGTTATATAAATCTGAAAGACTGCAAAGCCATATTGGAAAAACATCCAAAATAGTATTGAAATCTGCCTTATTGAACATTTCCATTCTTCTACTACTCGTCCTTGCTTTTAAAGCTTTAAGGAAAGATATAAGCGTTTTTCTTTTCCCTAGCAAAAGCTTATCTAATTGATACTGTTTTTCCCAAAGGATAAACTTTTTGGACAATTCCGTTTTTTGAATCGTCCTTTCAAATAATCTTTTATATAATGACCAGGTTAATTGCTTGTTACTTTTTGTACGCCATTCCAGATACCTATGTACTAAACCTTGGATAATACCTTTCTGACCCTCATTCTGATAAATTTTCTTACCCCAAACAAGTTCTTTCTCCAATGCTTTTTTTAATAGCCCTTCAAGCTTTTTTACATCATTTTTAGTTGAGTTTAATTGATCTTTGAAAGGGTTTTCACCATTCGAAACAGATTCGACTAATTGATAGTATTGAGCCCCACTTAGAATGTTTTCAATTCTTGACTTAAGTTCCTTTAAATATGATTTTTTTCCAGCTCTTAATACAAGGTTTTGTACTTCCAATCCTTCTTCAATTTTATCACCGACAACATCCACTGCCTGGTTATTTCTGGACACAACCAACACACTTTTACCTTTACTGACAAGTTCAATAGAAAGTGCCGCGATAGTAAAGGATTTGCCAGTTCCGGGAGGGCCGATAACCATTGATAATACATTTTCATTTGCCTTTTTAATTACTCCCTCCTGATCTTTATTCAATATTACCGGAACGGTACCTTTTTGGAAACTCTTCCTTGTTTTGAATGCCTGGTTTAAAAATAATCCTTTGACAGGTTTTGAAAATGTATTTCCCTTTGCAATCTCCGCTAACTCTGATGAGACCCCATAAGTATTGGTGGGTTTTCTAACGACACAAACTAAACTCGAAGGAACTCCTTTGTAACTATCAATTTTGTAATTCTGACCTTTTTTTAATTCTTTTTCATCATGTAGTTTTGGAAAAAAATAAAGAGAGCTGGCATCAATATCTTCTAATTCGCTTTCAAAAAATTCAACTATTTTCGTCAAATCTCTTTCATATATAAAGCCTTCATTAAACAACTTATTCAAAGTTGTATAAAGATCACTGACATGGTCTTTTTTGAGTTGATTTAGGAATCCAATATTAAATAAGGTTTTCTCAACGTTAATTGAGAGGTAGTTGAATCCATTAATTTCCTGAATTTCCGCTGGAATGAGTAGAACAGGAGCACAAATCCTCGATTCATTTGAAAAGCTTGTCTCTCTTTTACCCGTAATGAAAAAAGAACAATAATAGAGTGCTTTTTCCTTTGGATACAACATTAAATTCTTTTTGACTTTAGCCGCATAATCTTCATCCAAAGGAATGTAGGGCAGTTCATTATTGAGCAACTCCTCCTTATCCTCAATAAAAAACTTATTTTCTATTTTTGTAGAGTAAATATTTGTGATTTGAATTGAACGGTTATCAGCATTATAACAATCGCGATAAAAAAGTATTTTCTCAGGAATTCCCATTAACTAATATTTTCAAATAAAAGAAGAATTGATGAAAAGTAAATAATCTATTTGAATTTCACTCTTGCTATTTAATATTTTCTCAGAGATTGATTAATGGCATAAATATTTAATATGCTTTATAATCAATAATACAGGTATCAATAGTGTTTCCTAATGACCATATTCTTAGCCTGAGGCAACCAATTCGTGAATGTTCAAAAAACTTTACAAAGCCGTAAAATTAGACGTCCACCATCAATTGCTGCCGTGATCTATGCTCGATAATAGCCAAAGTCGAGTAATCTGCATTTGTAATGCAGATGCACCAGGAAGTGCTTTTGTAAAGCGCCAAACGAAGGCTTCATTTGAAAAAATAGGCTGTAATTCAAAAATGCATCTGAATGCTTAAAGCATTCACGGTCAAATTTTTAGCGTCATTGTAGAATACTTCAAACAACGGGGTAGTGAGTAATTATTTGGATTTATCAACCGCTTATATTCCATCCCTTTTAACTCAATGGACATAACATTTATAAGCCACGACGTGTTGATGTGTCAAAGATTGTGATTATGAACACCAATTTATTCGGAGAAAAACTGGAGACCTGTAGTAACCAACCTTTGACAGGATATTTTCGCGATGGATGCTGCAGAACGGATGAAAGCGATCAGGGCGCCCATACCGTTTGTGCCATCATGACACAGGAGTTCCTCGATTTTTCCAAAGCAAAAGGCAACGACCTCATCACACCCCGACCGGAATGGCAGTTCACCGGCCTGAAACCGGGCGACCGGTGGTGCTTGTGTGCCCTGAGATGGATGGAAGCCTATCAGGCCGGAGTGGCGCCCATGATCATTCCGGAAGCCACAAATGAAAAAACGCTTGATTTCATTGCCATTGAAGAATTATTGAAATTTGCCTACAAGCCTGCTGAGTCTTAACCAAATCATTCCCGAAATGCCTGGTTGTATTGAACTCAGAAGCAACAATTTTCAATGTATCATATGCTAAAAACTGGAATAGTTCCAGTCCTCACCCATGATATAGAAACCTTCGCTATTGCCACCGGAGCCGATATCGGTATTCCAGCTTCTATTGAAATAACTACCGCTACTTTGCTGGTAATATTGCATAGCAAGTTGATACAGGTTGACGAGCGCACCCTGCCCTTCGAAACCGACCCAGCCGTTTTGATCCAACCAGTAGCGACCCCGAAATACAGGCCCCCTGGTGATCTTCATCAATTCAGCCTGTTCAATTTGAGTGATTTCCCGCCCGTTGATGAAAATGCCTGTATTGCCTTTGGAAGCCTCCGGCGATAATGGCCCTCCGAGGTTTAAACCTGGAATACCAATTCCCGCAGGCGGATACCCTTCCATACCCCAAAAACCGGAAGCTTTGTCATACCAATAACGCCCGGGCAATATTTTCACACGGTACATTTCCTGAAGTTGTTCAACGATATCCGTGCTTAAAGTATCATCGTTGATAATCACAGGTTGGGCTTGTGCTTCAGCAACATATGAGAAAAGAATGGCCGGAATTATGATGAAATATCGCATTGAATGTTCGGTTTAGTTCTATGCTTTGTCTGAATAATCAAAGTTCCGTGAAACCAAAGACAATTACATCCCCCCAAACAGTGATTATCAATAGCAGAAATCTGGTATTTTGGGTAGGTTACCACAGTTATTAACCCCGGCCAGACGATAAACAGTGTTTACGAAATGCTGTTTTACTCAATTAAACCGTGCTTCATGGCATACTTTACCAGTCCGGCGCTGTTTTTCAGCCCTAGCTTCAGCAATATGTTTTTCCGGTGCGTTTCTATAGTGTGTTTACTCAAAAAAAGCTCCCTGGCCATTTGTCCGGTAGTTTTCTGATCGGCAATGAGTCGAATGATCTCCAGTTCGCGTTGGGTAAGTTTGGTTGGAATTGACTTGGGTTGGGTAAAACCCGAAAATACGTTTTCAGTGATTTTTTCACCAAAGTATTTTTTACCCGACTTAACAGTTTCCACCGCCTCCACCAGTATTTCTTTGCCGGCATCTTTCAGGATGTAGCCATCGACCCCGAGTTTCAACATTTGCCTGATAAATTCCGGTTCATCGTGCATGGTAAGCACGATAATTTTTAGCTCAGTATATTCCTCCTTAATTTTTTCAGCTACTTCCACCCCGTCCATTTCCGGCATCTCAATGTCGAGCATCAGCAAATCGGGATAGTCATTTTGTTGCAGAAACGCCAGCGCCTCTGTACCATTCTGTGCGATGCCTACCACCTCACACCCTGCTTCACGGAGCATGTATGATATTCCTTCTATAAACATCCGGTGGTCATCTGCCAGCAATATTTTCATTTTCAGTCGAACTTTTAAAGTGGTATTTCTATGATCATACTGGTTCCCGCACTGGGGTGGCTATCGATGGACAGCTTCCCGTTCAAAAGCGCTACTCTAGTGCGAATATTTTTAAGCCCCAGTCCCTGACTTTTCATTCCGGAGGTATCAAACCCCTTACCATCATCTTCAATCATAACATTAAGCGAATCAAAATCCCTGGTTAAAGAAAGGTTGAGGGTGCTGGCGCCGGCATGCTTCACTACATTTTGTACGGCCTCCTGTACAATGCGGTACAAATGGACTTCCATTTCTTCATCGAGGTGACCATTAAGTCCGATCTCGTTAAACGTGGTTTGCAGCCCCGTACTTTTCGAGGTGATGTCGAGTTCACTGCGGATCGCTGCTTCAAGCCCGAACTTTTTGAGTGTTCCCGGCATCATATCGTGCGATATTTGTCGAACCTCTCCACTTATGGAATTGAGTACGTCCATCTCTTCCTTGAGATGTTTATGGACTGAAAGTTGATTTTTCAGGTTGGCCAGCATAACACCCACGCTGTCGTGCAGGTCGCGGGCTACCCGTTGCCGTTCTTTTTCCTGTGCTGCCGTAATGGCCGCAATCGACTCTTTCTGATAACGATTCTCACGCTTTTGACGATAGAGCATAAAAACCAGCGCCGTCAGAATAAGGGCAAACACGGCAATCAGACTGATCATTATGATGATATTTTCCCGTTGTGCCAATAGGGCTTTTTGTTCGAGCAATTCTTTTTCCTTTTGTTCCGTCTGATAGCGGATATTGAGGGCTTCCACTTCGGCCCTCAGGTCCTTTCCTTCTGTGCTGTCTTGCCATTGCTCGTGGAGTTTTCTTGCCTGCAGCGCCATTTCCCAATCATTTTGATGCTCCAGCACTTCCGACTTAAGCTGATAGTATTTGCTTTTCAATTCCATCGATCCGTTTTGCCTGAACAAATTGTCGTAATCCGAGAGGTATTGCGCTACCCGGTCGATGTTTCCCGATTGCATCTCAATCTCCATTAATGATATTACCGCGGAAAGCACGTTTTGGTCATTTTGCTGCTGTTTGCTGAGTTCGAGGTACTGATTATAGTAAAACCGCGCAGAATCTGTTCGATCCAGCCGTCGGAATAACTGTCCGAGATTGGAATAGTTGTAGGCCACCTGCATCAGGTTGTTTTGTGCACGATGTATGTCCAAAGACTTTCTGATGGAATAGATCGCACTATCGAGCTTACCTAAGTTGGTGTATACAATACCCAGATTGCCCAGCACGTGCGCCATTCCGCCTTTCATATTCTCTTCTTCAGCAATGGCATACGCCTTATTGTAGTATTCACGCGCCATTAAATAATCTTTTAGCTTAATATACACGTTACCAATGTTGTTGTAGCTCCGGGCCAGGCCCAGTACGTAATCATTTTGTTCGGCTATTTTCGCTGCGCTAATGTGTGCCTCGACGGAAGACTCAAATTCGGCCCGGTTAAAAAAATACAAACCTAAATTAGAATAGGTACTGGAAAAATCTACCCAATCCCTCCTATTGTTTTGAAGCTCCAATGCCCGGTCAATATCCTTTTTGGCCTCTTTTTGCTTATTGCGCATTAAATACAGTTGGCTACGTCCGTTCAGCGCTTTTAACAGCAAACGTGGCTCATTGAATTTGATGGCGAGTAAAACCGCTGAATCAATCGACTGATGTGCAATGGCCGTATCACTGTAGAGTTCATTTTGAAAAGTCTCGATATGCCGGGCAATCCTGATCGAATCGTTAGGCGCGACCGGAGATGGCATGTATGAGGCCAGGATAAACTGCGCGATGAAAAACAAAATAAAGGAAGCTTGTCCCATTGAACCGGCTTTTCCATTAATTTTTCTAACGAGGCCAAAGAACAATAGGCCTGTCGGTTTTACATCCATAGCGCTACCTTTTCGCCATTAAATACACTATTTACACAGTATTTTTTTTAAGCGCAACACGTGTGGAAAATATCCCTGAATTCAGGTAGTTTTCATTTTACCTGCTTTCGGGGATTCACCTCATTATGGTCCGTAGTACTTTTGATAAAATCAAAATCATCAACCAATGAAATCAATACAACGCACTACCTTAGCAGTACTATTGCTTTTAATGACCGGGGCATATGGATGTGTTTGCTCACAATGCCCCTCGTGTTGCAGCGTCGAGGCGAGATATGACCATAGCCAGTCTGACAGCGAATTAGCCCGGGAGCACGTTCAGTACATCGAAAATCAAGTATCACCTTAAAATCGGGTAACAATGAAGAAATGGATATACACCTGGTGTTTGGTGCTGTTTGGTAGCACCCTGCTCACTGCCCAAAACATACTATCTCCGGCTGCACAACAGTTTGTCTGTTCCGCGCGACTGGAGGTTGTCGGTGGACTGAATGCCAGTAAAACCTCAATGGACGATTTGAGCGATTCGGAATCCAATAAATTCAGAACCGGCTTTCACCTCGGTTTGCGCATGAACACCAGCATTGGAAAGGGCTTTTCCTTCATTCCCGGAATTGTATATGAACAAAAGGGAACCAAATACAAGTATCGATACGATGACAATGAGTTTCCTATCGAGATGGGGGCCGCCAATTTAAGCGCACCCGATGCGGTTTGGCAAAATCAGGCAACACAGGCCATAGACGGGATTGACCGCAACATTCGCCTGAATTATCTGACCATCCCCCTGTTTTTTGACTACGGGCCGATACCCAAACTGAAAGACCTGAAGGTTATCGCGGGCTTAAATCCAGCCTTTTTACTCGGACATACCACTAAGGTCAATAGCTTTGGGAATGAAAGCGAGCAATCGGGCACCGATGACCTGAGTACTTTTGACCTTGCACTTGCTGTAGGGGTTTCCTATATGTTTTATGACAAATTCGGTGTTTCGGCCATGTACGACCACGGGTTGATCGACATTAGTTCTGTCGAGGGAGTGGCGGAATCGTTTAACCGAACACTTCGGTTCAGTTTGTTTTACCGTTTGAATTTCAATCCATTGTTCAAGGAATCTTACAGCAAAAAACGCAAGGAACTCTCATTTGAATAAAAGTATAAACTAGGTGTAACACTGGTTTTGATAGTAAAACGGGCAGTTCACATGGAGCTGTCCGTTTTCATTTAATGGAGGGTAGTTGGCTAATCGTCGCTTATTAAAAACGGATATCGTGTCTCGAGAAGTTCAATGACCTCTGCAATTCTGGTTGCCAGAAATTTTTCCTGCCCATACAATTCAATGATTGACATTTTTGTAATTCCCATCACCACCATTGTTTCCTCCGGCGGATAAAATGTTTTTTCCTGTATTTGATTATTACAATAAAATTTAGCCATAGTATCCCTGCTTTACCAATATGAACATATTGCTCAATTAGTTTAGAAATGATTTATATTATAAATTTCTAAGATTCACAAAGAGTTATTTGAATAGATAAAAACACATTTAACATTATTAAGAAAACTAACCTCTTCCATTAAGAATGATAAAATAAAATGATTATGTTGTAACTTATTAAAAAAAGATTATTGCCATATGTTAAAATATCTTCTCATCAGTATGATTTTTTTTCTTCCAAGCGAAAAAAATGAAACCATTAAACCCAAAATTACCGCTGATTCTTTAATGGCTCTTGGCAAATATGAAGAAGCAATACCCCCTCTTAAAAAAATGTATTCAGGCTACATAGAATTGTCTGATACAAAAGAGGCAATCATGACGGCTATCCGCTTAGCAGAGTGCAAATGGCGGTTGTACAGAATTGAAGAAGGCGATAGCATTCTTAATTATGCTTCCAAAATAAATAGTGAAAAATTAAACAATGATAATTATATAGCTAGCTTAATACTGACTCATCAGGGAACAATTAAATTACTCAAAATGGATTACGATGGTGCAATCGATGTCTACAATAAGGCACTTATTAGAAACCAGCTGCATTTTGATGACTCAAGCAATCAATATCAAATCAATATATTATTTAACCTTGCGTCAACATACACCCAAATTGGAGTTTATGATTCTGCCATACACCACTATACAAATGTGTATGAAGAGCAATTGAAGTATTTTAAAGCAAACGCCAGAGATACTCTTCACGTTGATTTTGTTGATATCCAAATCAACCTTTGTATACTTGAATACAATAGAGGATTTCTTAGAAGAGCCAAGACTCATGGTCAAAAAGCAATTATGTTACTGGAACAAATGGGGAGACAAGATGGAGACTATTATGCAGACGCCTTGAGTGCTTATGGTAGAGTAGTATTTCTCCTAGGTAATTATAAATATGGTCTTAAACTCAAACGGCAGGCATTGGACATTATTAAGCTGCAATATGGAAAAGAGTCATGGAAATATCTCGTAGAATTGATGGAATTATCGGATCATTATGCAAAAAACAAACAATTTCATTTAGCTAGAAATCGAATTGATGAGTTTTTCCAAATTGCTGGTCAGAATGAGAATTTTGGTGTAATTACGTTTAATGCATATAATATTTTAGGAAATATAAACACAGGGCTTGGAAATCATTCGGAAGCTCTGAAATATTATAAAGAATCTGTTTCATTAATGCGAAAATATAAAATTGATGGAACCCATCTTGCTCCAATTTCTACTAATGTAATACAGGAATACTTCGAATTAGGAGATAAAAAGAGTTTTTTAAAAGATTATAAAACAACATTAATTCTGGTTGAAGAAAAATTAGGCAGACATAGTGATTCTTGGTATACATTAAAAACACTATATGGAAAACACTTAACAGAAACAGGTAAGTATGCTGAGGCCGAAAAAGTTCTCCTGAAAACACTTCAGGATAATTCGTTTGACTATAATATTTCAGGAAAAAAATATCGATATTATCAAAATCCAATAAAGCAACTAAAATCAATCATTCAGTTAATAGATTTATATAAAACCTGGAACGAAGAGGATAATGAAAAATTGATAATTCATCAATTTCAGTTGGGTGACTCATTAATTCAACAATCAAGATGCTTGATTAATAATTACGAAGATCAACTCAATTTTAGTGAGGAGGTACGAACTTTTTATAGTGAAGCAACATCCCATAACATTCAATTATATGAGAAAAAAAAAGATGATCATTTTTTATATCAGTCATTCTACTTTTCTGAACAAAGTAAGGCATATATACTTTTCAATT
>DNTA01000265.1 GCA_003500135.1 Cytophagales bacterium | reverse complement strand
CGGATTTATACGTTGCCGCGACCCCCATAGATCTTATGTAATGTGGTGTGTCTCCTGTGTATTCTAATTCAAGAGTAAGTGTGTGGCTGCTTAGTGGGTTTCCGTGTCTAAGCGCTATCTGTCCGGGCTTCAATTTCGCAACAGGAGTATTAATGTCCCTCAGGAAATCCGCGTACTGAAGATTATCTTTAAGTATAAAGTCATCATCAATTAGATTGGTTGATTGCCCGTCTTCATTATAGATCATAGGAACATCCCATTTGACGTTAGAATCAATATAAAGGCCGTCCCAGGCTTTTTCTAATGCTTCACCTATATTGACATCAACTTTAAGTTTAGATGCGTACAGAACCCCGTAAAACGTCTGGTGGGCGCTGTTATCGTTGTGTAACCATGGCATCCCATTTACAAACCCTATCAAATGATCACCAACTGATCCGTAAAGCTCAGGAGCAAAACTATATGTACCTATCCATGAATTGCTTGAATCATGGAATCCTATTGTGTATTTCGTGCTTCCTTTTAAGAATGTCCAATACACCATGTTTAGGAGTCTATCGTATTCAGTAATGCAGCTATAGGTATTCGGGGATCCAAACAGTGATGGTNNCCTCACAAACACTTTCCGGGTGGATAGTTCCATACGAGTACTTTAGTTGATTGTCGGCCCCTATAACATCATCTGTGGTGATTAGCGTAGGGTTAAGGTCTGCGGACCTAATAATGCCTTTTCCAATATACATGCTGGTAACGGCGCTGGAATGGATGGCGAGTAACACATCTTCTCCTGCCGCTTGTAGTTTGTTTATTGGTCCCCTCTCTATTGGTAACGGATATTCATTTAGGGGCTCAAAAGTATGCAATCCATTAATAGCAGAATTAGCAATGTAATCATTGGAAAATCGAATAGTACTTGGTCTTTCCTCCTCTCTTATGTTTTGAAGCAAAGGAGCTGGCCTTCCTAAGTTTTTAGAACTTAGATTATAATTTAAAATAAACCCAAAATCAGCCGTAAATTCAACAATCACAGATGTAGAAAAAGGATTTTCCCTGTTTGCTTCAGTAGTTTGCTCGTCAATAAGTTGAGTGGCTGTATATGACTTACTCCTGCTTTCAAAATTTCCCCACCTGTATCCAGACTTTCTTAATCTCTTTTCCTCTTGAGTGGATCCATTTTTAGTATAATCATCCCAATCATATTTCCATTGTAGCCTTTCGTCCTCATTATTAGTCACCCACACATCTCCATTAATTCTTATTGCCCCAGACGGGAATGATCTTGTTGGTGTCCCAGGATTAATAATATCATACGTTCCTGATATTTCGTAAAAATTATTTGTTTCAGTGATTAATTTTGGCTTATATATCTCAATAAACAACTCCGGCACTCCGAAGCATCCACTCACAATATCTACCGGTTGCTCTAATACAATAATATTTCCTCTAACATCCAATATTGTTGTTTGATCATATGCACCAACCTGCTTCCCTGCCATGATATGAACTATATGTCCTCTTTCTGGAATAAAAGGTAAATTTGTTGGGAGCAATAAATGTATGTATCTCCAGTCAGATATGCTATTTATGGAGTCCTTCTCTTTATATTGATTTCCATACATATAAAATTCATCAGTCGCAGCATTTGGAGAATCTAGCTCAACCTCTGGGCGTACATAGTATAATACCGGTGCGTGAAATTGCATAAATTGGCTATATCGCAACTCATCAGACCTGACAATCATTAAGTGTTTTGCCCAAATTGGAGGCTGCCCATTCAGCGTAAGATTCAAATATTGCATTCTGGATGTAAGCTTGCCGCTATTGGTCGAATTAGTCGCCCATGACGTTGACGGATTTTCAGGTATATTTACTTGATTAACAGCATGAACGGTTCCGTCTGTCCTGAAATCATCATCAAAAAAACGCACAGCCACATTATAAAGCCCGCTTTGTTTAAAATATTGTTTATCTGGATTATTATCCTCTTCATTTATTTCAATAGTTATTGACATATTACTGTCATCATAATCATATCCAGTCAAGTTATCAATGGCAAAAATTTTGTTCCTTTGAATCTGTAAATCAATCGACTGTCTTGGGGTACCCTCTTGTTGTTTAATTGCATCAGATACAGGGATAAACACACTTTGCTCTTGTCCTGAAAATTCATATGTCATTATTCCATTTGAAGCAAATAACTCAGCCCTATGTAATGTTTTTATTATAAACCAGTCTGAATTATCACTATTTCTAGCTAATATGTCAACTGATTTAACCTTTTCTGGCTTAGTTATTGATATCTGGACAAGAATTGTATTTGGTATATTGGTATTTGTGAAATCCTCTATAAACTTAGCGGAGGGAATCACTTCACTAAAGGGACTTAGTACAGTTACTTGATTATTTTGATAAATCTGTCTAGTTGCGAATTGCCAATTTTTATCAAGAATTTTGTTTATCGTGATGTTTGGATCTACAACCGCCTGAACCAATGGTCTATACTTTGGAGGTGTTGGGTATTGGTAGAAATCATCTAATGTTGATGGCTCAGTATTAAAATTTGTTTGATAATAATTAAAATACGTTTCTGGTGTTCCAATTAACCTAATAGAACCAGGCGCGATAATAGACACTAATTTTATTACTGAGCTTCCAGAATTAACATTTACAGAAAACCTACTAGATATTGACGCATCTGCCGCCATATCTGCCGCGACTTGCTGCGCAGCCTCGACAGCCGTAAACGGCCCCTGTATATATGTTTGAAAGTTTACGCTAAGCCCTGTTTGGAATTCGGCAACAAAATAAAAGTTTTCGAGAATTGCGCTACTTTGTGCCCTACAATTATAGTCTATTTCAGAAAACTGTGAATTGTCTTGTATTCTATAATAACATAAATTTGGATCGGCCCAATATATAACCCCATCTAAAACACTTATTCCGGTGATTTTTGTTCCTTCCGTCCACCCAAGTTGTTCACTTTCTACAATTAACTCCGTAGTCTTGGTGTTAGCATCATAGGCGTATATCTTATCCTTACGCGGAAATCCAGACTCTTCCCACATAAAGTAGTATAGCTTATTGTTTGGAGCGTCCCCGAACTTGCCAATTACTTTGTGTGTTGTGAGGGCGAGGCTACTATCAATCAGAGTAGTACCAGGCAAACTTTCTCGATTACGTCCCATACCCCTACCAGACTTAGCCGGGACAAGATTTTCCATCATTCTGTATTCTCCCTCTTCAGTGTTTATCTCATGGGAGATTACATCGCTGT
>DNTA01000082.1 GCA_003500135.1 Cytophagales bacterium | reverse complement strand
ATTAGTCAGTAAATGCCTAAGTTAGTTTTGAGATTAGAACTATTAATCAAATCGAATCCAGGATAAAAAATAGGAATACCGCACCAGTATAAATTAATAAATTGTTAATATTGAGCCTTAAATTTATCAGTTATTCAAAATGAGTTTTTTTTTGGTTTGATTTTTGTTATCTTAAAGCGCCAAAAAAATTTAAAAGACATATGAAAAAGATTATTTACACGCTCGCACTGGGAATTTTTTTAATTCCATTCACTTCGAATGCCCAGGGCATTGGAATTGGTATAAAAGCCGGGGCAAATTTTGCCAATCAGAACATTAAAGATGTTAGCACAGAGTCTATCACAGACTTTCACGTTGGTGGATATGTCAACATAATGTTTTCAGAAAAATTTGGATTGACACCTGAATTACTTTACACCGCCCATGGTAGTAAAATTGAAGATGCTGAAATAAGCACAGATTACATTGCTATCCCATTGATGTTGCGATGGAAACCTATTTCATTGATAAGTATCCAGGCAGGTCCTCAGTTTAGTTTTTTAACAAATGCAGAAAGCAATGATTTCGAAAATGTCAAAGATCAATTGGAGAATAATGATTTTGGACTAGCAGTGGGTGCGGGAGTTCATTTACCACTTGGATTAAATGTTGGTATACGATATGTATGGGGTTTTAGCAATATTTCTAAAGCAACAACTCAAGAATTACCTGACAACATTAAAAACCGTACTTTCCAGCTATACGTCGGCTGGACCCTTTTCGGACAAAACTAAAATTTGTGCAATAGATAAAAAACCCGGCGCCTAAATAGGCGCCGGGTTTTTTTATTGTTTTTCTTCTCCGCTGAGTTTCATAAAAATTCCGTTGATCAACGACAGGATCAAACTGAACAGCAGCGCCCACCAGAAATTTGTCACATCGAAACCGCCAATCAACCAATCGGTCAGCATGATGATCAATGCATTGATCACCAGTAAAAACAGCCCGAGCGTTACAACCGTTATCGGGATGGTGAGTATCACCAGTAAGGGTTTGAGCAATACATTTAATAGCGTCAATACTCCAGCTACAATTACCGCAATAAGAAAACTTTCAACGGATACGCCGGGCAATAAATGGGCCGTAATCAGTACGGCAAGTGCATACAATACAAGTCTGATCAATAATTTCATAGTGCTAAGGATTTGGTATTAAAATTATTCTTTAGTTCGTTCTAAAATTAATAATAATGCATTAGTATCAAGGTGTTTTTTTCTGTGGTTTCCTTACAGGTTTTTCTTTCGGCGGTTTCATCTCAAAGTTAACCGACCGCGTTTGTCCGTCTTTTATCAATTCCAACCGATAAGTCCCCGGTATCAAATAGCTTTTGCCATTCTTACGGTCTTTCCAGTGGTCATCTTCAAACTCCTCATTTTTTTTCAATCGCTTTTTAAAGGCTTCCACCTCATTTTCTGAAATACTCAGATCATATTTTACATATTGCAGGCCTTTATCGACAGGCATTTCCTCTTCAAATAACACATTATCATCTTCTGCACGAACCCTCAGTACCATATCACCCGACTGCTGCGTAAATAAGGGCGCTTCGATTTCAGGCTCATAAAAGCCATTCCACTTGCTCCAGGATCGATAATTGCCCCATCGTTCACTGTAAGTGACCGCTGATACATCAAATATGTGTAAGTTACCCGCCAGTATGTTTTCATCCAGTTGCTGCAAATGCCCCACCGGCAGCCGGTAAATAGACCGTCCGTGCGTACCGATAATCAAGTCTGATGCTTTTTCCTGGACTACTAAATCATGAACGGCCACTTTAGGCAGTGCGTGATCGAGCGCCATAAAGTGTTTGCCACGATCCAGTGAAAAATATACCCCATGGTCGGTCCCCACATATAACAGGTCAGGGTTTTGCGGATCTTCTTTGATCACATTGACGGGTTCAGCGGGCAGGTCCTCTCCTATTTTTTTCCAGGTGGCGCCATAGTCGTCGGTCACATAGACCATGGCGTCAAAACGATCCCAACGGTATCCGTTCAATGCAACATAGGCTCGTTTTTTATCAAACGCCGAAGCTTCCACGCGGCTAACCCATTGCATAGGTTCCAAACCTTCTGAAATATCCTGCCATGTGTTACCCCCATCTTTACTGATGTGTACACGCCCATCGTCAGTACCTGCATAAATCAAACCGAACATCAGGGGGGATTCGTCAATGGAAGTTAGGGTGCCATAGGGCACATTGCCTTTTTTCCCGCCATGGGTCAGATCTTCAGAAAGTGTTTCCCAGTTGTCGCCCCGGTTCATTGATCGATGGAACTTATTGGATCCCAGGTACAAGATATCCTGGTTGTGAACGGATAAATGGATGGGGGTCTGCCAGTTGAACCTCAAAGGGCGCTCCCCAAGCATATGACGGGGTTGGATGGCCGTGGCCCTACCCGTATTTTTATCAATTCGAAAGTAATTGCCAAACTGGAATCCCGTATAAACCGTATTGTTATCGCGACTATCGATTTCAACCTGCATGCCGTCGCCCCCCATCAGGTTTTGGTAGTCATATTCACCTGTTGAGCGCCAGCTATTGCTGTACTCATAATTGTGGGCGCCATGCCACACCCCATTGTCCTGTAAGCCTCCATATACGTGGTAATTATCCGATTGGTCCACATTTACGGCATAAAACTGACCCACGGGCAGGTTATTGCATTTGATCCAGCTTTCCCCGTCGTCCCAGCTGATGTTAACACCGCCGTCATTCCCGTTGATCAACAGGCCGGGTTGATCTTTTGATATCCATAGCGCATGATGGTCGACATGCTGGTTATCACCATTGATTGTTTTCCAGGATTTTCCGCCGTCATCAGAACGCAGGATGGGCACACCCATGATGTAGAGCTTCTGATCGTCGTTGGGATGCACGCGGATGTTGCCAAAATAGTAGCCGTAGCTGTAATACAGATCGTCGATATATTCCTCATGCGTTTTGGCCCAGGTGGCCCCTCCGTCGTTTGTCATATATACTTCAGCGCCTTTTACCGGCACGTCAAAAAGCATGGCATTGGCGTCTTCGAGGTAATCTACAAGCGCTACAGGCAAATAATCACCCGCCTCCACAGCTTTTTTAATATCTACCGCATTGTACGCTTCCGGAAAATTATGTTCGTCCAGATATTCATTGATGGTAAGGTCGCTCAATTGCAAAAACTCGTCTTTAGACATATTTCTGAGGACCTCTTTGGTCAGTTTTTCCTCGTCCTTTTCTTTTTTCTCCCTTCTGTTTTGATTATCGAGTATTGCATAGACTTTTTCAGGATTTTGGTGGGAAATGGCCAGGCCAATTCTTCCTACACCTGCGTCAAAAGGAAAACCGTTGTCGCCATTGGATATGCGGTTCCATGATTCACCGCCGTCGGTTGATTTAAAAATACCTGAACCACTACCACTCCCCTTAAAATTCCAGGCCTTACGATCGCGCTCCCACATCGCCGCATATAGAACGTCAGGATTTTCCGGATGGATCGCCAAATCGATGGCCCCGGCGCTGTCGTTTACAAATAGCGCTTTCCCCCAGGTTTGTCCTCCATCTTTTGTTTTGAATACCCCTCTTTCCGGGTTATTCGAGTACAGGTGACCAACGGCCGCAACCCATGCCACCTTATCATTTTCAGGATGAAGTATAACCCTTCCGATATGATGGGTTTCTTCCAGGCCCAGGTGTTGCCATGTTTTGCCTCCATCCGTACTTTTGTACATTCCATCACCGGCATATGAAGATCGGCTGGAGTTACTTTCCCCCGAACCGAGCCAGATCGTTTTACTTGGCCAATCTACGGCGATATCGCCAATGGTCATTACCGGTTGATCTTCAAATAGTGGCGTGAAAGTGGTACCAAAATTGCTGGTATGCCACAGTCCTCCTGACGCGAAAGCGGCATAGAATTCAGCCGGGTTTTCCGGGTTTACTGCCAGGTCGACTATCCTTCCACTCATCACGGTGGGACCGATATTGGTAAAAGACAGGGCCCCTGCCACAGAACTTTCGGCTAATTTCTGTCTTTCTTCGTCTACCTCCAGCCGTTCGGAGGCCGGGGTGGCTTCTGTTTGCGCAAAAAGCGTGGTTGTATAAAATATAAAAATGGAAAAACTGAATAATATCCTCTTCATGAATCAATTTTTTGGTAATGGATCAATAGAATGTTAGCTAATCTACAAATAGAGCCGGAAATAATCGTAAATTTTTTGATTAATGGTTGTATTGATACAAAAAAAGCCGGCTAATGACTTAACCGACTTTGATATTTGACTTCTTATTTTGATTATACCTTCAAAAATTCGGTGGTTTTCTGGTACACATTTTCTGCGGTGTACCCAAACTTTTCATCCAGTACACCCGCCGGCGCCGAATAGCCAAAGTGGTTCAAACCGAACACTATACCGTCGGGCCCAACGAGACCTTCGAGTGTGACCGGCAAACCGGCTGTTAGGCCAATCTTCGGAACACCCGGAAGCAATACCTGCTCCTGGTATTCTTTTGGCTGATTGCGGAATACTCCTTCCGAAGGTACAGAAACCACTCTAACCTTCAGGTGTTTGCGTTCCTCCAAAAGTTGCGCCCCTTCATAAGAAGTGGTTACTTCCGAGCCATTGGCTACCATTATTACATCCGGTTTTCCTGCGGCCCCTTTTACGATATACGCTCCTTTTTCGGATGCCAATGCATCATCATAGCGGCTTTTGCCCATTGCCGGCAGGTCCTTGATATTCTGACGCGACAGCAACAGGGCCGTTGGCGTGTTTTTGTTTTCTACCGCCATTTTCCATGCTACACTGGTTTCTGCAGCATCGGCAGGCCGAAGTACGAGCATACTATTTCTGCCGCTATGGTTCTGAAGCTTTTCGAGTAACCTTATCTGAGCCTCCTGTTCAACCGGCTGGTGTGTAGGGCCATCTTCCCCAACGCGAAAGGCATCGTGCGTCCAGACGTATTTCACCGGCAGTTCCATTAAGGCAGCAAGACGTACTGCCGGCTTCATAAAGTCAGAAAATACGAAGAAAGTACCGCATACCGGTATAACACCCCCGTGCAGGGCCATACCGTTGGCGATGGCGCCCATGGTAAGTTCTGCCACTCCGGGCTGCAGGAATGCACCACTGAAATCGTTCCTCTTAAATGAAGTGGTCTTCTTCAAGAAACCGTCGGTCTTATCACTATTGCTCAGATCGGCAGACATGACGATCATATTTTCCACTTTATCGGCAAAATGGGAAAGCACGGTACCGGAAGCGGCACGTGAGGCGATGTTTTCTTTTTGATCTATGGCGCTGAAATCAATTTTTGGGATATCACCACTCCAGAAGAGGCCCCACTTTGCCGCGAGGTCCGGATTGGCAGCACGCCACTCCTGCTCTTCTTTTTTCTTTTTCGTGGCATATTCCAGCTTTTCTTTTTTGATTTCCTCCCAGTATTGGGCAACATCATCAAAAATGCGGAACGGATCATTAGGGTCGCCACCCAGGCTTTCGATAGTCTTGTCAGTATCGGCGCCGGCTTTTGACAATGGCTGGCCATGAGTAGACACTTTGCGTTCAAAGCTGTTCCCTTCAGCATCAATGGCCCCTTTACCCATTACCGTTTTACCAATGATCAGCACAGGCTTGTCGTATTGTTTATGGCCTTTGTTCAGTGCTTTCCTGATCTGGTCGTGGTCGTTACCATTGATGGTCACTACTTCCCAACCCCAGGCTTCATATTTTTTGGCAACATCTTCATTCGTAACATGCTCTACTTCCGTGGACAGCTGGATATCGTTCGAATCGTAGAACATCACCAGGTTGCCAAGGCCCAGATATCCGGCTATTCGGCCTGCACCCTGCGAAATTTCCTCCTGGATACCTCCATCGGAAATAAAAGAATAGATCTTATGCGTTGTCCATTCCCCGAAACGATGGGCCAGGAATCGTTCGGCGATCGCCGCCCCCACCGCATTGACATGTCCCTGACCCAAAGGCCCCGAAGTGTTTTCCACGCCTCTTTCAACATCTACTTCCGGATGGCCTGGTGTAGGGCTGCCCCACTGCCTGAATTGTTCCAGGTCGCTCATGCTGTAAGCGCCAACCAGGGATAGGATAGAATAAAGCATTGGCGACATATGGCCGGGATCGAGGAAAAACCGGTCCCTGTTTTTCCATTTCAGATCGCTGGGATCGAAGTGTAGGTATTCCGCAAACAGGATTTGTATGAAGTCTGCACCGCCCATAGCGCCGCCCGGGTGTCCTGATTTGGCCTTTTCAACCATGGCAGCGCTCAGTATTCTCAGATTGTTTGCTGCCCGTACTGTCAGTTTTTTGTCCATTATTTAATATTTATTGTATTAATTAGGA
>DNTA01000054.1 GCA_003500135.1 Cytophagales bacterium | reverse complement strand
CAGACGGACATACATTATAAAAATTAAACTGAAAACCATGAAGTATTTTACAAGAGAATACATACAATTCTTCGAAGAACTGGAAAAGAATAATAACAAAGAGTGGTTTCATAGCAATAAAAAGCGCTATAATAAGCATGTTAAGGAACCACTCATGCAATTTGTTACCGATGTAATTACCGAGCTGCAAAAACTGGATCCTCAAATTGATATCGATCCAAAGAAATGCATTAAAAGGATAAATAAAGACGTCCGTTTCTCGAAAGACAAAACGCCTTATAAAATGAGGTCGTTTGTGCATATTTACAAAGGCGATAAAATGGATCCGATTACTGCTGTGGCCTTTCAAATGGGCGCAAAAAACATGGGTATAATGAATGGTTATTATATGCCAACAGCAGAACGGTTGCAACACATAAGGGATAAAATTCAATCCGATCCTGAGGATTTTAAAAAGTTGTATTCGGCAAGTGATTTTACCGAAAAGTACGGCGAGATTCGAGGCGAAGCGAATAAGCGAATCCCGACACAATATCAGAAAACGTTTAAAAACGAACCACTTATTGCAAATAAACAATTTTACTTTATGAAAGAGTTCGATATAGATCTAATTCTAAGCCAAAAGTTGCTACCCACAATTGTTGAATATTACAAAGCGGCTAAACCATTAAACGATTTCTTTTCATAACCGAAAATGGGTGGTGAACAATAACCAACTCATACCCAATTTGTTTCGCGAGGAATACAGTAGAATTGTTGCTGTGTTAACCAAAACTTTTGGGTTCCCGAATATCGAGCAGGCCCAGGACATTGCCAGCGAAACTTTTCTTAAAGCCACCGAAACATGGGGGCGAAAAGGCATTCCTGATAACCCTACAGCATGGCTCTACAAGGTGGCTAAAAACTATGCACTCGATTACCTCAAAAGAGAAAGGATTTTTACTGAGAAAATAAGTCCCATACTTCAGGAATCGGGAGAAGAAAAGCAGCAGGAAGAAATTGATTTATCAGAAGATAATATCAAAGATAGTATGCTCAGAATGATGTTTGCAGTTTGCCATCCATCGATATCTGCAGAATCCCAGATCGTATTATCCCTTAGAGTTTTGTGTGGTTTTGGTGTTGATGAAATTGCAACAGCTCTGCTTTTTACGAAATCAAATGTTAACAAACGGCTAACTAGAACTAAGAACACCCTCAAAGATATCGATTTCAAGGTTTCTCCTATTTCCCCGAATGAAATCAACCAAAGAATTGGAGGTGTTCTTTCTACCTTGTATTTACTTTTTAATGAAGGTTACTTTTCAACAAAATCAACGGAGAAGATAAGGAAAGATTTGTGCTATGAAGCAATGAGATTACTCCATATTGTGATTTCTAAAGAAGAAACCAATCTTCCCGATGCAAATGCATTGATGGCACTTTTTTGTTTTCAGGCTTCACGGTTCGATGCCAGAATTAATCATGAAGGAGAACAAATTCTATACAATGAACAGGACATAGATAAATGGGACGATGAGCTAATAAAGAAAGGCGAGTTTTTTTTGTACAGATCAGGAAATAAAAAGCCAACAAGATATCATATCGAGGCCATGATAGCTTTTTGGCATACAAGAAAAAATATCGGCCAGAGTAAAAAATGGGAAAATATATTACAACTCTACAATCGACTGTTACAAATGCAGTATTCACCCATTGTAGGACTGAACAGAACTTATGCCTTGGCTATGGTATATGGAAAGGAAAAAGCATTGAAAGAGGCGTTGAAGATTAAATTAGAACAAAATCCATTATATTACGCATTACTTGCTGAGTTGTTTAAAGGAATAGAAACTAAAAAGCATATCGAGTGCTTAAAAAAAGCCATCAGCCTTAGTCTAAATGGAAATGATAAACTTCTTTTGGAAAATAAATTGAAAGTAGCCAGTAGAGAACAATGTTCGTAGAAAAAAAGATGGAATAGTAGTAAATCTGTGGTATAATACTTATTAACATTCGCTCCAAGTCGGAAGTTTAGTGTTTCGAAACTACCTAGTTTCATACCCAAGACCGTTCTAAACCATAAAGACATGAAAGAGTACCATACCAAAATAGATATAAATGCTTCACAAGAAAAGGTTTGGAATGTCCTAACCGATCTTAAAAGCTACAGTCACTGGAACCCGTTGGTTTCCTCTATCACAGGTAATTTATCCGAAGGTGGAAGAATCAAAACCACAATTGTTCCCTTGCAAAATACATTTGAAGCAGTACTCCTATCTTTCAAGGAAAACAAAGAAATAGTTTGGAAGGGAAATCAAATAGCGAGTTTTTTACTAGCAGGAGAGCATTATTATAGGTTAAAAGAGAGTAATGAAAACATCACTACTCTGGAACATGGAGAGTATTTTACAGGAATACTTTCTGTTTTTATTTCAAAAAAACTTCTGAAGAAGATGGAAAAGGCTTTTGTTGCTCATAACATAGCATTAAAGAAAAGAATTGAAAATGATAAATAAACAAAACGGATTAACGGATCAGTTCCCAAATGTAAATAGGCTACATTAAGGGGTAGTTATTTAGCTGCTAGAATCAAAAAGAAGCAGTTATTAAGAATCACACGAGTATTACCGATTTCATGCAGAAGTATGGCACATCAGAAGCCTGTTATCAACATCTATATGATTTAAAATGGTCCCAAGGGTATCAATGCCGTAAATGTGGTCATACCCATTGGGTAAAAGGGCGAAAGTGGCATTACAGAAAATGTCAGAAGTGCCATTACGATGAATCGTCGACGGCTAATACGCTATTTCATAAGATAAAATTCCCCATCGAGAAAGCATTCATGATCACCTATCAGTTAAGTACGATGAAGAAAG
>DNTA01000096.1 GCA_003500135.1 Cytophagales bacterium | reverse complement strand
TTTAAAATTTAGATTGGTTAACTGGAAGCCTCATATGGAGGCTTCTTTTTTTTGTCATTATTAGATCAAGGTTTCACTTGAATAGTATGGAAAAACCACTTAGCCTCAATACAGGATGGAGTAGATAAAAGGACATCAAATGAAAATCCTTATCTTATGATGATTTGGTACGAACATCCATTCCTAAATGTCAAGTGATGATTGCCCTTATTCGGTTTTTCAACCTTTTGGTGAAGCATGCGCACCCTTTTCAGCCAAAATTTGATTTTGAACTTTGGAAAAAACATATCACGGATCCCAATGCGGGACCACAACCCCGTGTTCAATATGTCAACCGGGATCGAAATGCCCTCAAAAATTTTTTGTTTAACCTAAGGGTTTTTGCCTCATCATTGATCCATTCCATAAGAGAAAAGCAGTATGTAATTGAAATTGAGAAGGACCTACATTACGTACGTATTCCCAAATGCGGAAGCACTACTATTAATTATCTTCTACTCAAATCAATTTACGAAGATTCGACAATACAAAAATACACAGATGACCAAATAGATTTGCTTGCGGACAGCACATTAAAGCATGTAGAAATCAATTCCAGGATCAATAGTTTCGCCATTGTTCGTAACCCTCTTCATCGGCTAGTTAGTGCGTATCAGTCTATCTTCGGAAATCAAGACAAATTCATTTATCAAAATTTATACCTGGGCATTTTCCGGTACAATGACGACTTCAGTAGTTTTGTGCAAAAGCTTTCCTGTATTCCAGTAAGCTTAATGGATCAAAATTTGCGCCCTCAGTATACTTTTGTAAAAGCGGGCACAAAAATATTTAAGTTGGAAGATGGTTTCCAGCCTATTCAAAACCTCCATCCTGTTTTTGGTGACAGCAATATCCGGAGGAATGTAACTGTTTATTCAAAAGATTGGTGGCAATTCTATGATAAGTCTACATTTAAAATAGCCGAATCAATATATAAAGAAGACATCGAACGATTTAATTATACGAATGAAATAAGAGAACTGAAACTCAGGATCCTGAATATGAAATAAAGGAGTTTGAATGAATAAACCACTTTTCCAAAAATTTCAACTCTCTACAAAGTAATTCCGTCACTATTTATATATTCCCTATCAACTAAGGTCTTACGGAATATTTAACAATTTTTTTGCCATTTCAGAATACATTAAACCACTTTCTTTCCTAAATTTCATTGACCAAACCGATCGTACTATGACAATGAGACGAATTACTCAATGCTGGCTTGTTGGTATATTGATATTTATTGTGCCCGTTTTTAATTCCAACGCCAACTCGGATACCATAAAGTGGGAAGCTTTTGTGGATGGTGTAATCCAAACCAAAATGCAAGATGAGCACATTGCCGGTGCAACTACCATTATTACGCATAACGGTACACCAGTAGTAAAAAAAGGATATGGCTATGCTGATGTGGAAGCCAAAATTAAAGTGGACCCGGATACTACTTTATTTCGGATCGGCTCGATATCAAAATTATTTGTCTGGATCTCTGTGATGCAATTGTATGAACAGGGCAAAATAGAACTGGATGCCGATATTAATCAATACCTCAAAGCTTTTGAAGTGCCGGATTTTAATGATGAACCAATCACTATGAAGCTACTCATGTCACATACACCGGGATTTGAAGATCATGTCATAGAGTTATTTACAATAGATACTACCACCCTTAAACCTTTGGGGGAAATACTTGAAGAACGTATACCTCTTCGTGTATATCCGCCTGGCCAGGTAGCCTCATATTCCAATCACGGTACAGCGTTGGCTGCTCACATAGTTGAAATAATAAGTGATTTGGACTGGCATGATTATGTACAGCAAAACATTCTGGATCCGCTTCAACTTAACAACACAACCTTTAATCAACCCCTACCCAATGCCTTGGCCTCTCAAATGTCTAAGGGCTATGCCAGTGGCTCCGGGCAATTCTATGAAAAATCTTTTGAGTTGGTTCCTATGTACGCCGTAGGAGCGGCAAGTGCCACTGCATCTGACATGGGTCGTTTCATGCAAGCATTGCTCAACTACGGAGAATTAGATAGCGCACGCATTCTCGACAGCACAACGGTAAAGAAAATGTTTGAACCCTTGAACAGCCCCATTGAAGGCTTTAATTCAATGTGCTATGGATTTATGGAGCATAGTCAATTTGGACAAAAGATTTACGGGCATGGAGGCGATACTTTCTGGTTCCACTCATTACTTGTTGTCATTCCGGAAGAAAACATCGGATTCTTTATTTCTTTCAATACCAATACCGGAACTGTATACAGTGATGTGCTCGAATCGTTTGTCAGTCAGTTTCTCAGAGGAAAGAAAAAGGAATACTCAGTATCTGAACAAGTAGACCTGTCGCCTTATACTGGAGAGTATCATAGCAGCAGATATTCTCATTCTACCATAACCAAAGTTGCCAAACTTTTTTCATCTATTACAATAAGCGCCGTTGATAGCAATCGACTTGAATTGAAAGGAAGCGGTGAAATCAGTTACTGGTACCCGATTGGTGACCATAAATTCGTTAAAGAACGCAGCGAAGAACTCCTGGGATTTAAATTGAAAAACAATAAAGCTGAGCAACTTCATTTTGATGGTTTGCCGATCTTCACTCTCCTTAGAGTACCTTTCTATGAAAAATCAGGATTCCAACTTTTTATTTTCATCATCACACTTCTTTCACTTATCGTAGTAGTGAAGTACTGGCCTATTTCTCGTTGGCTTGAAAAGCGGTACCACAAAATCACCCCTATCAATCCGGTATCGCGAAATGCGCGTTGGCTGGCTTGGTCAGCAGCATTTTTATCAGTGATATTTGTAATTGGTATAGTGATTATAATAATCGTTGTTAATGAAGACCTGGTTTATGGCATACCCCTATTCATGAAGGTGATTCTGTCATTTCCTATGATCAGCTTGTTATTGACAATTATGGTATGGGTGGTGATGTTTTACAACTGGACCAACCCTGAAATAAGTATAAAAAGCAAACTTTTTTATACCTGGGCAGCCATTGCATTGGCGCTGTTTCACTGGCAATTGAGTTTTTGGAATATGATTGGATATCATTTTTAAGCAGCTAATTTTGCTTCATGAAGCAAGAGGAACAAAAAAAGTTCAATCCTTCGTCTAAAAGAAAATTTGACAATAAGAAGAAGCACAATAAGGCCAAACCACGCCCGGAGAAGCTGTATTACTTCCTGATCAACAAGCCATATGGCATGTTGAGCCAATTTACACCTATGGACAAAAAGCCCACCCTGTCCGATCTGTATTCCTTTCCTTCAAAAGACATCTACTCGATAGGCCGGCTGGATGCCGATAGTGAAGGGCTGCTCATCCTGACCAATGACGGTCAGCTCAAGCAGCGATTGCAGGACCCCTCCTATGCACATGATAAAACTTATTGGGCACAGGTTGAGGGGGAAGCAACACAAGAGGCGCTGGATCAACTTTCAAAAGGGGTGGAAATCAGTATAAAGGGTAACAAATACCAAACGCTGCCGGGAAAAGCCAGTTTTTTACCAGAATCAGTTTCAAGTAAAATCCCAGAACGAACACCTCCGGTGCGTCCTTACCTACCCAAAACCTGGATAGAGCTTACCATTCATGAAGGCAAAAACCGGCAAGTCCGAAGAATGACCGCGGCTGTTGGCCTCCCTTGTCTGAGACTAATCCGCTTCGCTGTGGAGCATATCACACTGAATGATCTAAAGGACGATACTGTACGAGAGGTAAACCTGCAATGGATTATTGATCGCATCTGATTTTATTTAGAGTTGAGTTGTATAAACTCCTCAGCACATTGTTTTCCCAGGTCGATATACCCCTCACTGTCGTAATGCCAGGGATCGGAGTAATTGTAGTACCTGTTGGATCGTACAATTGCCGCATTTTCATCCTCCCTGACAAACTTCTCCTGGGCGTATTGTATCAACTCGCCGTATTCCCATACTTTCCCGTCTTTTTCATCATTCCACGAGTCCGAAATTTTGTCAATCACTACCGGTAGATCATCCTCACGCATCTTTACCAGCGATTCCTGCAGGTTGATCCCCAAAACGATTTCTTTGGCAGCGCCAATACGGACATTAGGGACCACTTTGGGCTCATACCCTATAAAACTGATCATCAAATCTACCCGCCCAATGGGTATGTTTTTTAATTTGAAACTGCCATCGTACGAGGTGATTTCACCAATCACCGGATCGCTATCTGCAATGACAACCGTGGCGCCAGGCAAAGGCATTCCCGATGCTTCATCACGCACTATACCTCTGATATTTTGTGTTATTTCCTGGGAAAAGCCCAAAGTAATGGACATACCGGTCACAGTAAGCACAATCAGTTGCTTCAATAGTAAAAACTTCATTTTGTTGGGTTGTTTGGATGGTTAAAACCTGATACCTATATTAAAACCGGGATAAATGGTAGTAATGGTGTTGTTTGAGATGTGTTCATAGAAGTTTTGTTCAGGAACAAGGGGATTCCGATCAACATGCCCTCCTCATCCTTCAATTGCGAAACGGACACATTTAGGGCAAAACCTCCGGTAATGGTAAAATACCTGGCAACATGCAGGTTGGCGCTTAATTCGAAGCGGTTAATCATATTCAGCTCATTCGTCCACCACTCATCAATGTTAACCTGTGTTCCGTTGATGTCAATATTAAAACTGAACTGATTGGTAACCGGCGCCAAAGCGCCCAGGCCCAAGCCAAGACCGTAATACTTCACATTGTCTTTATCAGTATACCTGAAATGATATGTGTTATACAAAGACTTCGCCCCGGATTTTACAGCTACATTCGCCAGGAATGCATCATTGTGCGATATTTCAACAGCCCGGTACCCGTTCTTTTTTACAATTGAAAACAAACCGAAGGGCGCCCCGCCTTCCAGACTATCCACAACATTTATTAATGCCAATTGAAAACCGGAAAGTTTATGGGCATGATTTAAAATACCGGCTATTTGTGCTCCTTTCACATCCTGCGCTTCATTGGATATCCCAGCAACCTGAAGACCGTAGGCATGCCCTCTATTTACATTTGTAATTCCCGCGAACTGGGCGCCCTGTAGGCCATGTGTTACATTTACAATTCCCGAGGACTGAATGGCATTGGTCTGACCGGTAACAATATTGGAAATACCTGCGAACTGGGCGCCATTGACATCCCCTTTGGTAATATTGCTGACCCCACCGAATTCAATAGCTTTTATTCCTCCTGTTTTTCCGACCAGGATATTAAAGGAGGCATAGAAAGATATAGAATCGGCCTTTGTGCCATGAGTCCCGATGGGTGGCAAAAAAGTAACCTGCCCCGATTGTGCCTTCTCCTGAGCGAAGACGGCGAAAATCAAAGAGAATATTAAGGCCATCGCGATTAATACGGTTTTGACCAGAAACCTCTTAATATTCTCGTCTCCGATGAAAGTTTTGAATGTTGTTGTCATTGTTGATATTGCTTTTTATGATGGCATGTGGTATAAATGTGGGTGATGCTTGACTAGAAAAAGCTAATACCGAATGTTACACCAAGCCAAAGTTCGACCTGCGTTTCATCGAACTGGTAAGAATAAAAAGGATAGAAAGAAATATCAGTCAAAAACTCGTTGGTTTCACTGTTTTTCCAGGAGGAAACGTGGCCTACCAATACCGGCCCGAAAAATAACCTGACTTTAGACGTGAAGTTTCGGTAAAAAAGAAAATGGGAGCGGGCATTTATATTCGGGGCTTCCAATATACCTTTTTCTAATACCTGATCCACCGTAAGCTCCCAATGAAAATTCCATTTCTTTCGCGTTGCCGAAGAAATTCCGATGCCATAACCAAAGTCATATGTATCCGGCTCTCCTGCCCGGATACCTCCCCTGAAAATATTGTAAAAACCATAAGCGCCCGTTTTAATTGAAAAATGGACAATCCCGGTTTCATCCGCCGATAGTTCAACACTATGCCTTCCTTTGCGAATGATACTTAGAAAACCAAAAGAAGAACCACTGACCGTATCTGCAATGTTGAAAAGTGCAAGTTGACTACCATTTACTTTTTTGCCATAATTTAAAAGCCCGGCTATTTGCGCCCCACCCACTTTTTCAGCGCTGATATTATACAAACCTGCCAATTGGAAGTTATTGACCTCGCGTCCATAATTAAAAAGGCCCGCCATTTGTCCTCCTCCCACGGTATCCTCGACAATATTACACAACCCTGCGAACTGAACGCCCCCTACATTTTCACCGTAATTGGCGATTCCGGATAGTTGAAAAGTTTTCATACTACCTCCGGTCATATTGATGATCCCGGCAAACTGACCACCAGATACATCCAACCGGCTGTAATTGTGAATACCGGCTAACTGATACCCTCTCATTTGGCCATGTACATAATTATGAATCCCGGATACCTGGACACCTTTGAATTCATCTCGTACGACATTGCCCACACCTGAAAGCTGCACACCTTTTAACCGGCCCCGGTTATTGTTCCACAAACCTGCAATTTGAACGCCTTCTACTTTACCTCCTTCGATGTTGCCCAACCCCGCCAACTGAAACCCTTTAACAAACATGCGGTCAATGTTGACCAATCCACCTATTTCTACAGCACTCACTCCAGCAGCATAGCCGGCCAGCACGTCAAATGAAAACTTATTTTCCGTAATTCCATTAAAATCACGGTTACTGCTAATGCCCGGCACCAAAGAAATTTGCGCCATCCTCTTCGGATAATCATCGAAGTAATTGGCTTTAAAACGCCGGTCATCCGGCGCCAGGTCCTGCACCAGCTTCACATCTTCCACCAATTCGGGCTGACGCGATATGCTTTCCGGTGGCTTCTCTTTTGGATAAAGCAATAGCTTTTTTTCATTTTCGGCCGCCCGGAATACCAACAATGTATCGCGATAGTGGACACTTTTTACGCCTATAGCTACGGATTCGTATTTGGCCGGTAGATTGAGTTCAAAATTGCCATAGGAATTCACATAGGTGGTTTTCGAGTTTCGCACTTCGTAAACCAGGGCATCGTTTATGGGTTGCAAGGTCCGGGCATCCAGTACTTTTCCTTTGATCGTATAGGTTTCAATTTGACGACGTTCCGCACTTGCCAGCTTGTTATCCTGTAAAATAATGAGATGGCGCCCCATCACTTTGTATTTAAAGCCTTTTCCAAGAAGTCGGTCCAGTAAATCTTTTACACGTTCATCGTGGCAACTGAAATGGTCATATGTTTTTTGAGGGATTATATTGGCATTATATGACCATGAGAAGCCTACCTTTGCTGAAATCAGATCCAGTACTTCGGAAGTAGTGGTGTTTGGTTTTTCGAAAGAAATACGGCATCCAGCCAGTCATTACCTGGATTTTCTGCCCTTGCAATTTCTCCTGTTAAAAGGAAAATCAGATTAAGGACAACCCTCGCCCCGTATAATGATCTCATCCTTATCACGTTGGTAGTCGAGTTCGAAGGTGGAAGTAATGATTTCAAGAACGTTTTCCAGGGTCATCATCTCATATGTTCCGGTTAATTTACAGTTCTCGAGATCTTCAGATTCTAACCTGATATCAACCTGATAGATATCTTCCAGACATTTAAAAACCCTGAGGAGCGGTGTCCGTTCAAAAACCAGCGTCTTGCTGTACCAGAACACCTCATTGGAAGCCTCTTCATCCTGAACCTCAATTACTTTGGGTTTGTCATAATACACCACCTTTTCGCCTTTTTTCACAACGCGCTGAACCGTCTCATCCCGTCCGCTGGTAATGCGAACCTGCCCTTCCTGAACGGATAGTTCCACGGGTTCCTTTTCTCTTGAAACTACGTTAAAAACAGTGCCCATTACCTCAACACGAGCGTATTGCGTATATACATAGAAAGGCATGGTATCCTTTTTTACTTCAAACAGGCCTTCCCCCTGCAGCCATACTGCTCTCACTTTGTTACCATAATTCTGCGATATACGCAGGGTGGTATTCTCATTGAGGTGCACTACGCTTCCATCGGCTAAGGTATCCGTTACGATGGCGCTACCCGCATAAACTTCCTTGTAGTCAATGCCCCGGTTGGCCCACCAGTAGGCAATCATGGCAAAAATGAACACAGCAGCAGCACTGTACCACCAGGTGCGCATCGATCGCGTTTTCGTGTGAGGCTGCTTTTCCTCATCCATTAATCCCTGCATTTTACCCCAGGCACTTTCCGTATCATAATTGTATTGCGAGATACCATTTTCCGTAGCTGACCAAATTTTCTTAGCCTCCTCAAATTGCTTTTTATTGTCAGCAGAGGCCTCAATCCAATTCTCAACTTCAAGCCTTTCTTTATCCGACAGGTTGCCGTCGAGATAAGCTGCTAATAGATCCCAATTCATTTTTTCCCGAGCCCCGTTCATATCGATAAGACAATTGTAAGTTCAAAAACCCCTATCTGGTGTAAAAAATTTATCGCATACATGACCATAAACAAAATGGCAAGGTACTCCTGAAGATGCGTTCGCATATATTTCAATGCCTTACCCATTTGATTTTCCACTGTTTTGACGGAAATACCGAGCAATTCGGCAATTTCCTTGTATTTTTTTCCCTGTAAACGGCTCATCACAAATACCTTTTGTCGCTCTGGCGGAAGCAGATCAATCAACTCCAGTACTTTTTTCTCCAATTCACTTGATACTGCCTGATCATATGGGGTGTTTCTTTGAGTGTTTTCTTCGGATACCGAAGAGCTTACATAACCCTGCTCTGTTTTCCACTTTTTAATTTTATTCAAACAATGGTTTTTGACTGCCTGCATCAGGTAGCCCAACACATTTTTCTGTACCGTTATTTGCTCACGATTTTTCCATAGGTTGAAAAAGACCTGCTGAACCACTTCTTCCGACTCATCGTGATCTTTCAGGTAATGAAACGCAAATGAACACAACATTTGATAATGCTCTTTGAAAAGCACCTCAAAAGCCTGCTGATCACCTTGCTGAATACGGTTCCAGTCTATGTTTTCAGACATAAAAACTAAATATCGATATGCCTGTCAATATATTCCTGAAGCGCCTCGTGCAAAAGGTCTTTCACAGTACGATCGGACTGCACGGCAAACAGCTTAAGTTTTTTGATCTGGTTTTTATCAAAGCTGTTTGTATAGGGGGCAAAGTCGGGTTTCTTACGACCCTCCAGCTCGTCGATGTTTATTTTTTTATCAGTCTCCTTTTTGAAGCTCAGCTTTGTATTTTTTGTGCTTGGCATGACAAAATGTGGTTAAGTTCATCAAATAGTTGTTGTACATCATCACGATGTACGGGGTCATATGTGTTTTGCCTTGAAATGGCCACTGAATCACGCACCATATGTTTTAACATTTTCAGGCAGCGGTATCCGGTGAATTCTCGCAACTGTTCGGTTTCCTTGGCGCCGGCTTTTATCATATTGAAAAAACCATATACCGGCAAATCATCACCAAATACATTGCTGATGGCATCTACTAACTGCAGGTTGCTTTTTATATCCTTGTTAGATGGTCTGAAAGGGATCAGGACCAAATCAGAGATTTCAACGAGGTAGGTGCTCAGTCCGGTTTTTAACTTACCCGGTGTATCTACTATTATCACCTCGTAATTTTGTTCGAAAAAATTCAACATGGTGTGCAGCGTGTCGCTATCCTCGGTAACACATGTTTTGATATCAAAACTTTTTCGTTTCTCGTTCCACGTTTCGTCTACACGCTGATTGGATAGTGATTTCTGAAAGTCTGTGTCAACGGCCAGGGTTTTTTTGCCCAGTCCGTGAAAAAAATAATTGGCCAGATTAATGGTGGTGGTCGTTTTACCCACACCACCTTTCTGCCCCATCACAGTAATATACGTCGGCATATTGTTTACTTTTTATAAATATTTAAAGCAATATGACTAAAAATATCTATTCATAGAAATAAAAAAGGAAATATTTATACTTCGGGCTTATGATGGAGTGCAGGTTTCAGAAGTCCTGAACAGAAAGCAGGACCATTTTCTCTTTTTTACCCCGTAATTCTATCTCCCCAAGGGCCCGGGCAAAGAGGGTATGGTCAAGCTGCAGAGAATCGTACAACGGTTTTGAAATGAGCAGGTCGGTTTGATGATGATTGCACATACCCTGGATACGCGCTGCGGTATTCAATGTATCCCCGGAATAAACAATTTACCGCTTGATCACCCCGATTTCCCCGGCAGTAATATCACCTAAATGCAATCCCGCCTTAAAGTCAGGCAACAGATCATACTGGTTCATATACTTTTCGGACTGCTTTTGTATGGTTTGTTTGATTCTGAAAAAGCGCCTCAGGCAGTTTCTATGTCTTAAGCCCTCATTTACAGGCCAGGAAATCACAATTTCATCGCCTACATACTGATATATTTCTCCTCTGCTCTCGAGAATATCCAGGGTAATATCTGCAAAAAAATCTTTTAGCAAGTTGAAGTAACGCTTACTTCCAAGCTTTTCCGCTATGGCAGGAAGAACGGATATCGAGAAACATAAATATCCTTTGTTCGCTTTTAGGATTGGAGTATTTACCAGAAATAAATTTCCACAACACCCCGGGCCAAATTTATCGCTTATCTGAAGCATAAATTGAGCGCCCATTACAACCAATCCCCAAAAAAGCATACTTGACAATATGGATAAATGTGTAAACCAAAACAAAACCTTAACAAACAGTTCTGTCAGCGATACATCTTCAGGTATCCGTTGTGATTCATAAAAGGTGGCTGCGGTGGTATATGTGATCACAAATACAATCAGGAAAAGGATAAGCGACATTAGCATGCTGTACCAGTAGGGCTTGCTTTTGAAGTATTTGCCAATAACGAACACCAGCATAGAGCCCCCAATATGCCGGCTACAAATGTAGCTACCACATCTGTCCTGATACTTAGCCAGAATTCCTTCTCCAAAGATTCGCTTGCGCCGTAATTATAGTATATCACCCCATAAACACAGATGGTGAAACCGATGGATATAAACATCCAGGCCAGGGTGATATTTAACACCTTGCGGATTTGAAGCAGGAAGTAAAAATTCATCTTAGTTCAGTAACTCCATAAATTTCAAGGCGCTTTCTTCGGCAGCTTCTGGCCCGTTACCCGTCAGAATACCTCCATCGATCACGACGGTTTGATCCGCTTTTGGTTCTGCACCTTTTTCTTTGGCCAAAGGCACAAACTGACCGTCGCCATTGTGTCCAGTTGCTTTTTTACCTTTTAATAGTCCCCCAGTGCAAAAAATTGCGGGGAGCAGCACAAATGGCGCCAACGGCTTTGTGATCACCATAAAAGTTTTCAGCCAGATTTTTTGCAGTATCATTTTCAATATATTCAAGTGATCCATTACCGCCAACATAGAAAATACCATCAAAATCCCCCGGGTTTACCTGGTCGATCGCGAAATCATTCTTCACCACAAACCCAAAGCGACCTTTCGATTCGGGAGCTGAAGAGGCGGTAAAAACTTTATGCCCGGCCTGCTCAAAAAAAGCCCTTGGAACGATGTATTCGATATCCCTGAAATTTTCGGAGGCTAAAATCATTAGTATCTTTTTCATGGTCTTATTAATTGGTTATCTATATATCCCGTTGTGCTAATTGGCCAAAGTTATTTTTAAATTATTGATTTAATGCCGTTTGGTTAAGCCTTATATTTTTGATATTCAATCAAATATGTTTATTGGCCTTGCATACTCGCCATTTTTACAAAACGTATTTTTAAACTTCAATTGAGATCTTTACTTTTCCCCCTAGACCCTTTTCCACAATTTCGTATAGGGTTTTTAAAGTCAGGTTGCTACCGTCATTTTCAATTCTTGAAATATATGTCCGTTTCTTGTTGACGAGTTCACCAAGCTGTTCTTGAGTCAAGTGTTTATCTTCTCGAGCTTTTCTTAGTAACAAACCAATTTTGAAACTTTCGGAATCTCTTTCTAATGTATCCCTTCTCTCGGTTCCTTTCTTTCCGTAAACATCGTCTTTTATCTTTGACCAGCTTTTAGTTTTCATTATGTTGCTTTTTTTCTTCGTAATACTCGTTCATCAATCGAATCGCTTTTTCTAACTCCTTTTTTGGTGTTTTTTGAGCTTTCTTTGGAAATCCGCTTAGTAAAATCACCAATTTCTCTCCATCGAAAAAACAGAATACCCTCCAAATGTTACTACCTAACCTAATCCTGGCTTCATATAAGCCTTCAGTTCCAGTCAAGCGCTTTAAATAATTCTCAGGTATACGTTCAAGGGTTTCAATCGCCTCCAAAATTTTATAAATCATATCTTGAAATTTTTGAGTCTGCTTTTTTAAGAAACTTTCAAAATAATCTTTGTAGGCAATGATTTCCCTAATCTTATCCACTACACTAGTTCTTTTACCCGAAAGGTAACTTAAAAGTTACAACATGTCAAAATATCTTCAGTAATGCGCCCCAACGGTTTGAATATGGCGCTTTTGGCATTTCTGCGCCTCATTCTTTCAGGCTACCCTTAGGTTTATTTAACTGCTACCATCTTCATTTTTAGCACTTCCAGCCAAATGCACTATATTTTTTGTATGTGGCTAGTTTTTCTTTTTAATGATTTTTACAATTCGGTTAATTGTAATTTCCGATAGGTTCCATTCATAACCGTTAAAATCTGTTGTATTAATAAATTGAACAACTACCGCGTCTATATCCTTGTGGTATTCTGCAAGGCTTTGATAACCAACTACCAAACCTCCATGATTATATTCGTAAGGATAGATTTCTTGTTCGCCTTCGCTAAATACAGAACCATCGTTTAAAGCCCGCAAGAATTTACCTACATCTTCTGCGGTAGCCAACATTCCATAATCACGGGCTTTAAAATCTTCCTCATACCCCACATAATACCCACTCATAACATCACCTAAATCGACTTCAGTAATCGAAAAGAAGGTGTTTTTCAAATCCAGGGGAATCAATATTTTCTCTTTGATATACTGATTGTGGTCATACCCTAAAACATCATCCATAATCCTGCGAAGCAATAAATAATTTGTGTTTGAATATTCATATCCTTTATTAGGTTTAAAACTGGCTGGTAGGTCGAGAGCAAAATCCAAAGCATTTTTGCCATTTTCCTGTTCGTTTTCCCAATAAGCTGGATTATCTGTGAAATTTGGAATACCGGAACGGTGTTGAACCATCATCCTCAAGGTAATTTCTTCAGCATTTTCAATCCTACCTCTAAGTTCTGGAAGATAATCAGCGAGTGTTTTATCAAAAGCTAAACGCTTCTCTTTGACCAATTTAGTGACAGCTACGGCGGTATATAATTTGCTAATACTGGCAATTTTGAACAATGAATTTGGGTCAGCAGGTATTTTCTTTTGTCTATCTTTCCAACCACCTGTGTAAAAAGCTGGTGGTTTCCCTGCTTGGTCTACGTAAACTATCATTCCATCAAATCCATGCCCAATTGCTTCATCTACCTGTTCTTGAATGGTGTCGGGTAGTGGCAAAATCCATGCCTTCACCAAAATCCATGGCACGAAAAACAATGAAACTATCGTTCCAACGAGCAATAATACCCTTACAATCCATTTGGCTTTTTTATTTTTTATCATTTTTTCTTTTCAGTCTACTGTTATGTATTTGATTTTAGGGATAGTCAACTCCTGTATAATTAGAATTCTATGTCATTTTCAAATGAACTTCAAACCACAATATATCAACACGCCTTTCTGATACGCCCCAATAATGGTGTATATCAGGAAGACCCTTCTAATATAATGACTTTTTGTCGAGGCTCAATGCAGTTTAAAAAGTAGGCGGTCGGTTTTTGCTGCGCATTTAGTTACAATTAAAAGAACTATGAGATCCAACCAAAGGGGCAACCATGGATTCATGGATTGGTCGCCGGAACCTACCGGTATATTTAGCGCTTTAACTATGGAAACTC
>DNTA01000094.1 GCA_003500135.1 Cytophagales bacterium | reverse complement strand
CAGCCAGAATATACCCTTGCTTCTTATAATATTCGATGGCCAGTGTTCGGATAAGTATCTCCAGAAAAGGGTGGGGTCAAATGGCCTTTTATCCCGAAATACAAAAGAGGAAATTCCATATTCTTCGGTTTCCGGTGTATGTTCATTGTTTAATTCCCTGATCCAGCCAGCTGACTGTTCTGCTTCCTCATAATCAAACAAACCCGTATTAATAATGCTTTCAGGATCGACCTTACCATACGTTGATCGGATCAATGTAGCTGTGGGATTCAGCTTTTTAATGATCCCCTCCAGCAGTAGTAGGTTTTCTTCAGTTACCAGATCCGTTTTATTAATGACAATTACATTGGCAAATTCTATCTGATCAGTCAACAGGTTGACAATTGACCTTTGATCTTCCTCATCATTGGTCATATTTCTGTCTACAATTGTATCGGCGCTGCCAAAATCCTTTAAAAAATTGGCGGCATCTACCAACGGGACCATTGTATCGAGTTGGCTAAATCGCGTCAGGTCATACAATTCATCTCCTGTTGCAAAAGAAAATGTTTGAGCCACTGGAATGGGTTCGGATATACCGGTACTTTCTATCAGTAAATAATCAAATTTTTTCTGTTTGGCCAGTTTTTCTACCTCAAGTATCAGGTCCTCCCTCAAAGTGCAACAAATGCATCCATTGCTCATTTCAACCAACTTTTCATCTGTGCGTGAAAGTTTGATCTCATTTTGGACAAACTGGCTGTCTATGTTGACTTCACTCATGTCATTCACAATAACCGCCACCTTTAGTCCTTTTCTGTTGTTTAAAATATGATTTAACAACGTGGTTTTTCCAGCGCCAAGAAAGCCGCTTAATACGGTAACAGGTAGTTTTTTCATTTCAATCATTTTTATTCATACAAACAGGGAACGGGGTCTTTGACTTTCGGATCAACTTCCAGTTTATGAAATGGGCGGCAGCAATGGTAGTGCCACCTATTGAAAGCATAAAGACCTCATAAAATTCATTGCCCAACAGATGGCCGGAAATAATAAGAGTGAAACCAATGCATACCATAATAATTGCGGTCAATTTCCCGTGATATTTTAAATAACCTTTTCGCAAGGCAGTGATGGCTATTACAAGGGTTAAGCTAATTATGCCATATTCGATGACCGGATGATGTAATATGCTCAATCCTGCTAATGGCGCCAAACTGAGTAAAAATGGAAGGCCGGCGCAATGGAATGCGCAAAGCAGAGAGGTAGACATCCCAATAAAATCAAGGTTGATATGTAATGGCTGAGGCTTCATAAGTGTTTTGTTTACGCAACTCTGTTGCAAATATAAAAACTATATCAATAAATGCAATACTGTTGCATTTATAAGATATGGTATTTAAGTTTGCCCAAAGAATATTGAGATGTTGAAGACTGAATCACTTTCTTTCACATTTGATGGTTCCTCGTATTTCAATTTTCCGGATATAGAACTGGCTGATCGGGAAGACCTCCTGATCTTGGGGGAATCGGGAATTGGGAAAACCACTTTATTGCACCTGATGGCCGGAATACTAAAGCCGGACTCAGGAAGAATAATGATCAATGAGACGGATATCACTCAGCTGAGAAACAGGGAAACCGATCATTTTAGGGGTAAAAACCTAGGCATTGTTTTTCAAAAGCCCCATTTCATACGATCGCTTAACCTGATTGAGCATTTGCTTTTGATACAGCATTTGTCCGGAAAAAAAGATATCAGAAGAGTGCATAACGTATTGCATAGATTGGGCCTGGAAAATAAGGAAAAAGCCTACCCCCGAAAATTAAGTGAAGGCGAAAAACAACGCTTCTCCATAGCTATGGCGTTGATCAACCGTACGCAGATTTTACTGGCGGATGAACCTACCTCCAGCCTGGATGACAGGAATTGCTTCAGGGTAGCTGAATTGCTGAAAGAACAAACGGAATATACCAACGGACAACTGATCATCATAACGCATGATCAACGATTAAAAAAATTTTTTAAAAATTCAATACAGCTTTGAACCTCATAAAACTTAGTTTTAAAAATATTCTTTCAAGACCTCTTTCTACAACAATGAGTCTGATCCTGTTAACATTAGGTGTCGGGATGATGTCATTTATTATCAGAATCGAATATCAGGCAAATAAGCAATTGGAAAATAATATAGCTGGGATCGATATGGTAATAGGAGCGAAAGGTAGCCCATTACAACTGATACTTTCTCAATTTTTCATATTGATGCGCCAACAGGTAATATTTCGTTTTCAGAGTTTTCGAAAGTTTCCAGGCACCCATTGGTAGAAAAGGCTATTCCAATGTCTTTTGGAGATAGTTATGAGGGGTATCGTATTGTTGGTACGAATCACGATTATCCGGAGCATTACAGTGTCGAACTTTCTGAAGGTTCACTATGGAATAAACCGATGGAGGCGGTAATTGGACATAATGTAGCTCAAGAATTAAAGTTGGGAATAGGCGATACGTTTTTTGGCGTTCACGGGCTGACCAGTGCCATGGAAGCGCACGATGCACATCCCTACACGATTAAAGGGATATTCAAGCAGGGCAATTCCGTTTTAGATCAATTAATTCTTACTTCTTTGGAAAGTGTCTGGCATATCCATGACCACGAAGAAGAGGCCCATCATGCGGAGGTAGAAAACCAAAAAGATGAAAAGGAAATTACAGCAATGCTGATAAGCTTCAGAAACTCCATGGGCATGTTCCAGTTACCCCGAATGATCAATGAAAATACAAATATGCAGGCTGCTGTCCCTGCATATGAGGTGAGCAGAATAAATAACATTCTGGGAACCGGAACAGATATCATCAACATGATAGCTTTTACGATCATGATAGTAGCAGGTGTAAGTATTTTTATCAGTCTTTACAGTAACATGGAGCAACGAAAATACGAACTGGCTTTTCTCCGGACGTTTGGGGCTACCCGATATCAATTAGTTTTATTGGTACTAAGTGAAGGTATGATCCTCACTTCAATTGGTGTAATATCGGGCTTTTTTTTCAGTTTAGCGGGCGGAATAATTGCCTCTGGTTTTTTGAACGAAAAAATCCATTTCGATATGTTGGAGATCTCGATCCTTACCAAAGAGATCATATTGATGGTTCTTGTACTTTTTATAGGAATAGCTGCCTCTGTTATGCCGTCCGTGGAAGCTTTTAAGGTAAATATTTCAAAAACTCTATCTGATGAATAAACTATTAACGATTTTGTTTACCATAATCTCACTTCATTCCCAGGCTCAGGAAAAAATTAGCTGGGAGACACTGAACGACGTGAGCTTTACAAGAAAATATTATGAAGAAGTAGATGCCTATTTATTTTATCCTCAATTCGGCCATTCGGTAAAAGAATTGGAAGGAAAAGAAGTTTACATAAAGGGGCATATGCTGGTTATGGACAGAAAGGAAAATATTTATATACTATCAAAAAACCCTTATTCATCCTGTTACTTTTGTGGCAGCGCCGGCCCGGAAACCATTATTGAGCTTCACTTGAAACCGGGGCATGCCAGAATTAAAAATGATGAGGTAATTACGATAAAGGGAATTCTCAAACTTAACAAGGACGACATATACCATTGCAATTATATTCTGAAAAATGCTGAAGTTTTTGAAGAATAGTATGTTCATATTTAAACGAATACTACTCTTTTGGTAATTAATCCTCATAAATCATCACTTTTTTACAACATTACTTTATTGAAATTAACAATTTGAAGTTCCTGAATCATGAGAGTAATTCCCTTAATTTCCATTCGATTTGTTAATTCCACTTGTACTTTTTATTTTCAGTACAAATTGTTAGCTATGAAAACACTTAAAACCATTTTTCTGCCCATTGTTTTGTCTGCCTTGTGGATATCCATCTCCGAGTTCGTCCGCAATGAGATATTATTAAAATCGTTTTGGTTGGAACACTATCAATCATTAGGGCTTGTTTTTCCGTCTGAGCCGGTAAATGGCGCCATTTGGGGCGTATGGTCCCTTGCCCTGGCGACTTCTATTTATATCATTTCCAGGAGATTTTCTCTTTGGCCCGCAATATTTATCACGTGGTTTATGGCTTTTGTGTTGATGTGGCTCGTTATTGGCAATATGGACGTTTTGCCCTTAGGCTTGCTTTGGGTGGCGCTCCCATTGAGCATTCTGGAGGTTACGGTAGCTGCGATAATTATTCGTGCGCTGGCCGACGGGCAGCCAGTAGCCATCTAAACAAAAAAAAGCGGTCTCGGCCGCTTTGTATCTTATTTTATTTTTATCCGAGCTTAAATTTATCGCCCAAAGATTTTAGCTTGATTTCCGTGAGTCTTCTCTTCGTATCCAGCGGAAAATCGCCATTCATCATCCAGTCGTAGTAACCGGGTTCGCGTTGCAATACATCAGAAACAAGCTTCCCCTTGTGTTTACCGAAATTGAAGATTTCTTCACCCTTGGGGTTGCGGACCATTCTGCCGGCCAGGTCGACCATATTTTTGAGGGTCAGGTTATGCAACTTTTCCATGTCGTTCTCAATCTGCCCGATTTTGGCGCCTTTGATATCTTCCACTTCCGCACCTTCATAGCGGGTTAACTGGTTTTTCAATACCTCAAAGGTCGCTTTGGTATCGGCCATAGCGCTGTGGGCATTGTCGAGGTTTTTGTCGCAATAAAACTTGTATGCTGCCGATAAAGTACGTTTTTCCATCAGAAAAAAGATCTTTTGTGCATCGATCAGTTTCTTTTTGGAAATATCGAACTCCACGTTTACACGTAAAAACTCTTCAACCAACATGGGTACATCAAATTTA
Source organism: Cytophagales bacterium (assembly GCA_003500135.1). GTDB lineage: Bacteria > Bacteroidota > Bacteroidia > Cytophagales > Cyclobacteriaceae > UBA10427. The sequence goes on along the minus strand of DNTA01000094.1, from coordinate 3,695 downwards.
AGGATGTTGTAACCTGCCAGGTCGGCGCCCTCCAGGAATTTGGCCAGGTTTTTGGCAATTTGCTTAAAAGTAGGTTTATCGGCTACGTCCTTGTCGTAAATACCGTGAATGGCGCTGGTTTCGGCCGGTATGGGGATTTCCGGATTAATGATTTCATGAAACTCTTCCTCCTCACCGTTGGGGTGTACTTTTAGTACAGCAACTTCTACAATGCGGTCTTTTGAAGGTATGGTTCCAGTAGTTTCGAGGTCAAAAAAAGCCAGGGGGCTCTTGAGGTGTAAATTCATGCTGAGTTTTTTAGTATTTTAATATTTCTTTCGAGAGCGCCTTAATATCCAGGCCGTCAAAATTGCCAGAGCTCATCAATAGCAGGTTTCTCTTTTCCCAATTTTGGGCCAGTAAACGTTCCATTAAGAGCTCTTTATCTTCAATGAGTTTCAACTGGTCGTAGTTAAATGCATTTCTTAGAAAAGCTTCGTCGATATCGTGCGAATCCTGGTGTTTGATCGATTTATTACTGCGATAAATGATCACCTCATCGGCGCTGATCAGCGTGTCTTTGTAGTTGGTCAAAAACTCCTTGTTCTGACTGCTGAAGGTATACAACTCCAACACTGCCGTCAATTTTCTTTCGGTATATTGTGCCTTTATGGCCGCGCATGAAGCATGAACCTTGGAAGGGGAGTGGGCGTAGTCCAGATAAAAAGAGGTATTGCTCGATTTACCCACCATTTCCAGCCTTTTTGACGCACCGGAGAAGCTTTTGATCGCTTTGTAGAAAGTGTCGTCATCAACACCAAGCCTCTTGAGGAGTTCTTTGGCGCCGGCAATATTTTGCATATTGTGTTTTCCGAAGATCTTGAGCGGAATATCACCCTTGTTAGTGGAAAGGAATGTTTTGCCGTCTTCTATAAAGTGAGGGTGCGTTTTATAGGGCAGGTAAGTTACATCCAGCCTTTCCTTGCTGCATACGACCGTAGTGGCAAGGTCGTCATCTTCGCAATAAATCAGCGTGCCTGCCTTCGGAGTAGCATCTGCCAGCATTTCAAACTGTTTGGCATATTCCTCAATTGTAGGAAATACATTTACATGGTCCCAGGCAATGCCTGAAATCAATGCTATATGGTGCTCATAGGCCAGGAACTTAGGCTTTGGATCAAGCGCAGAGCTCAGGTATTCATCGCCTTCAATGATAATGGTCGGTGCGTCGGTCAGTTTCACCTGGTTTTCTATTCCGTCCAGTGCGGCGCCTAATACATAGTCAACTTTTTTTCGCGTTTGCGATAGCACATGTATCAGCATGGCAGTAATAGTGGTTTTGCCATGGCTGCCGGCAATCACGATTCGTTGCTTGTCACGCGACTGTTCACGTATGAATTCGGGGAATGAATATACTTTCAGCCCCTGTTTTTCCGCTTCGATCAACTCCGGATTGCCCTTTTTGGCATGCATGCCCAGAACTACGGCATCCAGATCTTTGTGAATGCGTTCGGGGTGCCAGCCCATTTCGTCTGGTAGTAAACCCTGGGCTTCAAGCTTAGACCTGGAAGGTTCAAATATTTCGTCGTCAGAGCCGGTAACGTGATGGCCCTTCTTTTTCAGGGCAATCGCCAGGCTGTGCATGATACTGCCACCTATGGCAATAAAATGTATTTTTTGTTGCTTCTGCTCGCTCATCGTCTCCATTTTGAATCTCAAAGATAGTAATTAACAGCTATTTGCCGTAAAATTTGGGGTTTGAAGCTGTTGTTTTCCGTTAATTGGTTTATTGTCAAACAATTAACTAAAGTAAAAATACAATATCGGGCGGATATATGAAAAGGGCACGGGAAAGCTTTGAAATAATGGTGATGTGGAAAACTTGTGATTATGATGTGAATAACGAATCCCTGTGGTGGGCAGTGCGTTAATAAGTATGTGAATAGAGTCAAACCAACCGTGGAAAACTGGTATGCAACAAAACGGCCTGGTATTTTTGAAAGGCAGGTGAATGCCGTATGTTTGTAACCGATTTTTTAGATGGCAAAGATGGACACAAACAAACTCACCACAACGCGTACGGGCTACAATCTTGGCAAAGGTCCGGTAAGAAGTGACTTAACGGAAAGCCTGGGTAAGTTGCCCCCCCAGGCAGTCGATTTGGAAGAAGCGGTTTTAGGGGCATTGATGCTCGAAAAAGATGCGCTTACCAATGTGATCGACATATTAAAACCCGACAGCTTTTACCGCGACAATCATAAAGGGATATTTTCTGCCATCGTCGAGCTTTTTAACAATTCCGAACCGGTAGATATTCTGACGGTTACCAACCAGCTTCGCAAAAAGGGCGTGCTGGACATGGTAGGCGGGCCGTATTATATCACACAGTTGACCAGTAAGGTGAGTTCGGCCGCCAATGTGGAGTACCACGCCAGGATCATTACCGAAAAGGCCATTAAGCGAGAGTTGATCCAAATCGCCTCTGAGATCCATCGCGAAGCTTATGAGGACTCTATCGACGTATTCGAATTGCTGGACAAAACCGAACAAAAGCTTTTTGAGGTTTCCGAGGTTAACATCAAGCGGAACTATGCCGATATGCGGTCGATCATGCACGAGGCGATCATAGAACTGGAGAAAAAGAAAAATCAGAAGGATGGACTCACAGGTGTGCCTTCGGGTTTTACCGACCTCGACCGGCTTACATCAGGGTGGCAGCGTTCTGACCTGGTCATCATCGCAGCACGGCCGGCAATGGGTAAAACTGCCTTTGTGTTATCCACTCTGCGCAATGCCGCCGTAAATTTCGGTAGGCCAGTAGCGATCTTCTCCCTGGAGATGTCGAATGTTCAACTGGTCAATCGTCTGATTTCAGCCGAGGCGGAACTGGGCAGTGAAAAAATTAAAAAAGGAACGCTGGAAGAGTATGAGTGGGAGCAACTGATCCACAAAACGGCCAAGCTTTCGGAGGCGCCGCTCTTTATCGACGATACGCCGGCGCTTTCCATTCTCGAACTGCGGGCGAAATGCCGAAAGCTGGTAGCCCAACATGGCGTGGAGCTGATCGCGATTGACTACCTGCAACTGATGTCGGGCGATAAGACCAAAAATGCGGGCGGCAACCGGGAGCAGGAAATTGCTTCCATTTCGAGATCGCTCAAAAACATTGCCAAAGAACTCAACGTGCCCGTAATAGCGCTGTCGCAGCTCAGTAGGGCAGTAGAGGTTCGAGGTGGCGACAAACGACCGCAACTATCCGACCTAAGGGAATCCGGGGCCATTGAGCAGGATGCCGATATGGTAATGTTCCTCTACCGGCCCGAATACTATGGTATTACCCAGGATGAAGAGGGTAACCCACTGCAAGGTGTAGGAGAAGTGATTATTGCCAAACACCGAAACGGTTCCCTTGATACCGTAAAGCTGAAGTTTATCGGTCGGTTCACCAAGTTTACAGATCTCGAAATCAACCAGAATTACGGAGGCTTCCAGGGCGATGGTTCTGCCAGTTTTGAATCGGAAAGCGCCATGATGACCTTTCCAAGCAAAGCAAATAAGCCAAGTACTGACGAGGGCAGTAGTAGTGGTGGTGGCGACGCTGGTTTTGACTACAATATATCAGAGGATGATGAAGATGCGCCGTTCTAACTCCGGAATAATCCTTTCTTGTAAACTAAGCACCCTTGTATTATGTAAAGTGATCAGGCCTTGGTAAC
>DNTA01000030.1 GCA_003500135.1 Cytophagales bacterium | reverse complement strand
AATATTGTACATCTGCTAATTAACGCCGTTTGCCGCCACGATATTTTTTTCTACGCATCTTGCCTTTGTAGCGGTTTTGACTGCCAAATATGGCTCCAGTCCCGATATAATACTCCAGTTTCGCATTAAAAATGAAATAAGCGTCGTTTTTATCGGGATTACCCCTCACCATTGAACCTTTTTCCGATAATGAAGGATTCAATCCAGTTTCCCCGCTCCTATCAGACAATCTTCTTGCAATAGGGTCTTCAAAGGAGGCATGTTCTGGATAAATACCACTACTTACATCATCGAGATAATCCGATTGCACCCATCTGAAACCTCCATCCACAGAAATATTAAAGAAAGGATTTAATCTAAATTTCAGCCCAATCCCGGCAGGAATACAGAGTGCAATTGTACTGTAATTTACCTGTTCAGTTTTGAAATCAGGTAAATAATATCTTTCCCCGTCCAATTCTGCGGTAGGGTTGAATTGCACCACACCAATACCGGCATATATGTACGGATTTACCAGGGGCCTCAGGTAAAATCGTTCGCCTTCTTCAAATAATGTCACCTGACCAATGAGATTTAATTCAAAATTATGGGATCGGAATGAAAGGTTCCTGATCTGTTTCGTTTCGGATTTGGAATCAGCTCCACGCAACATGAACCAGGTAAGATCCGTGCCAACTGCAATTCTATTCGTAACATTATACCTTGCACCCACAGTGAAATTTGGGGTTATATTGCTAATATCACCCGGATCAGCTAAATCGCCAAAATAAAATGCAAGACCTGTACCACCTGTCACAACGAGGTTTCGGGCTCTTCTAATATTATAATATCCCTGTGCAAATACCTGATCGGCCACAAATAATAAGGCGAAGAATAAAAGAATTGAGTAACGACACTTCATAAATAGGCGCGTATTTAGGATGCAATACTAAGGTCAAATCTAAGGACAAATTTAGTAAATGTTCAATTGCTTTTGGAATATTCACAATTAAATTTAGTTTAAATAAGAAAAATTAAGGTTTTGCATCAAATGAATAGTAAAATAAATGTGGGATTGGCCTCATTCGGAATGTCAGGCCGTGTGTTTCACGCCCCTTTGATCCATCATGAAGAATCCTTAAATCTTTATGGAATATTTGAAAGATCGCCAAAAGGGAGCAAGGAAGTTTACCCCGGCATCAGGGTTTTTACAAGCTTCGATGATATGATGAAAGATCGCTCTATCGACCTTATAATTGTCAATACGCCCGATGGATATCATTACGATATGGCTATGGCTGCCCTTCGTGCCGGCAAGCATGTGGTAGTTGAAAAGCCTTTTACCGTAACCACTGCTCAAGCTGAATCGCTGCACAGATGGGCAGAAAAATTGCAGAAAAAAGTTTTCGTTTTCCACAACAGAAGATGGGACTCCGACTTTTTAACACTAAAAAAACTGACCGAAGAAAATAAATTGGGTGAGCTTAGCCTGCTGGACTTAACCTATTTTAGGTACAGGCCTCAGATAAAAAAAGGACATTGGAGGGAAAAGGCGCCAACCGGAGCAGAAATACTGTATAACCTGGGGAGTCACCTCATAGATCAATGCCTGTTTTTACTGGGTTGGCCCGATCAGGTTTTTGCCGATCTGGATGCACAGCGAACGGGAAGTAAGGCAGATGACTATTTGATGATGGCGCTAAAATATGGCAAAATGCGTGTTGTAATAAAATCAGGTTATATTATGGCTGGCGCCGCACCCAAAATCATGGCATTTGGAACAAAAGGATCATGGATAAAATACGGCGAAGACCCTCAGGAAAAACAATTGGCGATGGGAATAAAACCTTCGGAAAGCAACTTTGGGCAAGAAAGCCAATCGAGATGGGGCAGGTTGTGCCTGATGGAAAATGATAAGTTAAGTGAAATTCAAATCCCCACTCAGAAAGGGGATTATACAGCTTTTTACAAAGGAGTATCCGATATATTATCGGGAAAGGAAAATCATGACATACCTGATAGTTCCAGCGGTGTCAAAGTTGTAAAAATCATTGAAAAGGCCAGGGAAAGCGCACAGTCACAAACATGGATATCATGTTAATCATCAAAACGGAAAGAATAACTCCCAATTTGGGAATATTTTTCCAAATCAAGAGTCAGATTTGGCCCTATGTGCTTTTGGCGAGGGTATTAGGTAATTTATCTGATTGGCACAATTTTAGTTATAAAAGAGAACAAAAATCCATTTGTTATTTCTTACAGTGTGCGATGATTTCCAATCAATACATAGGATATTTTTTTCTGGTGGATGGAGAGGTTCGGTTGCTTACCGAAATTGATATTTCCATGGTTGGAAAAAATCCGGATTTGATCAAAAGTATTTTTGTTAATGATGAGTGGCTCGAACGCGTCGGGTTTAGTTATTTGGCCGGGTCATCGGAATATCAAACTTACACACAATCAGGTGTGTATGTTATTTTAAGTGATTATCGTACTAAATTCCTGGATCAGTATGGCATGGTGCAGGAGTTTGATTACTTACATGAGTTGCAAAAACTTTTTTATCAAACTACCGGAAAAGAATTGTCAATCTCAGCCAAACCTGAAGAAGGGCTTTCCGAAAATGATAGCGATGAAACACTGGATAAGATCAAAAAATTCCAATCGTTGAACCTCAATCAATTAATACTCGGTTTGTAATAGGGCGGGCTTACCCTTTATGGTATAATATCCCATTGGCGATCATAATTTTGCTATATTTGCCCCATTCATCAAAAATAACCGGGATTTGGATTTTGAGGGCATAAAAAATAAGCTGACAAAGTACGAAGAAGAGGGCAAGAGGCTTTTTACCAGCTCGTCTTTTCAAACGCACAGTATCCCATTATTGCATATTATAAGCCGTATAAACCGGCATATCCCTGTTTATTTTCTCAATACAGGCTATCACTTTCCGGAAACCATAGAGTTCAGGGACCAGATCGTAGACCGTCTGGGGTTAAATTTAAGAGGCCTTAAGCCGGAAACGCCAAAGAATATGCAACGCGATGATGAAGGTAAGCTGTTGTTCACCTCTGACCCGGATTATTGCTGTTATCTCAATAAAACCCAACCGATGGAAAAGGTTTTAATGTCGCATGATGTTTGGATCAACGGAGTAAGGGCTGATCAGAGTGCAGTTAGAAAATCATTTATCCTGGAGCAACCCGCACCATTCGATACTATCCGGTTTCATCCCATGTTGGATTGGACCTCCAAAATGATATTTGATTACCGGAAGAAGTACGATCTGCCAGCGCATCCTTTGGAAGAAAAAGGCTATCTGAGTATCGGCTGTGAACCGTGCACCAGGAAAATGGACCTTGAGATGCAGGAAAGGGAAGCTCGCTGGTACGGGATGAATAAAACGGAGTGTGGTTTGCACACTGACCTGGCGAAAAAATGATTTTTTTGAGTAAAAAGAACCGATTTTTATGAATATCCTACTGACCGGTGGTGCAGGTTATATTGGTACAGTACTCGCCAAAAACCTTTATAAAAGTAAAAATGTAGATAAGGTCATTATATATGACAACATGAGTCGCCAAAACTACAATCTGTTTTTGGGCCACTTCATCGAAAACCGTGAAAATATTACATTCATCAATGGTGATATTCTGGACCTGAGAAAATTGGGCAAATTGCTGAAAGAAGTAGATGTGGTTTATCATCTGGCAGCCCGTGTTAGCACACCATTTGCCAGCGTTGATCCACATTTTCATGAACAGGTCAATCATTGGGGTACGGCAGAACTGGTTTCGGCCGTTGAGGAGAGCAATGTGTCCAAATTCATTTATACTAGTAGTACATCGGTCTACGGCGCTTCTGATGATTACGTCAACGAAGAAAGCAGCCCAAATCCAAAGACTTTTTATGGTATCTCAAAACTCCGTGGCGAAGATCATGTAAGACGTTTGATGAAAAAAATGGATGCCTACATACTGAGATGTGCGAATGTATATGGGTATAGCAGTTCCATGCGATTCGATGCGGTGATCAACCGTTTTATGTTTGATGCCAATTTCACCAACAAAATTTCCATTCATGGCAATGGGAAGCAATTCCGCGCATTTATACACGTCAATTTATTGGTGAAAGTATTAATGGATATGCTGGAAAAGGAAGTGCCTTCGGGAATATACAATGTGGTCGATTGCAATTTACAAATATTAGATATTGTGGATGTGATAAAGGAAATCTACCCGACACTGGAATTTATTTTTATCAACCAACACCTCGACTTGCGGCAGATGAAAGTGGAGGCAGATAGTTTGCTAAGAAAATACATCGACTATCAAAATAAGGAGACTTTAAAATATGAATTACTCTATTTCAAAGAACGCTTCTCCTTTTAAGGTTTAACAGGAGCTTTAAAATAAGTAATGTAAATAATTGAATTTTAAAGTTTTAAATAATATTATTGTTGCGAAGTATAGGTGGGTTATTTGAACCTTTAGTACGGATTTGTATAGTAAAAAATATATGACACCGGTATAAAAAAGACAAATAATCTTCATAAAGTGCTAAAAGAGTACTTATAATTCGCTATTTTTATTTTGTAAATTGCATTTGAAGCGTTTACTATTTTTTAGTTTAAGGGATTTATAAATAGTGTTTTTTGGGTTTATGAAATATTCTCTACTATTTTTGATTACAATTATTGTATCACATCTGGAATCTTATGCACAAGTAAATTGTGATATAGGACTAGTTTCATCAAATATTTCGGAAAGACCCCCAACCACATTTGATTTGGTCATTGAAGTTGATACTGATATAAGCGGTTTGAATCGTGAATCCTTACACTTGAGAGACAACGAAATAGGGGGTATGATATATAATCCTCAAAAAATGGATCCTGGATTTTTTGAAGAAAAGAAAATAAATGTCTCACTTAAGAACACTCAAATAATTTTTGAAAATATCCCTGTTGAATTAATTGATCATAATTTTATGCTCATTATTTTAAGAAAAGACTGTAGCGTTATAAGTATAGATATTGAATAGTTATATTTTTTAAATGAGAATTATGGATTTTCATTCTCACATAAATGGAAAAGCGTTTGTAATATCGTTTTTCATATTTTTTTTAAATTATATTTCAGTATTAGGTCAGACTTGTCCTGATAAAGTTTTATCCGAAGCAACAATTGTAGCTACCGATGAAAGATGTTATCAAGCTGAAGATGGTACTATTACAATTGAATTCATCGGTGGTACTGGTGATTTCACTCCAGAAACTGGAGATTGGAAGTATAGCTTGTTTGATGCTGGATTCGAAGGCGGATGGGTATATGACGAAGCTAAATTCACTAATCCGGAAAACAGTTCTTTAAATCCTAATATCGTCGTTACCCTAGTTGG
>DNTA01000288.1 GCA_003500135.1 Cytophagales bacterium | reverse complement strand
GCAAGCTTGGACTTTTATCATCATGGAACGGGCACAATGCTTTGACTTGTTTATCAACTGTGATCTGTAGCTTGTCGGCTACTTCGAGGATGGTGATTCTTTCTTTTAATTCTTTGATATCCATTTTTTATGGAAATATTTATCTATCCCGCAAACATAACAAAATAGATATATTAATCCATTTATACGACTATCAAATTTTAATTATTGATATAAATGCTTGTTTTAGGTACTTTTACAGATATATATTTCCATTTATGAGCATCGGAGAAAACATAAAGATGGTCAGGGAAGCTAAAAAGCTTTCTCAAAAACAGGTTGCTTTGTCAATTGACATGGATCCTTCACAATATTCCAAAATCGAAAAAGGCAAAACAGATCCTTCGGTTTCCACTGTAGAAAAAATATCTGCAGCACTTGGTGTAAGCCTTTCGGAACTGTTTCAGTCTGATGAGATATTTAAAGACATCAATTCCATCGATAAAACCATTATGGAAAAAATCAAACTCATCGAACAGCTGGACGATCAGGAAAAAAATTCATTATTCAATATTATCGACGGACTCTTTGCTAAAAAAAGATTGAAAGATTCACTTTCTAGTGCACTGAGTGGCGTATAATGAAAAAGCCCTGGATTGCTCCAAGGCTTCTTGATCTTTTATACTCTATCTTCTCACTTTTATACCGCATTACAAATGCTCCCTTCCACTACATCCTCGTTTCCGCTAGGCTCCAACGAGGACGAGTTGGGGGATAGGATAGCATCTTTAAGAAAGACCAAAGGAGTTTCACAAACTGACCTTGCCAAAAGTGTTAATGCTTCACGTGAGGCAATTGGAAAGTATGAGCGCAATGAGGCCATGCCATCTGTAGAGACCGCCAAGAAAATTGCTGATGTGTTTGAGGTGACTTTAGATTACCTGGTTGATGAAAACTCTTTACCTACTTTTGATAAAAAAACCGTTAACCGACTGAAGGATATCCAGCTCTTAAGTGATGATGATAAAAAGCATGTTTTTGCGCTCCTGGATGCCTTCCTGGCCAGAACTAAAATTCAAAGTATTATTCAATGAAAAAGCCCGGCTCTCGCTAGGTTTCTTTTTTTTCTTACTCATTCCCCTTCATTTACCGGATCACAGATCCTGCTTTTCATTTATAGTTTGAAGTCTCTCCTTCGGAAGACTCCAAACAGCTGGCTAAAGTGTTTGAAGTGTCTATTACGGAATTCTTTCAATCCAATAACGCCGAAGATGATATAAACCTACCCCTCCTGGAAAAAATAAAATTGATTGACTCTTTAGGCGAGGATGAAAAAAATGCCCTTTTCAAAATGATCGACCTGGCCATCTCCAACAAAAAAATGAAAGATAACCTGCAATAGCTTATAGCCTCCTAATGCAAAAATGACCCAAGCTTTATGCTTGAGCCAAGATATTTGTTTTTAACTTCTATATCAACTGGAATTAACTAATGATTTCTGTATCCATTGGCCACTCCAAATTAGTGATTTTCGTACTTTGCCCAAATGGTGTAAAAAAACGTTGCCCTTCAACCCTTAAACTTTGAATAAGATCCAGTAAAATGACATAGTTCTTGTCCTTATCCTCTTTTAATGTGGAATAGGTTATATCATAAATCGATTGTTCAGATTCTCCAAGAAAACTAATAAGAAATAACCTCTCACTGTTTCTTTTTATCGTATATGTGGAAAGGTAAAAAACACCATCCTCTCGAGAAAACTTTCTAAACATATGGGATTCAACTGAATCCGAAGAATGTGTTTCCTTATTAAGTAGATTCCAGTAGTCTTGTAAATCAATTTCCAAATCCTGCTTATTGTGTTCAAGGATCACAAAATATTTATCATCTTTTATCAAACTATTTGACGGAATCGCAGCCTGAAAAAGTGTCGAGTTAGATTCAATAATATCCCATTCTTGAGGATAATTGGTCTCAACTAAATTATCTTTAGATGAATACTTCAACCAATTAACGCTAATAGTTTTGGTTTTCGACGAACAATACTTCCATTCTCCAACTTTAAAACCATTCCTAAATAATCCCGACTTTAAAGTATCTCCTTCTTGCGAATCGATCAGGAATTCTCCTTTTTCCATTTTATCCTTGTATTCATTCTCTATCCGATCCCTCAAAAATTTAATATCCCCTTCATAGAAAACAACATACTCGTATTGTATTTGATCACTTTGGCAGCCAAAAAAGGATACAATTAATATCAAAAATTTTATTGAATTGCGAATCACTGGTTTATTTTTGAAACTCATGCTCAACCTTAAATTGTGTCCCAAAACTAATTGTATTCTTTGAATCTTTATAAACAGGCACCTCCAATTTAGCTCCTGCAGCAGCTTTATTTGTCTCAGAACCATCTGAATGTTGAGTATTACTTACATTTACAAAACCTTTAGCTTGCAAATTCCCATTATCAATCCCTACACTTACCTCAGCTGTATTTGTGACACTTTGATCTGTTGCGTTTAAAGTTGTACTCAATGAAGTATTGATAGGGACACCTTCTATTGTTGTAGTATTTTTTATTGTAGTTGTAGCTGTTTGAGTAGTTTTAAAATCAAATTTAAAAACCTCAGGAAGTGTTACCGTATTATTTGCAGAAGGATTAAATACATCTGAAAAATCAGCATTTATGGATACTGAAGTTTTTGTACTCGATGTTTCAGATATAGTAGTATTCCCTGTTGATGCTAATTTATCTGTCCTTGTGATATTCATAAAGAAATCGGCAGTAGCAGTAAACATAGATGCCCCCGCATCAAACACCTGTCTAAATCCTTCAGCTATAACACCTAAAGGATTACCAGTTCCATATGGATTTCCAGGTCCCATTCCCTGAAATTCAATAAATCTAATTGGGTTGTTCACAGCATATGCGTATGGCGTTTGAAAAGAATAATCCTCGGAAAGCAAATCAATTGTACCAAACCTTCCAATAGCAGGATCATGAAACCTTGTATCAAAATCATACAGGTTTAAGCCCAGATCACTTTGTAATTCTTTCCCATTATAGAGGAAGTTGTAAACTCCCAGACACTCCTTCTAATACCCATTTGCAGCTCTATTTCACTCTCTCAAGAACATTTGTACTCCGTATAAGCACACCCTAAAAATAGCCCCTTTTTTCTTTTCATTGGAATATTTCAGTTGAAAAGAAAAAG
>DNTA01000207.1 GCA_003500135.1 Cytophagales bacterium | reverse complement strand
ACTAAAGCGGATATACATAAGATGAAATTGAGGTTAAGATTATTATCAGAGTTTAGTTTAAAAATTGAATGAGCAGTTGTTCCTGTTCCTGCAAATGAATCTAAAACAGTATCACCTTCACTTACTACTAATTTTAATAAAAACTTGATTAATTCACTTGGTTTTGGAAAATCGAATTTATTAGGACCAATTATCGATGTCAATTCACTACTGCCTGTTTTAGTGTTTGCAATTCCACGTAAAACTGTAGGTGGATTGGTAACTGATTTTTCCTTTATGTAGGTTAGTACGCCACTTTTATTAAAATAAAATTCTTTTACTTTTTGCCCCTTGGTGTCATATGTGTTTTCAGGGTCTTCATAGAACCAACTTTGCATTTGTGACTTCATTGCCCATCCTGCACTTAGGGTAACTTGACTGGTAAGCTGTCCATCATTTGCGGTCATTTTACCTGAGATTAAAGTTGTCTTCTCTGAGCCGCCCCAAGATTCGCTTAACTCTTCACCATCTTCAGCGTCAAATCTCGTTCCTACAGGGAAAGTAAATTCACTTGCTGGATTTTTGTAACTTATTTTTTTCAAGGCGGAATGCTTGATAATCCCTTCACCGCCTTTAAAATTTGGGACGAGTTCTTTGTTTTTGGCATAAACCAAAACGTATTCGTGAGCACGAACAAAATGACCTGCTTGAGTTCCTGTTCCCAAATCCCAAATGGAAGTCGCAATGCGATTTTTTATTCCGAAAATTTCATTTGTAATTGACAAAAGGTTGTGGTATTCATAATCATCAATTGATATGAAGATAATCCCATCTTTTGCCAATAATTTGTGAAGTAATTGAAGTCTTGGATACATCATACACAACCATTTATCGTGCCTGCTCAAATCGTCTCCTTCTTTTCCAACTACTTCTCCCAACCATTTTAAAATTTTGGGATGATTTACGCTGTCGTTATAAACCCAATTTTCTTTGCCCGTGTTGTAGGGTGGGTCTATGTATATGCACTTTATTTTTCCTTCGTACTCGGGTAATAGACTTTTGAGTGCTTCAAGGTTATCTCCGTGTATGATTTTGTTTCCGCTGTTGGTGGGTTCATATTGTTCGCCTTTGTCGGCTGTAAATCCGTATTTGTGTTCCAATACTCGGTATGGCACATCTTGGTGGTGGCTCACCACCTTATCTTTTCCTATCCAATTGAGTGTTGGCATATTATTTCTCTTTTACTTTCTTCGGTTCAACAATAATTTCCTTCTCGTAATTTTTGAGAATGGAATTCGATTTATACAACACTCGTCCGCACGGGATTTTCTTACTCGAATCACTTAGGTGTGTATGCTGGTCATCAAAAAAGATGTGAGCTCCAAATGCTTCTAACACTTTTTCTTTTGGAAGTCCGCCCATAAAGTAGGCTTCATCAACGTAGACGTTCCAATGCCTTAGCGTTTTGATTACTCGCATATGGCTTGGTGCATTTCGAGCTGTTACAATAGCAATTCTAAGCGGTGAAAGTTCTTTTTCGACAGGCAAGAAGTCTTGAATATCAGATAGTTTTCTTAGAAGCACAGCAAAAGGTCCATCATTCAAAGGAACATCTTCGTTTTCCTTTTCGTGTTTGTGGAATGCTTCAATATCTTCTGTTTTGTATATGATTTCAGATTCTTCTGAGAATACAACAGCGTCAGCATCAAAGGCAAATTTTACTCTATCTGTTTCAGGTTTAAAATTTTCTGGTGGGTCGTATATTAAGGCAGTTGCACAGTTTGCTGTGTCAGCAAGTTTTTGAACATCACTTTCATCTCGTGAAAGGAAAAGGTCAACATCAAATGCATCAATGAAAGGTGCAAGTGGTTCACCACCTGAGAATGCCCATCTTGTAATTGGAAGTTTGTAATGTTCGATTGCCTTTAAAACTCTAACACCTGTTTCAGGGCTGTTTCTTGACATTACAACCACTTCAACGATTGGTTTTTCAACGTGTGTATTGAGTTTTAGTAATGCTTCAACCAAAGGAAATGCAGTTCCTTTTTCAAGTAGCTTGTCTTCATTAGCCAACTGGTATTCCCTAAATCCTCGAATGTTTTTTTCTCTAAAGATTTGCTCTTCTTGTTCGAGATTGAAAAGTGCTCTTGAAGAAACACCAACCACTAATATTTTCGAAAAGTCTACTGGCATCTATTTTTCCTTGTTTGATATTATTAAATCCTTCACGTCAACGTCCAAGATTTCCGCAATCTCCATCAAGGTTTCCAATCGTGGTTGTTGTCGGTTTTGAGCATAAGCGTTAACCATATTGTAGCTTTTTCCAAGCTTTTCAGCCAACCAAGTCTGCTTAATTCCTTTCTGTTCCAACACTTCCTTAATTCTGTTCATTTCAGACGTTGTTTATTCAGCCACAAAAATAGTCAGATTTTTTTTAAATATCTCAAAAAACTGTGTATATAATGTGAATATTATGTTTGGGTGGCGGTGGGGAAGGGCAAGCTCTTTTGCTGCGGAGGCACGGAGCAGGAAATGTGCTTGACCGTGCGGTGGGATTTCTTTTTTTAATGGGGCACAACGTTCCGGCTAAAAAGCGTTGCCATCCCGCAGGGTGGCTATGATTTTTTAGCCATTGTTGTGCGGTCGGCTTTTCTTTTGTTTGTCTTTCTAATATTATTCAAGTAGTTCGAAAAAGGTTTAATATTCGAATTTGTGTCTTTTTCAACTTTTGCCTTTTCAAGTATTTTTTCAGGTGCATCAATCTTATTTAAAAAAACATTGATACCTGTAACAATTTGATTTCCGCTATACTTTGTCTTTCTATAGCTTAGTTTGAAACCGTTTGATGTTACAATTTTTAGAATGTCATTTAACACAGGGCGAAAATCCTTCTGAGATGAAAAAGTCAAATCATCCACATATCTTGTGTAGGTAATATCGTGCTTTTTGCAAAGTTCAATTAGTTGCAAGTCTGTTTCAAGGAAAACGAGGTTAGCAATATGAGTACTTGTAGGTGTTCCTTGTGGTAATTCAAACTTCCAAGTTGTCAACTTGGTAAGCCAATGAGAAAAATGTGGTGAAAATTTCAATTTTACAAAAGTTTCATACACTCTTTGTGAGCTAATATTAGGATAAAACTCTTGTAAATCAGTTGTAAATTGAAACTTGTTTCCCTGGTGAGGTTTTGCATTTGTAATGTTGCTTCGTCCTTTTACACCACCGTGAACACAGTCTGGAAGAGGAATAGGAACTAAAATCTTATTCTTAATATTTCCTTGAATGACTTTTAGCTCCTTTATTGATGGACGAATAATTCTTTTCTTTACTGTCCCGTCCTTGTATTTTTTAGCTCTCCCTGTTTTCTTATCTGTTTTCTTTTCAATCCATTCATTATAAAAGCTGTCAATGTTTGAGATTAATGTCTCAACATCTTTTGGTTTAAACCCAATAGCAGCACATAGTTTTTTGAACTCATTCCTTTTATACTGCGAAGAATTCATTTACTAATGATTTTACGGAAGGACTAACTATTTCAAACGCCTTCCTTTTATTCGGCTGAACATCATCTTCAGTCATTGATAAAAAGAATAGGATAGGTAATGGAATATTCAGTTTTTCACTAATTGCCTTTAAAGTAGAAAGGTTTGGTTCTTTCAAGTTTCCTTCAATTTGTGAAAGATAAGTTTGAGTAATACCGCATAAAGAGGCAAACTCGTTTTGAGTTAGCCCTTTTTGCTTTCTAGTATTTTTTATGACGTTGCCTAAGTCCATTTTCGATTTGCTTGAAAAAATTAAGGAGTGTTCGGTTTTTTAATCGGCATCTTTGGACATCTACTCTGATTTCAAACGAAAAATTTGGTTAGCAACTCAATGACTTTTGCAAACTCGTCAAGAATTAGCTCATTGGTCTTACCTTTTTTCAGTTTCAGATTTTGAAGTCTTTCTAATGCTTCATTCAAGACAACTCTGTCTTGTTCCGAAAGAGAACACTGGCTCTCTGCGATAACTGTGATACCTTGTACCAAGTTATCAATGTTCTGGATTTGTTTTAATCTGGACATATTACTTATTTTTTAGTGACAACGACATTGTTGCCTGCTTTTTCAACAAGTCGAAGTAATATGCCTAATTAAAGTTTATGCACTTAATGTGTAAACAATGTTCTCATACACTCACTTAAATTTCCTGCTTTTAATAAATAATAGCATAATAACGATTGAACCAATATAATCTCACATCGATTTGTCTCATAAGGGACAGTCTGATAGGGATATGATTGAGTGTCGTTAATTTACCCGTTAGGGTTGTCTTTTCAGACAGTCAAGTGAACTCCATTAAGTTCATAAACACCAAAACATTTTTTCAAAGAACTAATACATTGCAAATGTAAGTAAATATTCCTGATAGTTAATAAAAGTAAAGAAAATATTTTTCAACAATTGAGTTTTATTTTGTTGAAAGGTCAGTTTGGACTACTTAGTTAAATGATGTTCGAGCGTCTTTTTAGCTGCCGCACAACGTTCCCGGCTATGGGC
>DNTA01000332.1 GCA_003500135.1 Cytophagales bacterium | reverse complement strand
TAAGGTATGAATCTGCCGAAACAACACAAATAGCCCTATTTTAAAATCGAACTCAGGTTAAAGATGATTTCTGATCAAATTCAAATTGTGAAAAGCCTGCATTTGCGGGCTTTTCTTGTTTTTGAGCGTTTTCTCAAATTGTTGAGTGAGTTAGCCTGATGGAATGCTTTCTTTTACAACGATTTCAATAGGCACATGGTGTTCCCGGTCATGGATAGGCCTGTGATGTATGAGCAGGTTGGCCATTACCTGCACCGCACGTGTTGCCTGTTCCTCTGGCTTTTGGTGGATAAGAAAATCGATATCTTCAAGTTGCATGAAGTGCATATTTCTCGGATTTACATCAAAACCAATGATTGGAACAGATTTGATGCCCAGCTTATTTTTCAAACTACAGATCTCATGACTTCTCGAATTGGGTACAAATACTCCGGTAATATCCATTTGGTTGAATATCGTGTGAAGCGTCTCGGCTAACTTTGGGTCACCGGAAAAAGACGTGGTAATATGGTGAAAGTTTAATAGGGCGTTGCGTTCTGAAAGAAAGTCGATAAATCCTTTACTCCTTTCGTTATCGTTGATGTTGCGATGGTGTTTGCTTTCCAGGTGGATTAACAATACCGTCTTTTCAGGCTCAATTAGAGGCAACATCAACCGGCCGGCGACCTGTCCGCCCTGGTAACCGTTTTGGTAGATATTGTAAAAATCTTTTGATTCCGTAAATCTCGTATCGATAAATACAACGGGTTTATGCAGAGACTGAAACTCATGCCACAAATCTTTACCCCATTGTGGAAATAAGCCTGCGGTGATCATGCCGTCATAATCTGAAGTTTGTATCTTGGTACATTGTTCCGAATAGGAGGCAGGGTTCTGAAGGCTGAAAAATTCACAGGTAAGGGAAAAACCCAATTGAGCGTATTCTTCAGCTGCCTGCAGAAGGGCATTGTACTGGATTTTCCAATAATCGGTTTCTTTGGGGTCGGGAATTAAAGCAAGTATTTTGATGAGTTTTTTAGAAGCCAGTCTGCTGGCAATCGTATTGCGCTGATAACCGTGTTTGTCAATTATTGAAAGCACTTTCTGACGGGTGTTTTCCGATACTCCTGGCCGCTTGTGAATAACGCGATCCACCGTGCCAATTGAAACATTAGCTTCTGCCGCAATTTGTTTTATGCCTACTTGTTTCAATGCTTTTTTTGCCAAATTAGTTTTAATACTCAATTTAAAAAAATAACTTCGTGTACGTACACGATTCAAAATATATTTCAATATCAGTTTAAAATAGTTACTGCATATGCTCAGTCGAAAAATCAATGACACACGAAATACATAAAAATCCCACTAATCCACAACAGTTTAAAGGCAAGACTGTGGTAATCACCGGCGGTGGAGGAGTGCTTTGTAGCACGATGGCCGAAGCAATGGCCGGCTCCGGAGCAAGGGTGGCGATATTGGATTTAAAACCGGAAGTTGCCCAGCAAGTTGTGGACCAGATAAGAGACAGGGGAGGAGAAGCCCTGGCAGTGGAAGGCAATGTGCTTGATTTAAAAAGCCTCAATAAAGCACATTCCGAAGTGTCAAAAGCATTTGGCCCGTGCCACATCCTGATCAACGGGGCAGGCGGGAACCATCCGAAGGGGACAACCTCGAAAACCGAATTCAACATTGCTGATCTGGAAGCAAAAGATGCCGTCACCACTTTTTTTGACCTCGATCCGGAAGGTATACAATTTGTCTTTAACCTGAATTTTATAGGTACATTATTGCCCACACAGGAGTTTGCGCGCGATATGATCGGACGGGAAGGCTGTTCAATCATCAACATTTCTTCAATGAACGCTTTCCGGCCTTTGACCAAAATCCCGGCATATAGCGGGGCTAAAGCAGCTGTTAGCAATTTTACACAATGGCTGGCGGTACACTTCGCAAAAAGCGGGATCAGGGTCAATGCCATGGCGCCGGGCTTTTTTTTAACAGAACAAAACAGGACTTTACTCACCGAGGATGACGGTTCGTTGACAGATAGAGGCCATACGATTATTGGTCATACGCCTATGGGCCGGTTCGGCGAGCCCGAAGACCTGATTGGTACACTGTTCTGGTTATGCGGAGAAGGATCAAAATTTGTCACAGGAGTGGTTGTACCGATTGACGGTGGATTTAGTGCGTTTAGCGGAGTTTAAAAAAAGATACAAATATGAGTTTGGAACAAACCTGGCGATGGTACGGCCCAAAAGATCCGGTAAGTCTTTCTGACGTCAAACAGGCCGGTGCAAAAGGTGTGGTAACGGCGCCTCATCATATTCCCAATGGCGAAGTATGGCCGATTGATGAGATCAAAAAGAGAAAGCAAATGATTCAATCCGCAGGCCTGACATGGTCGGTGGTGGAAAGCGTTCACGTGCATGAGGATATTAAAAAAAGGACCGGGGACTACCTGAAATACATTGAAAATTATAAAACAACCTTGCGCAATCTGGGAAAGTGCGGGATTGATACCGTATGCTATAACTTCATGCCCATACTGGACTGGACGCGTACCGATCTGGCCTATGAAATGCCTGATGGCTCAAAAGCATTGCGTTTTGATCGATTGGAATTTGCTGCTTTCGAATTATTTTTATTGGAAAGGCAGGGCGCTGAAGGTGATTATTCCTCTGGCGAAATAAAATTGGCAAAACAGGTATTTGATAAAATGACTGATACCAAACGCAATGATCTGATCAATAATATTATAGCGGGGCTGCCGGGCGCAGAGGAAGGTTACACATTAGAACAATTCAGATCGGCACTCAGGGAATACGACGAAATAGGGGATGCCGAGCTTCGAGCGAATCTTTATGAATTCCTGAAACAGATTATACCTGAGGCGGAGGGATCAGGAGTATTCATGGCCATCCACCCCGATGATCCACCGTATCCAATTTTGGGCCTGCCCAGGGTAGTAAGCACGGAAGCCGATGCCCGGCAACTCATAGAAACCGTTGAAAGTGACCACAACGGGCTTTGTTTCTGCACCGGCTCTTATGGCGTGCGCGCCGATAATGATCTGCCGGGAATGGTTGAAAGACTGGGGCACCGGATCAATTTTGTGCATTTGAGAAGTACAACCAGAGATGACCGGGGAAACTTTTATGAAGCGGATCATTTAACCGGCGATGTGGACATGTATGCCGTAATGAGGGCATTACTTCTTGCACAAAAAGAACAAAGGAAAACCGGAAGAGTGTATTCGAGAATGCCTATGCGGCCGGACCATGGCCATCAGATGCTGGATGATCTCAGGAAACCGACCAATCCCGGCTATTCGGCAATAGGCAGGTTAAGGGGACTCGCCGAGCTGCGTGGTCTTGAACTGGGCATCGAAAAAGGGATGTAAATGTTAAATTAAAATTACTGACCATAACTTAAATCAAGTTCAATTTGTGGAAGGAAGGAAAAAGAAGATTTGATACTATTTTGATTGATTTATGATCTTTTTAAGTTGTTATTTAAGATGATTGGCAAAGTGTTGCATTTCATATTTCGAATGAAAAACAAATGGTGGAAGTGTGCCCGGTATTTCTTCGCAAGCGGCCTGAACGAACAGTAGGCAAGTATACGCGTGCCAAATATGTGCTACAACTCGTTTGTCTTACAATCCATATTTTTTCTTAATGGCAGTTGCATAAATAAAATTTATTAAATTCTTGTTTTATCAACAATAACGAAATATTATATTGTTTTCTATTTTGGTTAAAGCAAGATGCCTTATAGATTGTAAGTATGAAAATAACACAATTATCCAGTTTTACAATAATTAGCTGTGCTGTTATTTCATTTGATACCCCAACCCGGAAAAATCAAGGATCATCTGATAGAGGTTTTGGCAATAGGTCGGTAGAGCTAGCAATTCTGATTGGAATGGCACAAAGCATCTGTCCTGGGGTATATTTTGGCAGTTTTACAATTACGGGTTATTTATACAGGATGGTTTTATTATTAGAAGGATTCAATGGGTTGAATTTTAAGATCAATTAAACCATATATCATATGAAAACTATCATTTTCGGATCGGCAATTTTTGTTGTCTGGTCTGCCGTTTCTACCTATTATTATGTTTGTCAAATTAAGGGCATTTGTGCTGACGGAAATATTGAACAGGCAGTGACAATTGCCAACATTCCCACTGAACAACAGCCGCAGGAACCGGAAGCGGAACCAGTTTATAAGCTGGAATCACCAGGTACGTTCACAGTTTATCACAATTTTGACCAAATTCAGTTTATTGAAGATGAACAGTTTACAGCGTACATTCAGGATTTAAATACCTATTTAATTCAGGAGGAAACGTTAAATGTGTCTGTCGTAGGATATACAGACTACATTGGACCTGCTACCTATAATAATGAACTGGGGCTCAAGCGCGCTTCATTTACCAAGAACTACATGGTAAATAACGGCCTGGACGAGGAAAGGATCTTATGTTTCTCGCGAGGAGAATCTTCCCCTGTTTCTGAAAACGACACGAGCGTTGGCAGGGCAAAAAATCGAAGAACCGAAATATCAATAACAAATTAACTATTTAAATCCTATACACATGAATTCAATAATATTGCAAACACAATCTATTTCAGGCGCTGCTTTTGAAATCATCATTATGCTTTTAGGAGCGGCAATCATTGGCGTTATCACCACCTATCTTTACTGCAGAACGGTATTTAATAAAAGGCTCGGGGCGTTAAAAGCCGAATTGGAAGAAAGCAAGAAAAATTCAGGGGAATTGAAAAAGACAGTAGATAATTTAAATGCTCAAATAGCAGAAAAGGAAAAGACGATTGATGCCTTGGGAAATGAAAAAAATCAATTGGAAATAAAAGCAAATGATCTGCAAAAGGCGCTGGAAGATTTGAGGTCGAAGTATGATAAGGCGACCATTGAAACAAGTAAAATAGCCGCGGAATTGCATCAAAAAGAGGATACTTTAAAAGAAAAAGAGGCCATTCTAAAAAGAATTTCAGAGCGAAAAAAGGAAATCGATTACACAAGTTTCGGCAAAGCAGCGAAACACGAAAAGGATGACCTTAAAATGATAAGTGGCATAGGTTCGTTTATAGAGCAAAAATTGAACGCACTTGATATTTTTACTTTTAAACAAATAAGCAAGTTTAGCAAAAAAGATATTAAAGAGGTTAATAAAGCCATTGAGTATTTTCCAGGAAGGATTGAAAGGGATGAGTGGGTCGCGCAGGCCAAAGAATTGTTGTATAGTGGGCAAAAAAAGTCTCAATTACTAGACAACATCAGAAAACGCAAAAATAACATCAACTATGATCGCATAGGTGTGGCCCAAAAGGATGAAGCCGATGATTTGACAGTGATCAGCGGAATCGGCGGTTGGATACAGAAAAAACTCAATGCTTTGGATATTTATACCTATAAGCAAATTGCCAACTTTAATAAGGAAGACGAAAAATCAGTATCGGAAGCCATTGAATTCTTTCCCGGAAGAATAAATCGGGATGAATGGGTACCTCAGGCCCAGGAATTGGTATATAGTGGAGGAAAACGAACTGCACTATTTGAAAGGATGAAAAAAAAGAAACATAAAATCGATTATTCGCTTATTGGAATTGCTCATCCTGAAGATGCCCAGGATCTTCAGCAAATTAAAGGCATAGGGCCATATATCCAGGAGAAGTTGAATTTTCTGGGTATTTATACCTTCGGGCAGATAAGCAAATTTACCCCGGTCGACATTGAAACCATATCGGAGATTATTGAGTTCTTCCCGGGAAGGATTCAACGCGACGATTGGATAGGACAGGCAAAAAAAATTATGGAGGCCAAATCTTAAAATTTGCATCGTTGGAAATATTTTTTACCTGGGATAATCCTACAAAATGCCTTTAATATTATTTCATTTTTTTATAAGTGTTTATTGGCCTTAAACTGACCGTTACGGAAGATCTGTAGGTTGTTAATATATTCCAATCAGATTAACCCGGATTATTCATGACATTGCTATGAATAATGACGATAAATTATTGATAATAATTGATATTCAACAATTTATGCCAAGTTTAACCCTGACATTTTCAAAACTCCCGTTGCTCAAATTTGGGCTAGTATTTGTTATGCATTTAACCGCAATTAAAATTGTAACTGGTTAATAATCAGTAATTTTGAAAATCGTCATCTGATCTTGTTTCAATCACAGTCCGACATTTATCATCGGACCTGGCGGCGGAAAATGCCATGGGTTTTCCGGGTTATATTTAAAAGATAATTATTCTTTAAAGACCGGGTTTCCCGATGTGCCCATATCAGGGCAAGGTGAAAATGTTGCAAATACCAATTGGACAGGCACTCAAAAATGTGGCCCTAAATGATCGCGATCCTTTAATGACTACTTATTTCGATTTTGTAACCAAAAATTGGATAAACCTCAACAAAACCAATAAGCGTGAAATCCGGAATGAGCTATTCTATCAATATATCGTATTTAAAGCAACTGTGGATTCTTTTTTTTAATTAAATTTTTAAATTTGCATTTATATGTGTAGCAAAATATTTTCAATCGGCATTTTGGTTTTTTTGTTGGCCTGCCGTACAACCACTTCATATCAGGGAGCTGTTATTCATAACACAGACAACAAATATGGCAACCTTCAGGATGATGCCTTGTTTCTAGTAAATCTTAAGAGCGATGCGCAATTTATCGAGCAAATGTCCGTGCTCACATTAGATAAGCAAATGGCATACAGCAAAAAAGTTTACGACCTGGCCGAGGAATTGAAGAAAGACTACAGCGACTTTCAGTTCAAACTCAATGTACTGGCCCTTAAAAAAAATGTAAAACTACCCGACCAAACCCGACCGGAATACAAGGAAGCCTATCAGATGGCTTTTGATACCGATGATGCAGTGAAGTATGATCAGTTTTTCATTGAAAACGTAACATCAGTCAATGATAGTCTGTTAATGCGCCTCAATCGATATACCGAAGAAGGAAGTGACGACGCCATTTTAAAATTTATAAAAAATCAGACTGGAACTGTTGAGCGCACCTACAATCAATTGGAAATGATCAAAAAAGAACTTATTGATAAGGAAAGCGAGACCAAATAACAGGTTTAAAAACTGTCATCCTTGCGCTTATTGGTGGTAGGTGTAAGATAGCCTTCCACTTCTTTTAATTGAAGGGCACCATCAATGATTACCCACAAAGTTGGATTATTTTTGCCTTCCACACGAAAGGTGACGTATTTCAATTGTGTCACATTGTCCTTCATCAACACGATTTCCTGAATCTCCATGAGTTTCTCAGCCAGCTCTTTCGTGTATTCAGGCGTGGGAAGCATACCCGAAGGCAGGGTTACATAAAGGTACTTGTCATTGAACTCAGGGGTTTTCAGGTAAAGAAGGTCGCCCGGGATGTACAAATTGCCGTCAATTGCTTTGTAGTACTCCAATTCTTTTTCCTCCCAGTCCTGGGCATATGAGCTTTGATGAAATCCCAAAAAGGCAATCAGAATGATAACTATGGATTCCCTGTATCCCAAAATACTGTTCTTATTGTGCATCTACACTGTGGTATAGTTAGCTGAACGTCAATTTTAGCGCAGAGTTACCATTGATATTCTATGCGCCATTCCTTTTTTTTCCTTTCATTCACTATATACTAAGTGAATATATCGGTATAAGATACTTAAACCCGAGCAAAAATGAAACTTGTACTTCCCTGAAAAGCCCGCGACTGCAAGAGGATTTACAGGATCGAAATGCTAAAAAACTTCTCTAAAACAGTGAAAATGAATATGGCGCCCAGAATAACAGGAGCAATATATTTCAGGCTGAAAATGATATAGGTATTCAGCCATGAACCGGCAAAATTATCGGCGCCATCGCTAAGCTCACTTACCAGGTTGCCCTTTTTCCATACATGGATCGCAAATATGGCCGTCAGAAACCCGCCCAGTGGAAGAAGGGTATCGATAAATACATCCCCGATAAAAGTCATATAGTCGCGAGGGCTATCGGTACCGAAATAGGTGATGAACTCCGTGAAAAATGCGGAATAGCCATTTCCAAGAAGTGAAGGTACGCCCAACAGGAATATGATCAATCCGGAAACCCAAACCGCCCTTTTTCGCTTCCATTTTTTCTGGTCTACAAAATATGCCACCGGCAACTCCAGAAGGGAAATGGTAGATGTCAAAGCAGCGAATGAAAGCAGAAGGAAAAACAGGCCGCCAATAAAAATACCCCAGAAACTACCCATGCTTTCAAAAATACCGGGCATGGTTTGGAAGATCAATGCAGCGCCACCTTCCGGGTCAATGCCCTGATAGAAGACAAATGGAAAGATCATCAATCCGGCTAAAAAGGCAATTCCCACATCAGCCAGGGTGATCAGCGCTCCACTAAATACAATGTTTTCATGTCGCTCAAGGTAACTTCCGTAGGTGATCAGTGCACCCAGTCCAAGGGATAAGGAGAAAAATGATTGACCAAGCGCTTTGTAGACAACCTGAAGAGAAAGCTTTGAAAAGTCAGGAACCAGGTAGTACTCTACACCCGCGCCGGAATTGGGTAGTGTAAAGGCATAGAACACAAGGAGCAAAATAATCCCGATCAGTACGGGCATCAATATTTTGCTGGCTTTTTCAATACCTTTTGTAATTCCCTGCGACACGATAATGGTTGTAAAAACCAAAAAGGCAATTGAGTATATTCCCGTACGCCAGATATTAGTTGTGAAGGCGCCAAATTCATTTCCTATGTCAAAATTGCCCTTTACGATCTCCACAAAGTAACCAAATACCCAACCGGCCACTACATTGTAAAAAGAAAGGATCATGACACCGCACAAAACACCGAGTTTTCCAAGGAAGGTCCACTTTTTATATCCAAGCTGGTCAAATGCCACAGCGGCGCTTTTTTCCGACTTACGGCCAATCGAGATTTCAGTGATCAGAATGGGATAACAAAGTACAAAACAGAAAATCAGGTAGATGATCAGGAATAGGGCGCCACCTCCCTGGCCCACTTCAAAAGGGAACTTCCAAATATTTCCCAGTCCTACTGCACTACCGGCTGCTGCTGCAATAAATCCGAATTTACTCGAAAAATGTCCTCTGTTTGCCATTAGATAAGGTTAAAAATTGCTCTAAAAAAGGTTAAGGTTTGTAAATCGCCACAATTATAAGGAATAAATTGCGGAATTTATAAAAGATTGAATGGCATTTGTAAAGCATTACAATGCTTCATTGTGTTTTGTGTCAACTATGCAAATATATTACTTTACGGCCGGCTATTTATTGTTCACAGATAGATGACCATTTCCCAAGCTTGTTTTACGAAAAATTATACCAAAAAAATTTGTACATCAGCGCAAGTTGATCATAGCAATGTCATCCAAGTATATGAAAACAAAATTTAGAGAGATGAAAAAATTGAATTGGAAAGTTGTTTTGATTGCCTCATTGGTTGCCGTAGTTACCATTGGCGATCTTTATGCACAAGGCGGCAGAAGGTACGGCAGGGGAATGCGCAATATGGATGCCCCTTCTTTTGAAGCCGGAAGAGCAGATAGGATGGAAAGAATGGCGGAAAGGCTCGATTTGACCGATGCACAAATGGAAGGGATCAAGGCATTGCGTACGTCATTTTTAAATGAGACCAATACGCGCAGGGCCGAAAAACAGGTTAAGATGGCAGAATTGAGGGCTATGCAGGTAAGCGGGGATGTATCGGAAAAAGCGCTCGACAACCTGATAAGTGAGATTTCAATGCTTGACCAGCAGCTAATGAAGGCCAGGATCATGCACCGCCAGGAAGTCCGGAATTTGCTCAATGACGAACAAAAAGCGATATTCGATGCACGTGGCCCAATGGGACCCGGTAATAGGGGTGGACGTGGATACGGTCATCGTGGAAATTGCAGGCAATTGAACTAACTACAGTGAATAGCTATTGAGTGATCCGGTTGATATAACAGATTTTAAAGCATTGGCGCTTCAATACCAGGACAGGGTTTACAACACCTGTCTTGGCTTTTTGCGTAATGCACAGGATGCAGAGGATCTGTCTCAGGAGGTTTTTATTGAGATTTTCAAATCCCTGGACCGGTTTAAGGGAGAAGCCAAAATATCAACCTGGATCTACAGGATAGCGGTAAATAAGTCATTGGAAGCATTGCGCAAAAGAAAACGGAAAAAACGGTGGAGCTGGTTGACCTCCTATGAAGCGGATCTTCACGAGAAAAGCGCCGTTGACAATATTCATCCCGGCGTGCTAGCAGAAAACAAAGAACGGGCCGGAGTGCTTTTTAATGCAATAGACCGGCTTCCGGAGCAACAAAAGGTGGCTTTTACCTTATTCCATATTGAAGGTTTGAATTACGAGGAGATTGCTGAAACCATGCATAAATCTGTTTCATCAGTTGAGTCATTGATGCACCGGGCCAAAAACAACCTGAAGAAAATTTTGTATGCCTATTATCAACAAGATAAAGATCAATAAAATGAAGCGTAACAAAGAAGATATTGAACGGGAAGTAGACAATACTTTAAATAGCCTTGAAGGGCTCAATCGAGTAGAAGCGCCACCATTCTTCTACACCCGGCTGGAAGGTCGATTGATGGATCGTGGACGGCAGGTACTGCCATATCTGAAAGTACAGTGGGCAACGCTGATCGTATTGTTGCTGGTCAATGCTTTTGGGTTATGGGTATATTATAATCCATCAGCTCAAACAACGAGCGAACTGGATGCGATCAAAACTGAGTACGGCCTGGTCTACTATACAATTGATGATTATGACCAATTGCTAACCACTGAAAGTGAATAAAAGATCATGAGAAAATACATTACAATAATTTTAATCGGCCTATTGGTACTCATCAATATTTTCTTGCTTTTTACCATTTTAAAAGACAAAAAGGTAAAGCAGGCATTCGATCGGCCACCCGTTTGTGACGATGTGCCCCACATGGCGCGAAGACTTCATTTTGATGATAAACAACTTCTCGAATTGCGCGAGATAAGAAGTGATCATTTTGCTACCATCCAGGATATTCACAATAATATGGATAGTGTTCGTCTTTTGATCAGTGGCGAATTGATCAATGCCAGTTACGACCAGGCACGTATTGATAGCCTAACAGCCCGGTTAGGAAAACTGCATGCTGATTTTGAATATGTTACTTTTCAGCATTTTCGGGATATTCGCGACATATGTAAAGACGGACAGAAAGGACAATTTGATACATTGGCACGAAGGGTAATGCGCTTTAAGCATGAAAACCGTCCAGGACAACACCGCATGCATCGTAGAAAATGTGGAGGCCGCAATCGACGATAATGGGCTTACGATCGATTATGATCAGGTTAAAATGATTTATAAAAGCTGACACCAAATGAAAATGAATGGTATTCCTCTTTGAAATCGTAGAGAAATGACGTTCCCATATACCAGTTGTTTTCAATAGGTACGGCAAATTCAACTCCCGCACGAATTAGCCAAAAAGAAATCGATTCCTGATCCGTATTACCCTTTTTTCGTTCCATTTCATAGCCGGGGCCTGCAAAAAAGTCAATGTATTTGTGCGCCTTATATTTTGTCACCAATGCAGCTACCCATATATTATCTCGAATCAGCTCCT
Source organism: Cytophagales bacterium (assembly GCA_003500135.1). Lineage (GTDB taxonomy): Bacteria > Bacteroidota > Bacteroidia > Cytophagales > Cyclobacteriaceae > UBA10427. The sequence continues at coordinate 4,385 of DNTA01000332.1, read as the reverse complement.
CTTCACCGCGGTTGACATAGTAGTCGTCAAATTCAAAATCAGCCATAATTCCCGTAGCCCATTTCGGCGCAAAGTGATAGTAATAGTCGAGCCCCAGGGTTGGAACGAATTTACCACTTCTTCTTTCGTTGGTCTCACTTTCATAAAAAGCGCCTGGAATATGCGTGAAAGCCGCATAAAAGGCCACTATGTGCTTATTGTGGGTATGTTGTACTTCATTATGACCTGTATTTTCATCAGAGTTTTCATGCACTGATTGTACCGGCTCATGATGTTGTGAATTAATGTTTTGACTTACCCCAAAAACCAATGCAAAAAGTAAAATATACTTCATAATCCTATCATAAAGTTTGCGCAAAAGTGGTGGATTCAATTTTCACCGTTTATGACTAATATCACTTAACAATTATATTTACAATTCTCCCAGTAGCGCTACCTAAACCATGTCAATATTGTCTTAATTGTAAAGTCAAGTCCATATTTTACATATATTGCTAAAAGTTTTACGGGCCTATATGGATTGATGAGTAATCAGGCCTCTTTTTATCTGTTTTTAGAGCAAAAAGTGGGACAATGAGTAAAGTATTTTACAAAGCATTTGCGGTTTCACTGATCATTTTTTTGACTGTAAACCTGATTTTTGCACAGGACCGTGAAATTGTCACGAGCGATTCTGCCATGGTAGTTTCCGCGCATCCCCTGGCATCGGAAATAGGGCTTGATGTACTTCAGAAAGGTGGAAATGCTGTTGATGCCGCCATTGCGGTACAGTTTGCCCTTTCAGTGGTGTACCCACGTGCAGGTAATATTGGTGGAGGCGGCTTCATGGTTGTAAGAACCGATACGGCCAATTATGCCCTCGATTTCAGGGAAAAAGCGCCGGTACTAGCAACCTCAGATATGTTTCTCGACGGCAACGGCAATGTACGACCCCTAAGCAGTACGCATGGACACCTGGCTTCCGGTGTGCCGGGCACCGTCGATGGCATGATACGCGCTTACGAGCGATTCGGTAGCCTGCCTTGGGAAGATTTGATTCAGCCAGCTATCGACCTCGCCATTAACGGTTTTCCGCTTACCGAGCGCGAGGCGCAAAAGCTTAACCAGAATGTTGATCAGATTCTCCGGATCAATACAGTAAAACCCGATTTTTTGAAACAAAACTACTATCAGACCGGCGATACCATCCGGTTTGACGAGCTGGGCCTTACCCTGACACGTATCCTGAACAATAAACGGGATGGCTTTTACGAAGGTGAAACCGCCAGGCTGATCATGGAGGAAATGAAAAGGGGAGGAGGAATTATCAATCGCATAGACCTCGAAAACTATCAGTCCGTCTGGAGAGATCCTTATTCATTTTGGTATAAAAACTATAAGGTCATTACCATGCCGCCTCCATCCAGCGGTGGCGTGGCCCTGCATCAGCTTTTTCAGATTATGGAAAGATACCCCATAGGAGAATGGGGCTTCCATGATCCACTCACCGTACATTTAATGATCGAGGCCGAGCGCCGGGTTTTTGCCGATAGGGCCGCCTATCTGGGCGATCCGGACTTTGTCGATGTGCCTGCCGAAATTCTGGTAGACAGTGTGTATCTGGATGGTCGCATGGAAAATTTTGATACGCTGAAGGCCACACCTTCTGGGTTGATCTATGCTGGTGAAATGCCCGAAGAATCAACCGAAACCACGCACTTTTCAATTGTGGACAAGTGGGGCAATGCAGTAGCAGTGACGACCACCTTAAATGGAAACTACGGCTCCAAAGTAGTGGTAGGCGGGGCAGGCTTTTTCCTAAACAATGAAATGGACGATTTTTCAGTGAAAGTCGGTGAGAAAAACATGTTCGGCCTGGTAGGTGGAAGCGCCAATGTTATTGAACCTGAAAAGCGCATGTTGAGCTCAATGACCCCAACGATTTTAGAAAAAGACAGCAGCCTGTATATGGTTCTGGGAAGCCCAGGCGGGCCCACGATCATTACCACCGTTTTTCAGACCATACTCAACGTGATCGAATTTGAAATGAATATGCAGCAGGCGGTTGAAGCCGGTCGCTTCCATCATCAGTGGAAACCGGATCAGGTTTATATGGAAATAGAAGCATTCGACGATGAACTGGTCGAGCAACTGAGGTCAATGGGCCATAAATTTAAGATGAGAAGGGAAATCGGAAGTGTAGATGCCATCCTGATCCGCGATGACGGAAAGCTGGAAGGTGGCGCCGACCCCAGAGGTGACGATACTGCGAAGGGCTATTGACCGCTACTCCTTATATTTTATATATATTTGCCACAAAATTGAAGGAACATGATGTTTACAGATAACTGTATAAAAATATTTAACCGGGCCATCGACGATTATCATTTCCAAGATGATGTAGATAGCCCCATTCAAAACCCGTATTCTGAAGGCGCGATAGAGTACCTTTTGTATTTAAAATGCTGGATTGATACGGTACAGTGGCACCTCGAAGACATTATTCGCGACCCAAATATCGAACCTGAAAAAGCGCTTGAAATCAAGAGGCGGATAGACCGGTCCAATCAGGAGCGTACGGATCTGGTTGAGAAAATTGACGACTACTTTTTAGATCAATTCAGGGATGTTGCGCCTTCAGAAAATGCCAAAATCAATACGGAAAGCCCTGCATGGGCTGTGGACCGGCTTTCCATTCTACGGTTAAAGATCTATCATATGAAGGAGCAGGTAGCGCGTGCTGATACTGATGAAGCCCATCAACAAAAATGTATGTCGAAGCTGGATGTGCTTTTGGAGCAGGAAAAGGACCTTTCGACAAGTATTGAGCAACTGCTGGAGGATTACGATAGTGGCGAGCGTGTAATGAAAGTGTACCGGCAAATGAAGATGTACAACGACCCGAAACTAAACCCTGTTCTTTACGGAAAAAACAAGTCTTAAATGCCAAAAGAGGGGTCGCATATCGTTGCATTGAGGTTTTCAGCCATGGGTGATGTAGCCATGTTGTATCCCGTATTGCAGCAATTGGGTGAAACATATCCCGATCTTAAAATCACGCTTGTTTCACGCCCACTTTTTAGGCCCTTTTTTGAGAATTTGCCTAATGTCTCTTTTTATGAAATAGACCTCAAAGGGCGACATAAAAAAGTCAGAGGGCTTTGGCAACTGGCCAGGCAAATAAGTAAACTGGGTGACGTGGAAGGAATTGCCGATGTACATGATGTGTTACGTACTAAGCTCCTGAGACTGTTTTTAAAGGTACAGGGGCAAAAGGTGGCGGTCATCAATAAAGGAAGGCTTCAAAAGCGAAGGCTCATTCGTAAGAAGCGAAAAGTATTTCAACCGCTTCAGCATTCAACAGAAAGATATGCCGATGTTTTTAAAAAACTCGGGTATCCCATTGAGCTTACCGGTGAAAGGATTGTAACTCCGGGTTGCGGCATTAATGACAGAGTGCAACAATTACTGAAAGATAAAAAGGGTAAAAAACTGATCGGTTTTGCGCCTTACGCCTTTCATAAGGGCAAAATGATGCCGCAAAATAAGGTCGAAAGCCTGTTGCCACAGTTGGTCAAACAGACAGAAGCGAAGATTTTGTTATTCGGTGGTGGAATAGATGAAATCAGGAATCTGGGCAAACTGGCAGACCGCTTTGACGGTGTGGAGAGTGTTGCCGGTAAATTGTCTATAGAAGAGGAAATGCAGTTGATCGCGCAACTCGACGTCATGATCAGCATGGACTCGGCCAATATGCACATCGCTTCTATCTGTGGCGTGCCAGTTGTATCCGTATGGGGAGCTACGCATCATTATGCCGGGTTCCTGGGTTACGGTCAGGATATGGCCGATATTGTAGAAATTCCTCATGACCAGCTAACCTGTCGGCCCTGTTCAGTATTTGGTAGCAAACCCTGTTGGCGGGGTGATTATGCCTGCATGGAATGGCTCGATATTCAACAGGTTGTAGAGAAAGTGCAACGGCATTTGTAATCACAAATCGATCATTTCGTATGACGGTGTGATGGGTAGCCAATTAAAAATACTAAGGTTATTCGGACCTTACATGCCTACAGTTGGATGTGCTAATAGGTATTGTAGTTCACATTTAAAAATTCGATCATTGCAGGCATAGCTTTTGTTTCGTTGGTTTTGGAAAAACTAGATCAGAATTGCTTTAACTTGAATCATGCATTATCATTCTATTCTAGGTTCAAACTGCTTCATTATCAAGCATTTATGAACATTTTGGTATTCACCGTGATGGTTAGCCACGCCTCCGTGCCAAAATAACCCTAAACACTTGATCTTATTGCATTTTGGGCTTTCATGACGAATCTTAATGCATGATCCAGGTTAAATTATTTTGCGAATCTATGTTAAAAACATGGCATTTACCTATTTTT
>DNTA01000184.1 GCA_003500135.1 Cytophagales bacterium | reverse complement strand
TTGGACCAGTCCTCCAGGTAAATATTTGCCCCGATGCCCATTTTTTGAGCAAGCTCAAGTACCCTTTTTATATCTTCGAGGTGTTCCTCCGGGGTCTTGCGAAGCTGTTGCTGGCAATGCTTCAATGAACCTTTGCAGAGCAGATTGATGACTTTGCCACCAGCTTTTTCGATCCATTTCAGTGAAGTGTCGCCATCAACAAAACCCAGCGCTTCTACCTTATCGAGGTGTCCATTCTCACCGGCCCATTGCATTACCTTTTGTGCTCCCCTAAACTCGCCCTCAGAAACCCTTGCCGAAGCAATCTCGATCCGGTCTACCTTGAGGTCTTCCAATAAAAGTTTGGCGATGTGTAGCTTTTCATTTTCATTAAAGGATACACCGGATGTTTGTTCGCCATCGCGAAGTGTCGTATCTAATACACGTATATGCATAAGTAACTATACCCTTTCTTTTTCGAAAGCTTCGATTTTTTCTGTCATACTCAGCAGGTAGTCGATGTCATCGTACCCATTGAGCAGGCACTCCTTTTTATAGGGGTTGATGTCAAATGATTCCCGGGTTCCGCTGGCTACGATGGTTATGGTTTGTTCCGGCAGGTCCACCTTAAGTTTGGTGTTGGGGTCCTTTTCGATTGCCTCAAATACCTTTTGCAGAAATTCTTCCGATACCTGAACAGGTAACACACCGTTGTTTAAGGCATTGTTTTTAAAGATATCGGCAAAAAAACTGGAGACCACCACTTTAAATCCGTAATCGTGTACCGCCCATGCTGCATGCTCTCGGCTTGAGCCTGAGCCAAAGTTTTTACCGGCCACCAGAATGGCCCCGTAGTAGGTCGGGTCATTGAGAACAAAATCCGGTTTGGGATTACCGGATTTGTCATATCGCCAGTCACGAAAAAGGTTTTCCCCAAATCCATCGCGGGTGGTGGCTTTCAGGAACCGTGCCGGAATGATCTGGTCTGTATCAACATTTTCAACCGCAAGTGGTACGGCGGTCGACTCAAGGTTTATGAATTTTTCTATCATTATGCAAGTTCTTTTTGGGATAACATCAATTCTCTGGGATCAATTATTCTGCCTGTGATGGCTACTGCTGCTGCCGTGATCGGGCTGGCCAGCATGGTGCGTGCACCGGGACCCTGTCGGCCTTCGAAATTTCGGTTCGAAGTGGATACGGCCAAAGCGCCTTCCGGTATTTTATCGTCATTCATCGCCAGGCAGGCCGAGCAACCGGGTTGCCGAAGTTCAAAGCCGGCGGCGTTTAGTATTTCTTCCAGCCCTTCCTCTTTTGCCTGCTTTTCTACCTGCTTCGATCCGGGTACGATCCAGGCTGTGATGTTATCAGCCTTTTGTTTTCCTTTTACAAAATCAGCAAATGCGCGAAGATCTTCAATGCGTCCGTTGGTGCAGCTGCCTACGAATACGAAGTCAACAGGTTTGCCGCTAAGTGCTTCACCCGGCTCAAACTGCATATATTTCAATGATTTACTGTAGCTCGACTGCTCACTTTTCGGAATATCATCCAGAGAAGGGACCGAGCTAACAATTTTTGTGCCCATGCCCGGGTTGGTGCCATAAGTGATCATGGGTTCAATATCTGAGGCTTCGTAGGTGTACTCCTTATCAAATACAGCGTCGTCATCGGAATAAAGCTCTTTCCACCGGGCAACAGCCGCATCAAATTCAGCTCCCTTTGGCGCGAATTCACGTCCTTGTATGTAGTCAAATGTCTTTTCATCGGGTGCGATCATGCCTCCTCGTGCGCCGGATTCTATGCTCATGTTGCACACGGTCATGCGGCCTTCCATACTGAGGCTTCGAATGGCCGACCCGGCGTATTCGATAAAATAACCGGTACCGCCACTGGCGCTGATTTTGGAGATGATGTACAATACCACATCTTTTGCAGTCACCCCTTCGCCCAGCTCACCTTCCACATTGATGCGCATGCGCTTTGGTTTGGGCTGTAGGATACACTGCGTGGCCAGAACCATTTCCACTTCACTCGTGCCAATGCCAAATGCCACGTTTCCAAATGCCCCATGGGTAGAGGTATGGCTATCTCCGCAGACAATGGTCATGCCCGGCTGCGTTAGTCCGAGTTGTGGGCCAATCACGTGGACAATACCCTGATAAGGGTGGTTGAGCCCATAAAGGGTAATACCATGTTTTTTGCAGTTTTCCGCAAGCTTGCTTACCTGAAAACGGCTTAGCTCATCTTTGATAGGTAGGTGCTGGTCAATGGTGGGTACGTTATGGTCAGGCGTTGCCACCGTATTTTGCGGACGAAAGACTTTCAAGTCACGCTCTTCGAGACCGGCAAAGGCCTGTGGGCTGGTCACCTCGTGAATGAGGTGCTTGTCTATGTATAACACACTGGGGCCGCCTTTTATTTCCGATACTACATGTGCATCCCAGATCTTATCAAATAGTGTTTTTCCTGTCAAAGCTTATTAGGTTTTTGTTTCAAAAAAAAATGAAAATCATCGAATTACTCCATTGAATAAAAGTTCAACGGGTAACTTGATGATTTATTGGGCAGCAAAGGTAAAAAACTTTTGTAAAATTCTGCAATGATAAATTGAAACAGAATAATAGTTGGAGAATACACTTTTTGTCCTTTTTATTGAATTATGCGAAAAAGATAATGATTGATTTGTTTTGATACTCTTTTCGTAAAAAACCGGTAGTAATTGAATTTATTTTAAATGGAATTCAATTATTGATAATGAATACAAATTGTATATTTATTGCAGTTACATTGAAAAATAGATTTTGGCTTTGCAGCCTAATATTTTTACTTACTTAGGCATTTACTGACTAATATTTTTAATGTAGCAAGGCTCGGCTTCAATCATCCGTTTCATTAAGTTATCGAAAATGTTTTCTTTCATAAAACTTCTGTTGAACCGATAGCAATATTCGTTTAAGTAGTCTTGCAAATCGTTGACGTGATGATGCACGCCTCTTAGCCAGCTTTTCAGGTTCATCACTACTCGATGTAGTTCTGGGAAATTGCTTCCCTTGTTACCAGAAGCAACCCTTGTTAGGTTTTCAAAATCTGCCTT
>DNTA01000305.1 GCA_003500135.1 Cytophagales bacterium | reverse complement strand
CCTCTTGAAATGATGCAAATAGTCCAGTACCGCATCATCGTCCAGTTCCAGCAGATCGCATTGGAGGAAAAGCGCCATATGGGCCAGACAACGGGCATAGTTGGTAAGGTTGCTTTGGCTTTTGCCGGCAATAACTACCGATCTGTGGAGCTTTTTGTAATGAACAGAAAAATTAGGAACATTTTTACATGCCCTTTCAATGATGGTTACGCTTTTTTTTCATAGCTTATTCTTTGTATTTTAATAATGATTAATCCTTCTAAGTTAGAAACTATCAAGCTTCCGACTAAGGAGGATTTGTTCAATATGGTATATCAATACATGCACATAAAATGTCATCTCGTGAACAAGAGTTTTACAAATCAGTTAAATTGGTTCATCTATTTAGTAGTGAATGGCAAGAAGATCAAGTTTTCCCAGAATATATTCCTTGTTTTCGTTTAGAATTTTTGGAGAATGGATAAAAACTTCCTAACATTTAGCCGAATAACGGGGTGAGATAAAGCAAGCAACCTCAAAGAAGCCACTATTGCACCTAATCTTGTTTCGGGTAAGTGTGGTAAGAGACCGTAGTTGCCTTGAACAGGTGCAAAGTCATAAAGAAGCCGGCTGGTTTTGGGGGAGGCAAGTAAAAGATGGGAAAGAGGTTTCAGATCACACTTCCATTCCAAACTTTAATATGACACCTCCAAATGTCTTTGATTGTCCATACTCTTGTCTGCTTTTAATATAATTTGACCATTGTCATTGTCAGATCACATTATTGCATGTATTTTTCCGGTATATTTACATGTTGCTCAACAAAAAACTTTTTAATCCTTAAATCCGATTGTTATGATAAATAATTCGAAGCTCCTTTATGCTTTACTAACTTTAGTCATTTCCTGGGGCTCAACTTTTGCACAACCTTCAATTGAAAGGGTTGAACCTCCTTTTTGGTGGACCGAAATGGTGAATAACGAACTTCAGTTACTGGTTTATGGAAAAGATATTGGCCACCTGGAAGCCGAGTTGAATTATCCGGGAGTCATATTGGAGTCCACTGTAAGTGTGGAAAACCCCAACTATCTTTTTCTCAACCTCCTTATCCAACCCAATGCACAGCCCGGTTCTTTTGATATCACCTTTTTGGAAAATAAAAAGGAAATATTGCGAAGGGAATATTCGCTTAAAGCCCGCGAAGAAGGCTCGGCCTTACGTGAGGGCTTTGATACAAGTGATGTAATGTACCTCATCACTCCCGACCGGTTTGCCAATGGCGACCCAACGAATGATGATATAGAAGCTATGAAAGAAAAAGCAGATCGCGATCATAAGGGAGGTCGTCACGGGGGCGATATTGCCGGTATCGATCAACATATGGATTACATTGCTGAAATGGGCTTCACGGCAGTATGGGTCAACCCTGTTTTAGAAAACGACATGCCCAGCTATTCATATCATGGATACGCAGCCACCGACTTTTATAAGGTTGATGCCCGGTTCGGAAGCAATGAGGAGTATAGGGGATTTTGTGAAAAAGCTGCTGATCGGGACATCAAGGTGATTATGGATATGATCATGAACCACTGCGGATCAGCGCACTGGTTTGTGCTGGACCCACCGTCATCCGACTGGATCAATTTTGACGGAAATTATGTTAATACCAACCATCGACGTCAAACTGTTCAGGACATTCATGCTTCGGAATATGATAAAAAGCTTTTTGAGGACGGATGGTTCGTCAGCACTATGCCCGACTTGAATCAGGATAACCCGTTTATGGCCAAATATCTTATTCAGAATACTATATGGTGGATCGAATATTCAGGCATTTCCGGAATTAGAATGGACACGTATCCATATCCGGACAAATACTTCATGACCGACTGGACCTGTGCTGTGATGGAGGAATATCCGTATTTTAATATCGTTGGCGAAGAGTGGTCAGTTGATCCGGCCATAGTCGCCTACTGGCAACAGGGCAAGGTAAATCCTGATGGTTATACTTCATGCCTCCCCAGCGTAATGGATTTTCCCAATCAACACGCTGTTTCGGAAGCATTAACAGGAAACGATAAAGAATGGGGCCAGGGCCTGGTTAAGATGTATGAAATGATGGCCATGGACTTTCTGTATGCCGACCCTGATAATCTGGTCGTTTTTCCTGACAACCATGATATGGACCGCTTTTATACCCAGGTAAATGAAAAACTGGACCTTTACAAAATGGGTATAGCCTACATGGCTACAACACGTGGCATTCCTCAAATATACTACGGTACCGAAATCCTGATGACGAACCGAAATGCCCCGGGTGATCATGGTATCATCCGAACAGATTTCCCCGGTGGATGGGAAGGTGATGAAGTAAATGGATTTACCGGTAAGGGGCTCAACCCCGAGCAAAAAGAAGCGAGTGAATATATGAAAAAGCTTCTGAACTGGCGAAAAGATAAAACTTCCATTCACAATGGCCGATTGGTACAATTCGCTCCCGAAAATGCTGTTTATGCCTATTTTCGATTCAATGAAGATGAAAAAATCATGGTCATCTTCAATAAAAACGAAGCAACCGTGGATGTTAATCTGGCGAAATTTATTGAACTGTTACCTTCTGAAGCAAAGGCATTCGACGTAATTGAAAATACTGAGATCACCCTTTCAGGTAGTCTTGAACTGGAGGGGCATACTGTTAAAATTCTGGAAATCCTGCAATAATAGACAACTCTGGTTTGCTAAAAAAGGTCAGTGATCCAATACCATTCACTGACCTTTTTTTATGACCAACTACTGTGGAATAAAACGATTATGCCCAAAAAGCGTCCGCATTCAAACACACAACTGCCTTTTACTGTTCTTTTCCGAACACTTTTTTAGAAACCAATAATACTAACGGATTCATTTTCAATGTTTTAACTGTTTTGGCACAGCAATTGAAACACATAATGCAAACAACCATATTGTGAAGAGGATGCGAATCATAATAAGAAATACTACCTTGGCGCTTGGGCTATTGACCTGCTTCGCCATTTTGTACAATTTTAGCGCTACACTTCAGCCTTCACTAGAAAAATTTAAGAAATCGTGGGATAAACCATCTACTGAAAAGAATGTGAACGATGAAACCACGGTTAACATAAGACAGTGTAGCACACAGCAGGAAGCGCCGGAAAAGGAATTAGTAAAAACTGATATTAAAAAAGTCAATAAAAATCCATTGGAAAGCAATATAATTGCACATTTATGGTCGGTTTCAGCAAATGAAACCACTGATAATCCCAATGAATCTGAAAAGGTAAAAAGAAACCCCATTGCTTTAAGCAGTTTATTCCATGCCATTTTCAGACAGGCAAGGAATTAAATTCGTTATCCTATAATTATTCTTGTTTTTTTATCGTATCCTATTTCCTCTTTTTATATTTGGCTTTCAACTGATATAAAATGGAAGCCTACTTTAAATCTAAAATCCGTGATGTTCACGATTTCCCAAAAGATGGTATTGTTTTCAAAGACATTACCACGCTATTGAAAGACCCTGATGCACTCCAAAAAATGGGGGATGCCTTATATGAACAAGCAAAGGACCTTGGAGTAGAAAAAGTGTTGGGGATAGATTCCCGAGGATTTATTTTCGGCGGACATCTTGCCATTCGATTGAATGCAGGTCTTGTATTAGTGCGCAAACACGGTAAATTACCTGCCGATACCCATCAACAATCATACGAACTGGAATATGGACAAGATGTGCTTGAAATCCATCGCGATGCCTTAAAGCCCGGTGAGCGCGTATTGCTTCATGACGATCTCCTCGCAACGGGCGGAACCGCAAGAGCAGCCTGCGACCTGATCGAAAAGGCAGGAGGTGAAGTTGTGCTGGCTTCCTTTTTAATTGAACTTACCTTTCTGAAAGGACGAGAGAAGTTTAATAACTACGAAGTAGCTTCGGTGGTGGCTTACGACGCAGAATGATTATTAAAATTGCCGGTTTGTGATCCTTCGCATAAAGAAGTATAAATATGATCCTTATCTTTGTACAAAGATGAGATATCTGCTAACTCATATTGTCACCGGAATACTTGTCCTGCTCCTTTTGGTGCAGTCAATGTTGCCATTATGGATCACTGCCGAATTTTATCTGAACCAGCAATTCTACTATGAAAACCTATGCATCAATCGTGACAAACCGATAACAATATGCGGAGGACATTGTCATTTAAACACCAAACTAAGCGCCCTCACCGAAGAGCATGAGGAGGCCAACATCATCAGTGCCAAAACACTGACGCCTGAATTGTTTTGGTCTGAAATTGATTTACCAGGATTTATTAAGCCTTTTTATATTTCAGATGTAAAATTTCATTATCAGTCATCAAAACCTATCGAATGGTCAGAGGCCATTTTCCATCCCCCAAGGAGTTAATCCGAAACTAAGCTCTGAATCCTTTATCTAACATTTCATTTTTTTAGTAGAAAAAGAATGGGCATGAGCTTGTATTGTTGGCAATTCAATTATTTACTTTTAGAATTTACATTATGAAATTTTATATACTCTTGTTCATAACCGTGTTATCGCTTTGTTCGGCGATGGCTCAGGAAATGTACATTAAAGGACATTTAATAGATCAGGAAACCAAAATAGGAATAGAAGGCGCAACCATTACCATTTCAGATAATGACACACATGCCATTTCAGACAAGAACGGCGATTTTACGATAATGGTACCCGGTTTGCCGGTTAAACTTCAGATTCAACACCTATCTTTTCAAACGAAAGAAGTAACCGTGATGGAAGCAGAGGTTTCTATTGAAATGGTTCCGGCCATTAGAAGGTTAAACGAAATTATGGTTAAAGAGAGTGAGGAAGGTGTTATCTGGCAGAAAACCGGTAAAGAACTTATGAAACACGACCACCACACAGATATTGGCGATCTGTTTAGTAACCTGCCTGGTTTTGGCGTGATAAAAAGAGGCGGGTTTGCTATGGAACCTGTTCTAAGGTCTTTTAAATATGAACAGATCAATCTTATCTATGATGGTGGCCTATTCATATCACCAGCTTGTCCTAATAGAATGGATCCGGTGACCACGCATGTACCCACTGATGAAGTGAAGAAAATAGAAATTATAAAAGGACCTTACAATGTTCGTTATGGCCAGGCTATGGGCGGTGTTATTAATATCGTAACTGAAACCCCGAAGTACACGGGATCCCACGTTGTAGGTGTTCATGCCAATACCGGATATGTGGGTAATGGCAATGGTTTTTTTGGTGGTTTAGGTCTGGATATTGCGAATCAAAACAAATACCTTAACCTTAGTGGAAGCTTCCAGGATTTTGACAATTATGTGAGCGGCGGCGGTCAGGAGATAGCTTCAGCGTATCATACGGCAGATTATTCCATTAAAACCGGGTGGTATCCTGATAAAAACAAAAAACTACAACTTACTTTTCGCCAATCTTTTGCCTGGGATGTATTACACGCCGGTTTGCCGATGGATACCGATAATGACCAAAGTACCGTAGCTATATTGGATTATGAAGGAAATTTTGGAAGGTCAGCCAATAAGTTGTGGCGAACAAAATTATATTGGGCGCATGTAGACCATGTGATGAGCAATGCGAATCGCCCCAATTTCATGATGGTAGAAGCCACAAGCCCTGTACAAAGCAATACTATTGGAGGTCGCTTTGAATTGGAATGGATATTCGACAACTCTTCGGTTTTTGCAGGAGCTGACTTGCGATATATTGGGAAAGAGGGAAACCGGGAAAGGTTGATCAAACGAAATATGATGACAGGTGAACCTCTCGAAATGCCGATGTTAATGACCGATAAAATCTGGCAAAACAGCCACCAGGGCACCACTGGCTTATTCGTGGAAATGGAAAAAGACATTGCTCAATTCAACTGGAAAGCGGGACTGAGAGGTAACTTAAATCAGTACAATGCATTGGATGTTGAAGATGATTTTGCTGCCGAATATGGCAATGATTTTGATAAACAGATGACCTCATTTAATATGTTCAGCAGCCTTACCTACGCCCTGAACAATGCACATCAACTATCAGGAGCTATTGGCTGGGGATCGCGTGCCCCTGAGCTTGTTGAAATGTATATCAACCATTTTACAGTGGGAATGGATGCCTATGAATACCTTGGCAACCCCAACCTCGCGATCGAGTCAAACCTGCAATTTGATTTAGCATACCGCTACAAGAACAAAAAAGTTGAAGGTTATGCAAATATTTTCTATTCAAAACTTGGCAACTATATCATGGGTCGTGTAGACACCACTTTAAGCAAAAAATTTATGCCCTCAAAACCACCCACGGCAGTTAAACGATTTACTAATGTGCCCGATGCCTATCAGGTTGGATTTGACTGGGAATTAAAATGGCATCTTTCGCCTAACATATCCCTGGTAGGTGGGCAATTTTATACTTATGCACAAAATGAGAGCTGGAATGAGCCATTGGCTGAAATCCCACCATTGACCTCACGTTGGGAAGTGCAGTTCAATAAAAGTAAGTGGAATGCAGGATTCGGAAGTAAACTATGCGCTGAACAGGATCGTGTGGCCCCGTCCTTTGATGAAACCACCACTCCGGGATATGTGGTATACCATGCCTTTGTATCATTTCAACCTACAAAACATTGGTATTTTTACGTCAAAGCAGATAATATCACAGATGTTGAATATGTCGATCACCTGTCAAGGCCATATAAAAACATGTCGGAAAACAGTCTGTTTTTCGAACCTGGCCGACAGATCCGGTTGAACTTGAAATACACTTTTTAGCCGATAAAAAAGCCCGGTACCATAACCGGGCTTTTTTTAAATTCATATTTTTCAGAAGCCTTTTTTACTCATCCCGCTTGGTCGATAACCAATTCGATGCGCCCTCGCATACAATGTATCTCCTTTATGCGGCTTAATTGCCTCTGTATAAATCTCCCAACTATTGGTAAGTCCACTTGCATGATTGGCCCATTGGTACCCGATACTGGCCCCCTCGGTTTCAGACTTCAATTCTATTGCCCCACCTTTTACTGAGATCTCAGGGCTCGACGTGACCGGTTGCTGACCACTGGGCCAAATCGAAGCGATATACTTTTCTTCCGGCATCATTCCTTTATCCTTCATTTCGGCTATCCAATGATCCAGCCTGGTTCTTAGCTCAGAAATTTTTCTTTGATAATGAGGATCCCTGGCAAGATTGTGTAATTCATGTGGATCATTTTTAAGGTCGAAGAGTTCAATTGAATCTTTGGTCGCCCGAAACCACTGGGCCTGGTATTGATTTAATTCACCAGCCTGTCGCATTCTCAGCAATTCCTTCATAATATCCATTTCTTCCCTGTATTTTACCGGCAGGTAATAGGGCTGCTCCGTATTATAATATCTAACCAACTTATATCGCTTATCAAAAACTGCCCTAATTTTGTCTGTTTGATTATCGAAACGGTCCGCCGAAGCATACAGGTAATCCCTGGGTTCATCGACCATATAATCTCCCATCCATGCCTTTCCGTCAACATAGTCGGGAGGCCTCATGCCCAGGAGCGACATAACCGTGGGCTTAAGGTCAATAAAACTAAGTAACTGATCATCAACTTCACCCGCAAACTGGCCGTTGGGGAATCTTATGATCAATGGTGAATGCAGGCCTGAATGATAAATCGTCCGCTTTTGACGTGGAAGGGGACCGCCGTGATCGGTATACCAAAAAACGATGGTATTGTCGAGTAAACCTGCACTATCCAGTTCGTGTAATATATGCCCTACCCTTCGATCCATTTCCTTTACATTAGAGTACATCCTCCTGATATCCTTTAAGGCAGGTTCAGTGGAAGGCAAGTACGGAGGCACAGGTACTTCCAACTCTTCATCTACCCAAAGCGAATCACTTTCTTTACGCCACAGCATTGATTCGTGGGTCACATCTAAATTAAAAATGGCGAAAAACGGTTGCCCGGGCTTTCTGTTTTTCCAATGAGCATCAAAACTACTTTCATCCCAGGCTGTCATTTCACTTCTGAACTGATAGTCTTCCTTTGGATTATTCGAACAATAATAACCATTTTTACGCAAGTAAGCGCTCATCATATGGGTTCCCGCCGGAGGCATGGCTTCATAGGCTTTTCTCGAATAATTTTTAATGGCCTGGTCTTTAATGGTAAACCTGAACCATGGTCCGGTACGCATATGATGAGCGCCAATCCTGGTTGGATACATTCCTGTGGCTATGGCAGCCCTGCTTGGCGCACATACGCCCGATGGAGAATAAAAATTTGTATAGGTTACCCCTTCTTCCGCAAGCCGGCTTATATGAGGCGTTTTTACCGTGCTGTCACCAAAAACCGGAATTACAGGACTAAGGTCTTCCGCCACAATCCATACAATATTAGGCCTTTCGGGTAGCTCCACGGTTTCGTAATTAATAGCCTCACGACCCTTCTTGGAATTACAACTCCAAAAAACCAGCAAAGCAACTAAACAAAACAGGATGTTTCGAATCATATTTACTCTACTTCTATTATTTCACTTTGCTTCGAAATCCCGTTTTCATTAAAAGCCTCTACCTGGAAATAATACTTTTGATCCGTGTTCAGCGCCCTGATTTCATAATTGGGCTCATCATACATCAATACCGATAGGTTCAACTTATCCGGCACTATTCCCCAGTAGGCAACATATCCTGTGGCTCCCTCAACCGGCGACCAGGACAGATCGGCGTTCCTTCGATCGCTATGACGTTTGGCCGAAAAGCTCTCCGGAGTTGCCGGAGGCGCTTCTCCGCCTTTCCCGAATACCCTGAATTCTGAAATCGCCAGATATTCATTGGTAACATACTTGTGGTCATATCTTACATATCGAACATTGGAAGGCGCCTCCAATTCAATATAGGCATGCGGCATATCTTTCTGATTATCAGAATAATCGGCTATGACATCCCAATTCTCTCCATCAGTGGAACCCTTGATCACAAATTGCTGGCGCAAAGTGTCGGGACGACCGAAAATTTTACTGTTAAAGTCCTGGAAGTTAATTTGCAATGCGCGTACCTCCATGGTTTTTCCCAAATCTATTTCAACATAAATAGAATCGTGGTTAGTCCTACTTTGTCAAGTT
>DNTA01000261.1 GCA_003500135.1 Cytophagales bacterium | reverse complement strand
CTCGAGAAAACTTCATTGAATCGGGCTTAATTCCTCCTTGTAATGTTCATAAAGTTGACGGTATATGGAGGCAAAAACTTCGCTGCTCCGATTGATATTGGCATCACTCAATGTGCTGACAGCCGGAAGTTTGTGAATGCCCAGGTAGGTCAATTTATCTTCCAGGAAAAGGAGCTTTTTACATAAACTGTTCAATGAATGGCACCTGGTCACAACACCATATAGCATAAAAACAAGTTGCTTATATGTAGTCAGCGTTTTATAGTAGTGATCACTGTTGTGCTCTTTGACACAAACGTCCACTATTTCGCGTGGAAGAAAAGAAAGTATTTGACAAAGTACCGGTTGACCAGCAAGATTCGTAACTTTAGACATGATGTTTGGTTTGTAGTGACTTCAAACATCATAAACTTTAGCGAGGCATCAAAGCCTCGCTATTGGATTATTCCAACATCATAGTAATTCATGACAACTTTTATCGGATGATAGTAATTTTTTTTTATTCTTAGTTAAATATATTTTTGCTAACCAATTGTTAATAAATGATAATTGATCATAGCTTTTTTGATTATCCAATATAATTTTTTTCGCATTATTAAAATATTCTATCGCTATCGAATCTTTCTTTTGATAATGATTAATTTTACCCATTAGCACATAATAAATCTCCTTTTCTCGTTTAATATTATCTAAATCTTCTGCATAAGATATAGAATCCAATGTTTTAATTGCATCTATGTAATTACCTGCATCAAAATGAAGCGAAGCTGAATTTATAAATGTATTTATGTATCGAGGATGCTTTCGATCATATAGTGATCTTGCTATTTTGTTTGCTTTTTCATTCAAATTTAAAGCTTTTTCAAATTCCCTAATTTTTTTAAAATAAATAGACAAATTACTGTATGTCGAAGCTAATTTATAATTGTTTGACTGAAAGACCGATTCCCTAATTCTTTTACATTTTAAAGCGTACTTCAAAGCTAAGTTTGTTTCATCTAAATCGTCGTATGCAATAGCAATAGATTCATAATCAGAGGCTATATAACTATGGATTTCAAAGTATATCTTTAAATCAATACTTAAACATAAATTTAAATATTGAAGACTCTTCGAATAATCGCCATAAATAGATTCTATTGCAGCTAAATTATAATATGCAGTTGCAGTCTCAGGATGTAATTTTCCAAACCTTCTTAAACTTGCATGTAATGCACTATCAGTAAACATCTCTGCTTCTTCCAATTCATAATTTCTCCAATAAGACTCCGATAACTTATTCAAACATTTAATATGCCCTTCCCAGTCTTCCAGACTTCGATAGATCTCTGATGAGGCTTTAAAATAATGTCTTGCACTATCGAACTGGTATTGAAACAGATACTCCTCCCCCAAGTCAAAATATTGTTGTGCCCGGGTCGTATCGGCTTCAGCCTGAGCTGAAAAGGAGAGACTAATGGAAATGCCCATCAGAAAAAATATTTTGCGGAACCGCCACATAGCTTGCTTTATTCAAAAGCCCTAAGGTACAGTCCATTATGCAAATCATCGATAGAAAAGGGTTATTTTTTTATGAATTTCCATCAATCCCTAAAAATCATCAACCGTTTCAAGCGGTGTATGATCCCCTATTACCACAGCGATCACAGAGATGGCACAAAGGGCTTCAAGCAAAAAACGCTTTCAACATCTTGACTTCCGTAGGAAGTTGAGCCTTTAGCTAAACCTATGAAAAGTTGCAGGTGACAACACCTGCAACGGCCTATTATAAGTTCAGCGGTTCAAAAGTTCAAGGGTTCAAAGGCCGGGCCGATAGCTTAAAGCAAATATCTGCCTGTATCCCTTCCAGCTCCGAACAAAACCTTCGAGCTTCCTGCCTCGATCTTCGAGCAAAAATGTTCTTTTAGCCTCTTGACTTCCTGAAGGGAGTTGAGCCAAGAGCTTTGAGCCTTAAACCTTTAAACATTAAACTTTAACCTTTAAACTATCATTCCCTTCCAGCATTCAGCCTCGAGCTTAGAACAAAAAGCGTTTTTAGCTAAATCCATGAACCATGAGCTGTGAGCCAAACCCTTCCAGCTTCCAGCTTCGAGCCTCGAGCAAAAAAGTGCTTTTAACTAAACCCATGAACCCTTGAACCAAAATTAGACCAACAACCCTTTTTTTTCGACCAACCTTACCCCTTACTTTGCTGTCCCTTTTCGTAATCAATCCACTTTCACTATTTTTACCCATTAACAAAACGATCGATATGATACGTACAGGCATTTTTTTCTGTATGGCCATTTTTTTCTCTGCCATCACCAACCACATCCTGGCACAGCAGACTGACCAGGATTCCATTCAAAACGTGCTTAAGTCGCAATACGAGGAAGGCCTGAAAGCGCTGGATGCCGAACAATACCAGGAAGCGATCACGGTTTTCACACAGGTGATCCAGGGTAACTACAAGGAAAAAGAGGTCTACGCCCGGCGCGGACAAGCCTATTTTTTGCTCAAAGATTACAACAAAGCGAAATCAGACCTCGACGAAGCGGTGAAGTCGCACGTGAACACGGATTATTTGTTTGCCTATCGCGGACTTACGCATTACGAGCTCAAAAACTATAGTTCCGCCGTTCAGGATCTGACCAAAGCGGTTGAATTGGGCGCCAAAATTCCGGAGGCCTTTTACACCCTTGGCAATGCCCACTTTCAAATGGAAGACTACAAAGCAGCCATAGAGGCCTACGATAAAGCAGTAAACGCCGGCCTGAACAAAGACGAAATTCTTTTTAACAACCGGGGTAAAGCCAGGCTTTTGCTCGAGCAATACGACGCCTCCATTGCCGACTTTTCCAAAGCGCTGCAAATCGCCCCGAAATACAAAAAGGCACTGGAAAATCGCGCCACGGCCAATTACAAAGCTGAAAAATGGCCGGCCGCAGAAACCGACCTGGCCGCCATCATCGAAGGCGGTGACAACGGCGCAGAGTGGTATGCATGGCTGGGACATGCCCAGTTTAAGCAAAAGAAATATAAAGAAGCGGCCGATAACCTCGTATCCGCCATACAGCGCGGACAAAAATCGCAGGACAACTACCTGATGGCAGCACAGGCCTTTTACCAGCAGGAGAACTACAAAGATGCCATAACCTATTTCAAGGCCGCGGAACGATCGGGAGAAATATCAGCAGAAGCTTACTCGCAACTGGGAACGGCCTATTACCTTACGCAAAACTACCGCGAAGCCATTACCTCTCTCAGCGCAGCCATCGATGCAAATGTAGAGGAGGGTGAAATGTTTCGCATGCGTGGATTGGCGCGTGTGCAGCAGAAAGATACCGAAGCGCTGGATGACCTGAAAAAGGCGATTGAAAAAGGCATTAAAGATTACGATGTATATTATCAGGCCGGAAACCTGCATTTCAGACAAGAGCAATACGACGAAGCCATTGCCATGTATGATCAGGGTATTGCCCTTAAAAAGGATGAACCGATCATTTTTAACAATCGCGGAAAAGCAAAATATCTCAAAGAACAGTACTCAGCTGCCATAGCGGATTATGATGTCGCCATCCGCCTGAAGCCTGATTACGATAAGGCTATTGAAAACCGCGCCGACGCGAAGTATGATAATAAAGACTGGCAGGGTGCCATAGCCGATTATAAAAAGCTGCTGGGTAGCGAAAACGATGCGCGCTACCTGTCGCAAATGGGAGGCGCTTATTTCGAGTTGAAAGACTGGCCCTCCACAATAGATCATCTCACGCAAGCGATCGACAAGGGGGCAACGTCTGGTGAGAACTACTACCGGCTAGGTACCGCCTTCTATGAGACGGGGGATTTGAAAGCTTCCATTGCACCCTATACCGAAGCTATAGATAAAGGCATCAAGGAAAAAGCTTTATTCTACAACCTGGGCATGGCCAAGTATGGCACCAAAGACTACCGGGGCACGGTTACCGCGCTCAACGCTGCCATCACCATGGGTATTGAAGCGCCGGAAGCCTACCTGACCCGGGGTAATGCGCTTTACCACCTCGATGAAGACCAGAAAGCTTTTGCTGACCTCAAAAAGGCGGTAGAAGCCGGGGCCGCCAATTACGAAGGGCTTTACCACCTGGGCAATCTGTACTTCAAACAGGACAAATACGGGGAAGCTATCGGTCACTATGACAAAGCAATTGCCCTTAAAGCTGATGAACACCTCATTTTTAACAACCGCGGCAAGGCCAGATTCTACCTGAAGCAGTACCCTGCCGCCATTACAGATTTTTCAAAGGCGATCTCGCTTGAAGAAGGCTATGCCAAAGGGTATTACAATCGCGGGCTGGCCTATTTCATTACCGAAGAATATGTAAAAACGGCAGATGACCTGATAAAAGCAAAAGAACTTGGTGAGAACAACCAGGAGCTCTATCGCATGCTGGGATATGCCCGGTTTAAAAATGGTCAGTTCGATGAAGCGCTTCAGGACCTCAATACCGCCATCACAATGGGCACTCAAAAGCCTGATGCTTATTTTGCCCGTGGCAATATATTATTCACCAAAAAGGAATATCAAAAGTCCATCGACGACCTGACCTATGCACTGGAAAAAGGCATTGACGATCCGCAGGGCTATGCCATTCGCGGACTCGCCTATTATAACCTTTTTGACTACCTGAAAACGATCAGCAACATTGACAAGGCAATAGAAGGAGGTGTGAGCAATGCCCGCCTGCTGAACAGCCGTGGTAATGCCCACTATCAGCTGGCGCACTACAAAGAAGGCCGCGCCGACCTGGAACAAGCCGTGACGCAAGGTGCAAATAATAAGGAAAACTGGTTTGTCCTTGGTGTTTGCCGTTATGAAACCAACGACTTTGCCGCTGCGGAGCAGGCCTATGACCAGGCCATCACCAAAGGCATGAAGGATGCCACTGTTTTTAATAAACGCGGCGAGGCCAGGGTACAACAGAAAAAGCTGGATGCCGCCCTTCCCGACTTTAACCAGGCCATTGAGCTCGACAATGCCTTCTACCTTGCCTATCGAAATCGCGGAAGCATATACTACGAGCAAAAGCAGTGGGAAAAAGCCGTGGCTGATCTCGAAAAGTCGCTCGAAGGCGAAAAGAATATGAATGCGATTGGCAAGCTTGGCATTTCTTATTACTATCTGCAACAATACGATCCTGTGGTGAAGTACCTCAGCGTTTCCATGGCACAGGGTGAAAAGTCGGCGCTTGCATACTACTGCCGTGGTAATGCCAGTTATTATTTACAATTCTATGACAGGGCCGTGTATGACCTGGGCAAAGCTATCGATCTGGGAGAGGCCGACAACATAGCCTATTACAACCGCGCCACGTCTTATTATCGAATGGAAGATTACACCAACGCTATTCCCGACTACGAAAAAGCGGAGCAGATGGGCATTGATTCGGCAGCACTTTTCCATAACCGGGGGCATTCAAAATATGAACTGAAAAAGTACCAGGCCGCCATAACAGACCTGAGCAAGGCCATTTCACGGCAAAACGACTACCCCGAAGCCTACGCCAAACGAGGAAATGCCAAGTTTCAGAACAAGGACTATAATGATGCGATCAACGATTACAACATTGCCATAGATCAGGGCATGAACGGTGCCATTGTATTCAACAATCGCGGTAAGGCCAAGTTGAATATGGATCAGTACGAGGAGTCACTGCTTGATTTTGAGAAAGCCCTCGAGCTGGATAAGCGATATGCGAAAGCTTATGAAAACCGTGCGCTGGCCAACTATTTCCTGAAAAACTACGATGATGTGATCCGGGATCTTCAGATCCTGCAGAAGATAGAGCCGCTTGATCCGGAGCTGGAGTTTTACCTGGCACAGAGTTATTTCTTCAAAGAATCGTATCCGCTGGCGATGTCATATTACTCTAGCGCCATCAATGGCGGGCTCAACCGCGAAGAAGCCTTCAAAAACCGGGGCAACTGCCATCTTCAACTAGGCGAATACAACGAAGCTATTACGGATTACACGGCGGCTATCAAGCTGGATACCAAAGACGAGGGTGTTTATGTCTCGAGGGCTGAGGCCTATATTTACATGGAAGACGTTCAAAGCGCGATGGCCGACCTGGACAAAGCCATTGAACTGGATAAATCCAATGCCAATACCTATTACAACCGTGGCTGGATCCGACAGCAGATAGGAAGGTTCGATGCGGCCATTAGCGACTATAATGAAGTACTGAAAATCAATGAGGAAGATGCTTTGACCTATTATAACCGGGGTGTTTGCTACAGCGAAAGAGGCGATTTTGTGAAAGCTATTCGCGACCTGGACCAGGCAGCCCGCCTCGATACAGAAAATGCTTCCTACTGGCGGGTGCTGGGCAACACCAAATACCGACTTAATGGCATGGAAAGCGACCCTTGCGAAGACTGGAAAAAAGCTGTGGAACTGGGCGATTCCAAAGCAGCATTTTCAATAAAAAGATATTGCGGCGCAAAATGAGTACAACTATAGATTTCAGGAGCGATACCGTAACAAAGCCAACTCCGGAAATGCTGGAAGCCATGTTGGCGGCTGAAGTGGGTGATGATGTCTTTGGTGAAGACCCAACGATCAAAAAACTGGAACAGGAGCTGGCGGATATGCTCGGCATGGAAGCCGGGCTTTTTTGTCCGTCGGGCACCATGACCAACCAGATCGCCATACGGCTGCACACCCAACCCCAGGATGAGGTGATCTGCGACAAGCGTTCGCATATCTATTTATATGAAGGCGGAGGTATTGCGGCCAACTCGCTTGTCACCCCTTGCCTGCTGAATGGCGACCGCGGAAGGATAACCGCCGCTCACCTACTTGAAAATATCAAACCCGATGACATCCATGCGCCGGTCAGCCGTTTGGTATCATTGGAAAACACCATGAACAAAGGCGGCGGATGCTGCTACGACTTCAGTGAAATTGAGGCCATACAAAAGGTATGTCGCGAACACAACCTGGCCCTGCACCTCGATGGGGCCCGTTTGTTCAATGCGTTGGTAAAAACCGGTGATGAACCGAAAAGTTATGGCAATGTATTCGACACCATTTCCATTTGCCTGTCGAAAGGATTGGGCGCACCGGTGGGATCAGCGCTATTGATGTCCAATGCCCTCAAACCGAAAGCCCTGCGGATCAGAAAAGTGTTCGGTGGCGGCATGCGACAGGCG
The DNA here is from genome assembly GCA_003500135.1 of Cytophagales bacterium. Lineage (GTDB taxonomy): Bacteria > Bacteroidota > Bacteroidia > Cytophagales > Cyclobacteriaceae > UBA10427. Next base: position 21,096 of record DNTA01000261.1, on the reverse strand, counting down.
GGCTACCTGGCTGCCGCCGGATTGTATGCTATTCGCAACCATGTACACCGCCTTTCAGAAGACCATGAAAAGGCAGAACATCTGGAGCAGACCTTAAAAGGACTATCGTGGGTGGAATCCGTGATGCCCGTGGAAACGAACATCGTCATTTTTACACCAGAGAAGACCATGGACCAAAAAGTAGTGATGGATGCCCTGAAAAATGTTGGAATTCTGGCGGTACCTTTCGGGCCCCGTGACATCCGGCTGGTGACCCACCTCGATATTTCCGATGATCATATGGATTTGGCGGAAAAAGGGTTGCGTCAATTAGAATTTTAACCAAGTAATTCAGCTTTTGGCCTTATAATCTTTGCAGAATATGGCGTATACTGCCATATTGTTTGAATTATTCAAAATTTTATTTGGGTTGTCATGGCGTTTATTGCCAAATTTTTAATTTTACAAATTACATCACTAATATGTTGAATTAAAGTTTGGAGAAAAGTATTCATATGAACCATCAACCCAACGATCCGAATTTGACTACGTGGGTAAATGTGCCCCCCAATTCGGATTTCCCTATTCAAAATTTGCCTTTTGGTATTTTCAGCAATACCGAATACAAGGCCCCGCACGCCGGAGTAGCCATTGGTGATCAGGTGATTGACCTGGCTGCACTGTTTGAACAAGGCCATTTAAACGGACTGGGCCTGCCGGAAGACAATGTCTTTGCCTACGACACCCTCAATGCATTCATGGCCTTGGGAAAGCAAGCCGCCTCAAAAGTGCGTACCCGGGTTTCCCAGTTGCTTTTGGCCGATAACCCAGAGCTGCGCGACAATGAAGAACTGAAACAGGCAGCTATGCGACCTATGGATCATGTCACCATGCATATGCCCGTTTTTGTGCGCGACTATACCGACTTCTATTCCAGTATTGAACATGCCACGAATGTGGGCGCCATGTTCCGCGATCCGAATAATGCATTATTACCTAACTGGCGACACCTGCCGGTGGGATACCATGGCCGGGCAAGCAGCATAGTGCCTTCCGGTACGCCAATCACGCGCCCCAAAGGACAGTATAAAGACCCTCAGGATGACCAACCTTCTTTTGGCCCGTCGAGGCGCCTGGACTTCGAGCTGGAAATGGCTTTTATTACCTGCAAGGAAAACGGGATGGGCAATAGCGTGAGCACGGCAGAAGCTGAAGAATACATATTCGGTTTTGTATTGTTCAACGACTGGTCGGCACGTGATATACAAGCCTGGGAATACCAGCCTTTGGGCCCATTTCTTGGTAAAAACTTCGGATCCTCCATTTCGCCCTGGATCGTCACCATGGATGCTTTGGAGCCTTTCCGTACAGAAAGCCCTAAACAGGAGCCTGAAGTTTTACCTTATTTGAAAACGGAAGGCAAAAAAGCTTTTGATATCGAGCTTGAGGTGTTTTTACATCCTGAAGGCGGAAATGAAAACAAAATATGCCATTCGAACTTTAAATACTTGTACTGGAACGTCAATCAGCAGCTGGCACACCACACGGTAAATGGTTGTAACCTGGGCATTGGCGATATGTATGCTTCGGGCACCATAAGCGGCAGTGATCCGAAATCTTTCGGTTCCATGCTGGAACTGGCCTGGAAAGGCACGAAACCGCTCAAGCTTGACGATGGCTCGGAACGAAAATTTCTGCTGGATGGCGATACGGTAACCATGCGTGCATATGCCGAAGGAAATGGCGTGCGCATCGGATTTGGAGAAGTAAGTTCAAAGATATTACCTGCTAGATAGATGGGATATTTAACCGTTGACCCTCAAAAAGTTTCGACTCCTGAGCTACATGGTTATCTGCTGGGCGCCGTAGCGCCCCGCCCGATAGCTTTTGCCAGCACAATCGATAAGTCGGGCCGGGTAAACCTGAGCCCATATAGTTTTTTCAACGCCTTCAGTGCCAATCCGCCTATGCTGGTCTTTTCGCCAGCGAGAAGGGTGCGCGACAATACCACGAAGCACACCCTGGAGAACGTGGAAGAGCTGCCGGAAGTAGTGATCAATATTTGCGACTACAGCATGGCTGAACAGATGTCGCTCGCTTCGACCGAATATGATAAAGGCGTAAATGAGTTTGTAAAAGCAGGCTTTACCGAAGCAAAAAGTAAGAAGGTAAGCCCGCCAAGAGTTCTGGAAGCACCGGTATCTATGGAATGCCTAGTGGAACGAGTGGTCAAACTCGGCGACCAGGGTGGCGCCGGCAACCTGATTTTCTGTCGCGTGCTGCTCGTACATGTCAATGAACGCATACTCGATGAAAACAAAAAGATCGACCCCTATAAGCTCGATGCTATCGGTAGAATGGGTGGCGACTGGTATGTGCGGGCCAATGGTGAGGCGCTTTTTACCATACCCAAGCCACTGAGGCAAAAAGGCATAGGCGTGGATCAAATCCCGGGGCATATCCGTTTAAGTAAAATACTGACGGGCAATCAACTTGGGCGACTGGGGAATGTCGAGAAGTTTCCGGAAGCGGAGGAAATAAACGCCTGGCAGCAAAAGCCGGAGGTGCTCAACATACTGGACGATAGAAACCTTTCTGAAGAAGAGCGTCAGGAAGCCTTGCACCGTTTGGCAGCTAATCTGCTGGACAAAAACCAGACGGAAGATGCCTGGAAAGTTTTATTGCAAAACGCTACGTTTTCGTAAACGTTAAAGAAAACATAACCCAAAAAAGAAATGCCAATATATCATAAGCTAGGAAAGATACCCCAAAAGCGGCATACCACCTTCAAGAAGCCGGACGGCGGCTACTATTACGAGCAGTTGTTTGGCACTGAAGGGTTTAGCGGCATGTCATCGCTTTTGTATCATATTCACCGGCCAACCATGATCAGGTCGATCAGGGAGCCAATAGATATGACGCCTGAAGTGGTGGACAATAAAAATATCACGCCCAGAAGACTGGTAGGCTTCGATGTGCCCCCAAAAAACGATTTTCTGGAAAGCCGTACACCTTTAATGCTCAATAACGATGTGATCATAAACGTTGCGGCACCAAAGGAATCGATGAAAGACTACTTTTACAAAAACGGCCATGCGGATGAATTGATCTTTGTGCATCAGGGCGCCGGAAAACTCAAAACCTTCCTGGGGGAAATTCCATTCGAATATGGTGATTATCTCGTTATTCCAAGAGGTATGATCTACCAGATGGAGTTTGACACACCGGATAACCGGCTGCTCATTCTCGAGTCATTTTCACCGATCTATTTTCCCAAAAGGTATCGCAACAACTTCGGGCAACTACTGGAGCACTCGCCATTTTGCGAACGCGATATTAAGCTGCCGGAAAACCTTCGGACTATTGATGAAAAAGGTGACTTCCTGATCAGGGTGAAGAAAGAAAACAAGCTGCATGAGATCACCTATGCGTCACATCCTTTTGATGTGGTGGGTTGGGATGGCTATAACTACCCTTATGCCTTCTCCATACATGATTTCGAACCGATCACAGGACGAATACACCAGCCTCCACCGGTTCACCAAAATTTTGAAGGGCATAATTATGTGGTTTGCAGCTTCTGCCCGAGGTTGTACGACTACCATCCCGAGTCGGTTCCGGCACCCTACAACCATAGCAACATTGACTCAGACGAAGTGTTGTATTATGTAGACGGGGATTTTATGAGCCGAAATGATATCGATAAGGGCCAATTCACCTTGCACCCGGCAGGTATTCCCCACGGACCGCACCCTGGCGCCATGGAGCGAAGTTTGGGCAAAAAGGAAACCGCAGAACTGGCGGTTATGATCGATACCTTCAAGCCGCTTTGGCTTACGATGCAGGCTATGGATATCGATGACGGCAAGTATTATTTATCATGGTTAGAAGACTAAAAGCATTTACATATGGAAACTAAAAACGACACTACCCCAATTGAAAAAGTATTTCCCGATGCGGAAGACTTTCTGCCGATCAATGGCACTGATTATATTGAATTGTATGTGGGCAATGCCAAGCAGGCAGCACATTTCTACAAAACGGCCTTTGGTTTTCAGTCGCTGGCGTATGCCGGATTATCAACCGGGGTTAAAGACCGTGAATCTTATGTGTTGATACAGGATAAAATACGTCTGGTACTGACCAGTCCATTGAAATCGGGCGCCGATATTGGTAAACATATTGACAAGCATGGCGATGGGGTAAAAGCTGTGGCCCTTTTCGTCGACGATGCCTTCAGCGCCTTTGATGAAACTACCAAAAGGGGCGCCAGGCCGTATTTTGAACCCAAAACCTTAAGCGATGATCTGGGCGAAGTGAGAATGTCGGGTATTCATACCTATGGCGAAACGGTGCACATTTTCGTAGAACGCAAAAACTACAATGGTATCTTTCTTCCCGGTTACCAAAAATGGGAAAGCCACTACAACCCTACCCCTATCGGTTTGAAATACATCGACCACATGGTGGGAAATGTAGGCTGGAATGAAATGAATACCTGGGTGAAATTCTATGCCGAAGTGATGGGCTTTACCCAATTGATCTCCTTTGATGACAAAGAGATCTCGACGGATTATACGGCACTAATGAGTAAGGTGATGAGTAATGGTAATGGCCGCATCAAATTCCCGATCAACGAGCCGGCCGAAGGAAAGAAAAAGTCGCAGATTGAGGAGTACCTCGATTTTTATGAAGGCGCCGGTGTTCAGCATATTGCTGTGGCAACCGACAATATCATTGAAACAGTGATGGCACTTCGCGACAGAGGAGTTGACTTTCTCTATGTTCCCGACACATACTATGAAGATGTACTGGATCGCGTCGGCGAGATTGACGAAGACCTGAAACCCTTAAAAGAGCTCGGCATATTGATTGATCGTGATGATGAAGGTTATCTTTTACAGATCTTCACCAAGCCCGTCAATCCTCGTCCGACAATGTTTTTTGAGATCATTCAACGCAAAGGCGCCAAATCTTTCGGTAAAGGAAATTTCAAAGCATTGTTTGAAGCTATTGAACGCGAGCAGGAATTAAGAGGCACTTTATAAATAAGAACACACAAAATAAAATGTAAAAGCCCCGCATCTGCGGGGCTTTTTTCAGCGTGCGTTGATCAGAGTATGTTAGAGAAATTTAATTTTTTTAAGATAAGGGAATGATATTTAGCTCCTCTTCATGCCAAAATACCCTTATTCTTTTTTCAAAACCATTTCTTTCCACTCCTATTTAGATATACATAAATACATAAATCCGGGTGTATTATCAATCAATTTTCGTTATTTTTTTGCAATATGATTTTGGCCTGGGTCAGTTTTATCGATATTCACATTTATAATTTGCAAAATGAAATCACTCCGGTTATTCAACAACTTAATTCAAATATAACTAATTCAGGCTTTGGTTATCAAAATCATAAAATTAAAGCGCAGATTTATATATTGTACATTTTAAATTTACACAGACAAAAAATACACTGAACACCCAATTGCATATAGCATATATTGACATCAATTAGTATAGTGGGATTTTATTCTGTTTAATTTAGCTTGCACATTTACACAGAAACACAATGATTTGGCATGATTGATAGTAATATACCTTTAGCGGAAAGAATAAGACCCACAAAACTGGATCATTTGATCGGACAGGACCACCTCGTGGGACCAAAAGCCGTATTGCGGAGGAATATTGAGCAGGGCCTGGTGCCGTCCATGATCTTGTGGGGGCCACCTGGGGTAGGCAAAACCACCATCGCCAATATTATCGCCAACGAAGTGCATCAATCGTTCAAAACACTTAGTGCAATAAGCGCTGGTGTAAAGGATGTCCGCGAAGTAATTGGCAGTGCGAAGCGGTCAGGCAAAATCATCCTGTTTATTGATGAGATCCACCGGTTTAACAAATCGCAACAAGATGCCTTGCTGGGGGCAGTGGAAAAAGGGGTGATCACCCTGATTGGCGCCACTACTGAAAACCCTTCGTTCGAAGTCAACTCTGCCCTGCTCTCCCGCTGCCAGATCTATGTGTTAAAACCTTTGGAAAAAGAGCATTTGAAGCTATTGCTGGACAAGGCGCTTACCGGGGACAGTATTTTGAAAAAAAGGGAAATCGAGCTGAAGGAAACTGATGCCCTATTTCGTTTATCCGGCGGTGATGCCCGTAAACTGTTAAATCTGCTGGAATTGACCGTTCAGTCCGTTGCCCAAGGACCAGTAGTGATCACCAATGAAATGGTGATTGAAGTAGCCCAGCAAAAAATAGCGATCTACGATAAGACCGGCGAGCAACACTACGATATTATTTCGGCGTTTATTAAATCCATCAGGGGCAGCGACCCAAATGCTGCGGTGTACTGGCTGGCCCGCATGATCGAAGGCGGAGAGGATGTGAAATTTATTGCACGAAGACTGGTCATACTGGCTTCGGAAGATATCGGTAATGCCAACCCGACCGCCCTGATCATGGCAACTAACGCCTTTCAGGCAGTCAATATGATCGGCTATCCAGAGGCTCGGATCATTTTATCGCAATGCGTTATTTACCTGGCATGCTCTCCCAAAAGCAATGCCAGCTACCAAGCCATCAACAAAGCCCAGGCCGCGTTAAAACAATCGGGCGACTTGCCGGTGCCCATGCATATACGAAATGCACCTACCAAACTGATGAAAGACCTGGATTACGGTAAGGGCTACAAATATGCTCACGACTTTCCCAATAACTTTGTAGATCAGGAATTTCTGCCTGATCAAATATCAGGAACTGCATTTTATGAACCGGGACAAAACAGCCGTGAAGAAGAATTCAGGAAAAGGCTCCGCTTTTTCTGGAAAGACAGATATCAATATTAACCGCTCTAAGTCAGGCCAATATAAACTTTGCGGCATATAGTGGGCAAAATCCTAATTGGAGTGAAAAACTCAGTTTTTAGTAAGTGTCATAAAGGCCTCGGGGAGTGCTTCGATGATATCTGAAGCAATCAGTCCCTGATGCCCCTTTTGATTGGCAGCCAAATCTGCGGCAAAACCATGAATAAAAACACCTTTGACCGCAGCCTCCACACTGTCGCTAGTTTGTGCCAGAAGCGCCGTAATTATTCCGGTTAAAACATCACCACTGCCCCCGCTTGCCATACCAGGATTACCCGTGCCATTAAAATAAATTTTACCGTTTGGAGTAGCTACTGCCGTATGCGCACCTTTCAGCGCCACAACCAATTGATGTTCTATTGCGAACTGTTTGAGACGTTCCAACCTTTGCAGGTCATTCTCAATTCCCCCAATCAGCCGGGCAAATTCACCGGGATGAGGCGTAAACACTGATCCTTTAGGGATTTGTTGGATCAAGTCCGGATTTTCCGAAAGGATATTCAGTGCATCGGCATCGAGCGCCATTGGTTTTGCCGTGGTTGAAAATAGCTTTTTGAGCATTTCGGCTGTTTCAGCATTTGTACCTATACCGGGACCAATACCAATCACATCATAATTCGTTGTATCCGGTAAATCGGTAATGTACCTGTCGCCCTTCGAAACAGTGCACATCGCTTCCGGGAAAGTGGTTTGCACAATATCATAACCCTTTTGAGGCAGGTGCACGGTAAGTAGCCCTGCACCTGAGCGCATACAGGCGCGGGCCGCCAGAACGGCAGCTCCCATTTTCCCATAGCTTCCTGCTATGAGCAGAACCCGGCCGAAATCCCCCTTATGAGCAAACTTTTCCCTTGCCTTAAATGTAATATCTTCCTTTTCTACATAATAATATTTGGAATCACTGTTTGAGATAGCTGTTTTTGACAAACCGATATCCACTGCTTCAAAATGAGGTATTTTATTTTCTGCCCACAGGAAGCTAAGCTTGGGCTGCTGGAAAGTGACGCAATAATCGCTCTTAAAACGAACTGCACTTCCGGTTGGCTGATCGGCAAAAAGCCCGGAAGGGATATCTACCGCCACCCGTATGGCGCTGGCCATATTCAGATGTTCAATAAGTCCGGCATATAAGCCTTCAACGGGACGTGATAGACCTGAACCGAAAATGGCATCAATAATGATAAGACCACCCTCATTGCAGTCTGGAAAATCCTGCTCCTCACTAATATCATTAACCGGGATGATCTTTTCCAGTCGTTCAAGATTGACGGCACAGTCTTCACTTTTCTTTTTTTCTTTTGAAACCATAAAAGCCTTAACCCCCCAGCCTTTTGTATGAAGCATTCGGGCAATGGCCAGGCCGTCACCACCATTATTTCCATGCCCACAGAACACCATAACCTGTCGATCGGGCATATTGCTTACAAACCAATCGACAAAAGCCCTGCTGGCTCGCTCCATCAGGTCTATGGAAGCAATGGGCTCGATTTTAATGGTATAGGCATCCACATCGCGCGTTTGCTCAGCGCTTAGAATTTTCTTCATAGAGTGTTTATTTCTACTCTAAATTATTAAACATTACACAGGAAAGAAAAGATAAAGCGCCACAATTTACTGGCAATTAAAAAAGGGCGGATTCATCAAGAAAACGCCTTTATTCAGAATGGTTAACTAATAAGCCTATTTATAAACAAACTCTTTTTCCATCATTGTGCGCAGGTCTTTATCATCGATCTGTCTTTTCACATCTGCCAGTTCCAGGAATTTCTCGTACACTTCGGGCAGTTGTTCGGGTTTGATTTCATAACCTATATTCAGTAACCGGTATTTCAAAGCGTGCTTGCCACTTCTTGCAGTGAGCACGATCTCGGACTGGTCCACACCCACATCTTCCGGTTTGATCACTTCATAATTTTCCCGGTTCTTCAGGAAACCATCCTGGTGGATGCCTGATGAGTGCGCAAAGGCATTTTTACCCACAATCGCTTTATTGGCCTGTACCGGCATACGCATCAATGATGACACCAATTCGCTGGTGGGTTTTAATTTCTTTGTATCAATTCCGGTATCGAGGCCCAGGCGCTTGTGGCTTTTCATGATCATGACCGTTTCCTCAAGCGAGGTATTGCCCGCACGTTCCCCTACACCGTTAAGGGTCACTTCTGCCTGCCGGGCGCCATTGGCCAAACCAGAGATGGTGTTGGCGGTCGCCAAACCAAGGTCATTGTGGCAGTGAACGGATATAATGGCATTATCGAAGTTAGGCACATTTTCTTTCAGGTATTTGATCTTCTCGCCAAATACCCAAGGCAGGTTGTAACCGGTTGTATCAGGAATATTTACAACGGTAGCGCCTGCTTTTATTACGGCGGTGACCAATTGAACAAGATAATCCAAATCTGCGCGACCGGCGTCTTCAGCATAAAACTCAACATCTTCCACATACTTTTTCGCAAGCTTTACGGCCTCCACCCCTCTTTCGAGCACTTTGTCCCGGGTGGAACGAAGCTTAGTGAAAATGTGGAGATCCGAGGCGCCAATACCGGTATGGATACGCTTTCTTTTCGCATATTGAAGTGCTTCCGCTGCCACGGTGATGTCTTTTTCCACTGCTCTGGTCAGGCCACAGATCACAGGTTCGCGTACCGCTTTGGAGATTTCCACGACAGACTTAAAGTCGCCCGGGCTGGAAACGGGAAAACCGGCTTCAATTATATCCACACCGAGACCTTCCAGCGCCTTTGCCACTTCAATTTTTTCTTCAGTGTTCAACTGACAGCCCGGCACCTGCTCGCCATCACGCAATGTTGTGTCAAAAATAAATACCTTGTCCATATCCATGTTGTTTACCACAAAAAAAGACCATTCACCAGGTTGGGAATGGCCCAAATAATTTTATATAAGCAGTACCCAACCGGCGCTACAGCATGTCAAGCAGCAGTGCAAGTAAGTTCAGGCTGAGTGAGTAGCGCTTATTCAATGTAATAATGTAAAATTTCAAATTTGATTAATGGATATAAAAGTAAGCGCTTGTTTTGCGAAAAGGCAAGAATTATTTAAAAAAATATTGCAAATGAAATCAATTGCCATTAAATATTCCGCAAAACAGAATACTTCTGGTGTGATTATCAGTGATAAAGAATAATCCTGAAGTGTTATTCGGAATGTTAAAATCTATATTTACCGGGGTTGAGGCGCCAAGTTTGATTTGAAGTTTTTGTTCTATTTTTATTTTATCAATATCTGAAGGTTTTGCAAAAAGGCGCTCGAGCAAAATATTATTATCCTGTTTCAATTTGAAAAACTGGCTTACTTCTACATTGTCGGAAAACTGAAGTTGCTGAACAGGAAAACCGGATTTAGCGGGAAGCGCTTTTTTGTGGTAGAACTCCATCAGTCCCAGGTGCATATCTTCAGACGCTTCACTCAGAGGCTCATTAGGAAGAATTACCTGAATGGATACCGGCCCGATGGTCAAAGGCGCTTCCCAGTATTGTACTTTTTCATCAGAAAAATATTTCATGCGGGAAGTTTCAATCCCTGATTCCAAACTCATAATCGAAACAAACCGAAGATCATCAGTGATGCTGAAATCGGAAGCGCTTTCCATTTTTCCATCCGAATTCAGATAAACCCATTCTTTTACTTTGCTATTGGATTTTTCCCTTTTGAAATCAATAGGATATACTTCTGTTTGATAGTATGCCATGGCGACACTTTCAAAAACAGGATCGAGATCCATTACATTGCGATGCCAGATAGAATTTCTGAGGAACATATTACGGTCATCACCCACTGCATCGATCATGGTAAGCAGCTTGTAGAAGGATTTGTTGAGTTTGTAAGGAGGGATTTGTGTTCCCAGTTCATTTCCTATTGCCCGTCTTTGGTCTCCATTGGCCGCATTTTGAAACAAACTCAGGCTCATGCCTATTCCGAGTGGTGAAAAAACAGCCTGGCTGCGGCTTTGTGCCTGAAGGGCCAGAAGGTCTATGGCGTATTGATTGGAGGCATTGATGAGTTGCTGTTCTTCCTGAGTTAGATTTCTTAACATGAGGTCTCCCGGCTCGAAATCTTCTTCATCGCAAGACACTGCGAACAGCGCTACCATGATATAGGCAACCCTAAAAATGTAGTATTTGATTCCACGCACCAGTTCCATCATCATAAATATCACATGGTAATTTATAAAAGTTAGACCACTTTTGGAAGATAATGTTTAATTGAAACGAAAATAAAACGTCAAATTGTGAATAATATTTCATCTATTTCAATTATGTGGAATAGTCAACTAATCGCTTTCTCCTTAATTATCGGATATTATAGGGGGTAGAACAGCTTTTCATTGTAAAATTTAGAAGAACCCGCTTTATTTGCAGTCATATGATCTGGATGAGAAGAGCTTACAGCCTGTACGTTTTGATATGCTTTTCGCTGGTGTTTCTCCTGCTGATGCCTTTCTTTTTTATTGCCATACAACTCAACCATCGTGGAAAGGTCGTATTTTTCATCAACCGGATTTGGGCAGTGGCATTCTTTGCCATGATTGGCATGCCAAACCGGTACTATTACCGTGAAAAACTTAAATCCAATCAGAATTATATCTTTTGTGCCAACCACTTTTCATACTTGGACATACCAATATTGGGTCGCATACCCAATGACGCTATTTATGTTGGCAAGAGTTCTTTGTCCAAAATACCTGTATTCGGTTATATGTTTAGAAGAATCCATCTCGGTGTAAACCGTGAAAACCCCAAAAGTTTTTATACACTGTTGGAAAGAGCCAAGGAAGCGCTTGATCATGGCAAGAGCCTGATTATTTTTCCTGAAGGTGGCATAATGGCAAAAAACCCGCCTGAAATGGCACGTTTTAAAGATGGCGCCTTTCGGTTGGCTATTGAAAAGCAAGCGCCTATTGTTCCGGTAATCATTCCATATAATTGGTTAATTTTGCCGGATGATGATACCTTTGCCATGCGTTGGCATAAATCAGTGGTGATTTTTGAAAAGCCTGTTGCTACGGAAGGATTAACTTTGGACGACCTCCCAAAACTAAAAGAACAGGTTTATCAAATTATTGATCAGGAATTAAGAAAATTAAGCCATGAAAATAGACAAAGATACGCTCCACAAATTGGCACACCTGGCCAGGCTTGAACTCAGGGAAGAAGATGGGCCCGGTATGATGAAAGACCTGGAGGAAATCCTCACCTGGGTGGAGCAACTTAACGAGATAGATACCGAAGGCGTGGAACCCATCACCAACATGTCTTTCGAGACCAACGTATTCCGGTCTGATGAAGTAAAAAATCAGCTTCCACATGATAGCGCATTAAAAAATGCACCGAAAAAAGATGAAGGCTTTTTCCGTGTGCCCAAGTTCTTAGATTAAACATATGTTCGAAAACATTCCATTCTGGAACCAATGGCCAAAAAGGGAAAGGTACTGGTACATCAGTCTTTTATCAGTTCTGTTGATTTCCCTGGTCATTTATTTTATTGCTTATGGCACAGGGACAGGGTTTTCCATAAACTGGGAAGTGATATCTACTGTAAGGCCTCAGCAGGTACTGTTTGATGAGTTTTTTGTCGGACTGAACAAAATTCCGATTTATGTGGAGCAATTTGTCATCCAACAGCATTTCGAGGCGGGCCCATTGGAAATTCATCCGACGCTTAGTATAGCTTTTTACGCCCTTTTCCTGTCATCATTATTAATCCTGTATGCCTATGCCACTACCTGCTCGCGCTTTTGGTTTATTGTAGCCTCGGCGCTTCTGATCATTATATTCATCGCATTCCGGCTTGAAAACTTATTGTTGCTCGATCAATACAACAAAACAGGGCTCATCATCCCCATGATATGTTTATTGCCACTGGGATACTACCTCCATGCCTTTCGCAATAATGCCTCTATGGCTACACGTATGGGATTCATGCTTTTCGCCGGGGCCATTATGACGGGTTTAGTGCTCTATCTTTCTGAAGCCCAAATGCCGGCATTTCAATGGGCGCAATACGGAATTCTGGCGCCACTTTTTATCACCATTTATTTCACTCTGCTCATCGGCCATGAAGTGATTGCCGGCGCACTCAACGTGATCACTTACTACAATCGTTCGGGCGATAAAAATACGCTGACGCATTTTCTGATCTTCAGCATATTATACCTGGGCAACGCCCTGTTAGTGTATTTGTACAACAGAAGGATCATTGAATGGGAGCTTACTTTGATCGATGCTTTCTGGCTTTTTGCCATCAACACCATTGCCGGAATATGGGGTTTTCGCCAGCGCGAAGTCAACTATCAGTACATATTCCGTTTCAAAACCAAGGGAGCAGTGGTCTATCTGCTTCTGGCATTTATCTCGACAAACACCATCTCCTTCTTTTTTATCACTGCCAACGATGCCATGCTGGAAGTGATAGAGGATGCCATCGTATTCAGCCAGCTGGGTTACAGCCTTATCTTCTTCTTTTATATCCTTACCAACTTCATCCAGCTGCTTTATGAAAACCAACAGGTGTCGAAGGTAATGTACAAACCCAGCAGAATGCCTTACTTCACCTCTCGCTTTGCAGGTACCATCGCTGTGGCAGCCTTGTTTTTTGTATCGCAAATGTTACCCTATCAACAGGGAATTTCAGGGTACCTGTCCGGCATAGGCGACATTTACAGGATTACCGATAACAGCGCCGTGGCAGAACACTATTACCAGCAAGCCGTTGGTTTGGGACAAAAAAGCCATCGCTCCAACTATGCTCTGGCAAGCCTGGCACATGAAGATGGCAATCAGAAAAAGGAAATCCGATATCTGGCGCAGTCGATCGAGAAGCGCCCGTCACCATATGCTATGGCCAACCTTTCACAGCGCTATCTGGATCGCGATCAGTTTTTTGACGGTTTATTCCTGTTGAAAAATGCCGTCATAATATTCCCTGAAAGCGGACCGCTGCAAAACAATCTGGCACTGGCATTTGGCGCCACCGACATTTCCGATTCTGCCTTTTACTTCCTCGAAAATGCCCTGGCAAAGCGAAAAAGCCGTGATGAAGCCCGGACCAATATGGTTGGTCTTCTGGCACAAAAGAACTACGAATTTACTACCGACACCCTTGCTCAAATTTGGTCAGAAAGCGATGACAAGGCGTATCGAAGCAATCTGTTGACTTTCGCCAACAGGGCTTATGTAAACGTCGATACTTCGGCCGGTTACCGTTTTGGCAATCCCGATAAGGTAAGCCCGCAGGAACTTGTTTTCAATTACAATGTTTTGCTTAACCGTCCGCCCTTAGCCGATAGCTCATTTTGGCAACAAATGAAAGCCTATTACGAGGCAAGCAACTCATACTGGATGGAGGAACCCCTTCGCTTTGTTGGGGCCGTGGCATCTGCCAAAAGCGGGGAAGTAAACCAATCTGTTGCTACACTGAGCAGCATGGTGGCCAGGCAGGGGGTTAGAGAAGGAGTATTTGCTTACACCCTTGGCAATATTGCCCTGCAGCACAGAGCACCTATGCTCGCTGCTGAAAACTACGAAAAGGCCGTCCGAAAAGGGCTTGGTAAAGCGCTTCCCGGCTGGGGCCTTTCCCTTCTTGAAGCCGGTAAAACTGATGAAGGCCTTGACATTTGGCGCAGGATCATTCAGGCTGATACCGAAGGTAAGGCTATGGGTGAAGAAATTATCAGGCTAGCCGGTACGAGTAATATCAGCGCCCTTACCGATATATCGGATGAAGAAAAGTATGTGTTCCTTCGCTATTTCTCAGAGGACTGGCCAATTGATATCCTGGAAGGTTTTATCCTGACCATCATGGATGACAATATTAAAGCTGCTGCTTATGTGTGGCTGGCCGATTGGGCCTACCGCAATCAGGACTATGAAATGGTAAAAGTATGGCTGGTAAAGGCAGAGGGGTGTCAGTTTAATGCGGACTATGTATATGAACCCTACCTGCGCTTGCTAACCTTATTGTATTTTCAGGAAAGTGACACTAAAATGCTGGAAGAACTCGGAAAAGAAATTGAAGAAAACTTTCCTGCCTTGGGGCCATATGCACAATTGGCCACAGCAAGGATTGAAGAAGTGGCGGGCGACCTGAACAAAGCTTATCAGATGTACCTTGAACTCAGCCAAAGGAATGCCATGGTCGAAGAGGCTGTATTATCTGCTGTTTACCACGCCAATTTTTATAATAAGGACCAGGAGGCTGCCTATGAAATTTTGATACAGGCACTTGAAACCAACCCTTACGATGTGCAGATCAATCAGGCTTATATACTTCAGGCTATACGTGTAGGGTTGCGCGCCTATGCCAGGGATGGAATGGAAGACCTAAGGACATTTAACAAAAAGGCATACGATGCTTTTGTGCCCGAATACCAGGAAGCCCTTGAACTTTATAATGCTGAAAATGATTGGTCAAATTAAGTAATTGTCGTTAACATGGCATATCACTAAAGGCAAAAACCGGAATATCGCAAAAAGAAAAAATGACACGTTTAATACATATTTCACTTTTACTGATAGCGCTGGCGGGCTGTGCCACTTCAAATGATGAAGCAAGAATTATTGTGGACCAGGCCATAAAAGCCCATGGAGGTGATCAATTTGACCATATGGTACTGGAGTTTGACTTTCGCGACCGTCATTATATTGCGGAAAGAAAGGATGGTGTGTTTCAATACCATCGCATTTGGCGCGACAGCACCGGGCAATATCACGATATTGTGTCCAATGAAGGCTTCACTCGTATATTGAATGGCGACACCGTCAATTTAAGTGATAAAGACCAGCAGAAATACAGCAATAGCGTAAACTCGGTGATCTACTTTGCCCTGCTCCCCTACGGACTAAATGATAAGGCGGTCAATAAGTTTGTTGAGGGCATTGTAATGATTGATGGCGAGCCTTACTTCCAGGTTAAAGTAACCTTTGACGAGGAAGGCGGAGGGCAGGATTATGAAGATGAATTTATGTACTGGTTTCATACTGAAACGGCAAAACTGGATTATCTGGCGTATTTGTATCATGTAAACGAAGGAGGCATCAGGTTCCGGGTCGTCACTAACCGCCATCTAGCCGCAGGTTTACTGCTGAATGACTACGACAACTATAAAGTGGAAGATCTAAATACCCCACTCGATCAGCTACCCCAAATGTATGAGCAGGGAAAGCTGGAAAAGCTTTCTGAAATTGACCTTAAAAATGTGGTGTTAAAGTAGTCGTCGAAGGGCTCCACTTGTCATATTAAATCCCCTTTTGCACAGCGAATTATCCAATTAAAGGAATTTTCAACATACGAAGACAATTATTTTACGTAATTTGTTATACCTTTGAGCTGATTACACTTTTTTTCAACATCAGAAAATCGTAGACCAAATGTCAACCAAACACTTACTGGGACTGTGCCTGATTATATGGCTGGGTACGGTCAGTACAAGTAGTGCTCAAAGCAGTGGTACGCTAAGCGGATATGTGAAAGATGCCGAAACGGGTGAAGAGCTTATCGGTGTTAACGTGTACGTATCTTCACTTGGCAGTGGCGCAGTGACCAACCCCTATGGATTTTATTCGCTAACTATCCCACAAGGTACTTATGAGGTAAAATTCACCTACCTTGGATATGAGAGCGTGACAAAAGACATCGATTTAACCGAAGAGGGCACATCTATTAATATTGAACTTTCGCCTGAGGTGGTAGGCCTGGAAGAGGTTGTGATCTCTTCTACTCGTTTAGATGAAAACGTGAGGGATATCTCTATGAGTACCGTCAACCTTAACCTGGAACAGATCAAGCGCCTGCCCTCGCTTTTTGGCGAACCCGACATAATCAAATCGATCCAGATGCAGCCCGGTGTTATTTCAGCCGGAGAAGGGACGAGCGCCTATTTTGTGCGTGGAGGAAGCTCAGATCAAAACCTGATCATTATCGATGAAGCGCCCGTATATGATGCCTCCCACCTCTTCGGACTTTTTTCGGTATTCAATTCCGATGTGATCAAGAGCTCCGAATTATATAAAGGAGGTATACCTGCCCGCTACGGAGGCCGTTTATCCTCTCTTCTTGATGTAAGGACAATTGATGGTAATAATAAGCGCTTTGGAATGAAAGGTGGCATAGGAACACTGGCCAGCCGGTTGATGCTGGAAGGACCCATAAAAAAAGATAAAGCCTCTTATTTGATCTCGGGCAGAAGGTCATATGTCGATGTATTTCAAAGGTTATCAAATAACGAAGACGTAAGCAGCAACCTGGTCTACTTTTACGATATCAATGCCAAAGTAAACTGGAAGATCAGCAATAAAAACCGCTTGTTTGCCGCCGGATATTTCGGTCGCGACAACTTTAACTTCGGTGAAGACGCAGGTTTTGACTGGGGCAATACTACCTTTACGCTGCGCTGGAACCACCTCTTCAGCGATAAGCTCTTTTCCAATACTTCGGTGATTTTCAGCAATTTCGATTACGGGCTGGAGCTGAAAGACCCAGTGCAGGGCTTGCAATGGACGGCCAACCTGCAGCAGGCGCAGTTCAAACTCGATTTTTCCTATTTTCTCAACCCAAAAAACAACATTGAATTCGGCTACCAGGGCGCTTACCTGCGTTTCAGTCCCGGAAGATTAGAGCCCAATTCGCCTACTTCGATATTTACAGAATTGCAACTGGAAAAAATGTTTGGGCTGGATCATAGCTTGTATATCAGTAATGACCAGGACATCAGCGACCGGTTAAGTTTCCAATACGGACTTCGACTATCCTATTTCCAAAATATAGGGCCTTTTACTTTCCGAGATTATGAAGATCCGCAAAACAATATCAACCCAAAATATGAAGAGATAGAATACGATGACCTGGAAGTTATTGAAGACTTTTTCAATCTGGAACCACGCTTTGCGGCGCGTTACATGCTGAATGCCAATTCATCTGTAAAGGTGTCGTACAACCGGATGGTACAAAATGTACACCTGATGAGCAACTCTACCGTGCCGGTGCCTTTTAACACCTGGCAACCCAGCTCACCCTACCTCAGACCTCAAAAGGCCGATCAGATTGCTGCCGGCATTTTTAAGAATTACAGGGAAAACACTTACGAATTGTCAATAGAAGCCTATTATAAATGGATGTACGATGTAACCGACTTTGCCGATAATGCCCAGGTTTTTTTGAATCAGGACATAGCCACTGAATTCCGTCAGGGCGATTCGTATTCGTACGGACTGGAATTCTTTCTTGTAAAAAACAGAGGACCGCTCACGGGCTCTTTCGCCTACACCTACAGCAAAACGATGCGCCAGATCCCGACGGTGAACAATGACCTCGAATTTCCGGCCAATTTCGACCGCCGCCACAGCATTTCTATAGTAGGCACCTACGAACTGAATGATAAATGGGCCTTTGGCGCCAATTGGGTATATGGTTCCGGACGACCCCTGACAGTGCCGGCAGGGCGATATGAATTCGATGGTTATGTCACGGACATCATTACGGAACGCAATGGATACAGACTGCCCGACTATCACAGAATGGACTTGTCGGCCACGCTGACGCCACGAAAGAATAAAAATCGTAGATGGCAGGGCAGCTGGGTATTCTCGATATATAACTTGTACGGACGCAAGAATCCTTTTACCATTTATACAAGACTGGCCGCCGATGGCGATGGTAACATTTTTCAACCCATTCGCAAGGAAGCCAGAATGATCTATCTTTTTCAGTTTTTACCATCAGTCACCTATAATTTTAAGTTTTAAGCCACCATGAAAAGTTTATATATAAGAATTACCCTCATAATGATCACTTTCTTCGGGGCCCTGTGTTGGGGGTGCGAAGAAACTATACAGCTCGACCTGGAGCAGGCGCCTCCGGTAGTCGTAGTAGATGCTTTGCTAACCGATAGTATGGCTTACAATCACGTTAGATTATCGCGATCGGTGGATTTTTATTATGAAGGCCGCGCTCCGGTGATTACGAATGCAGAGGTGCAGGTACAGGACAATGAAGGAAATACCTACCCCTATTTTTACCAGGAAGAAGACTCCCTGTACCGGCCGAGCCCTCCTTTTGCAGGAGAGGTCGGCAAAGTTTACACGCTGAATGTTACCATTGACGGACAGACGATCACAGCAACTGACACATTGCGCTTTATTGCAGCTATTGACAGTTTGCGATGGCGCGAAAGTGAATCTTTCTTTTTGGAACCCAAGGACGATGATTACATCTATGAAGTACTGACTTATGCACGTGAGCCAAAAGAAACCGAAGACTTCTACCTGTTCAAATTTTACAGAAATGACACCATCGAGCGCTTCGATTCCGAAACCGGAGTATTTTATTCAGATGATATTGGTTTGGGTGAAGAGATCAATGACCTGTCGGGGCCGTCGCTGTACAGCCTGGAGGATACAGCCCGCTTTGAAATGTATAGCCTCACGCCTACCGCATTTAAATACTACTTCGATCTGGACCAGTTGATCAACAGCGATGGCGGAATGTTCAGTGGTATACCTGCCAACCCGGCCAGTAATATTGAAGGGGCCAACGCCGTTGGCTTTTTCCAGGTATCTGCCATATCGGCTGAAGAAATTGTGGTGGGCGACCCGGAAACGAAAAGAAGATAATGCAATCATTTTAGTCCTGCAAAAACTACAAGCCTGAAAGCTACGCATTGATTTATCCCCGGTGACGATACATCGCCGGGGTTTTATTTTTTATGAAAAATAACAAATGGTAAATATTTTAATTTACACGAAACAAAGCATTGTAAATCAATTGTTTATAAATTGACGGCTAAATGTCGTACAAGTGGCGTAAGAAGGACGCCCGATTTTTTTGCAATAATAAAAAGGCTTTGATAATCTTGCTTAAACATTGATTGAAGATGAAACAACCGGAATTGGGAAAAAAGATCGCCACCCTAAGGCAAGCCAAAGGATTGACCCAGGAAGAACTTGCCGAAAAGTGTAATGTAAGTATACGCACGGTACAACGCATAGAATCGGCCGAGGTATTTCCCCGTAGCTATACGATCAAAATGATCTTTGAAGGTCTCGACTACCGGTATTCATCGGGGATCATAAGTTCCGGCATGCCAGAACAGATTTACCATCAATTTTTAGATCTGTTTAATTTAAAAACGAACACAATGAAAAAAGTAATGATTTTATCGGCGCCTTTTGTATCGCTTCTGCTGGTATTCTTATTGACCGGCATGGACAGCCAGGCGCAAAACAATGCCCGGCTAAAGGCAGAAATTGAAACCAAAAACAGCAATATGATGCGCTGGTTTAACGATGGCCAGATCGATTCGCTGATGACCCTGTATCATGAAAGCGCCAGTATTTCTCCCGGCGGGGCGCCTTCTGTAGTTGGAAAAGCACAAATTCGGAATTATTATGTATGGATGCACCAGCAGGGATTTAAAATGATTGAAAACCAGTCGGAAAAACTGGTTGTAGACAACAAAACCCTGGTAGACCGGGGGTCATGGAAGATTCGTATCGGAAACGACCAGGAAATTCATGGCGCCTACCTTAGCCAGTGGCGCAAAGAAGGCCGTGAATGGGTAATAGAAAATGAAATGTCCAATGCCACCATGCCCTGGCCGGCGGAGTGGTCGATGAAAGAGTAATCATAAAGGCTGTGAACTGATTATCGGTGACCAGCCTTTATTTTTATATCCAATTATGTAACAAAAATCCTTGAAAGGTGTGCTTCAGCCGTTATTTTTACGGCATGAAAAAAGCAGGCGGAAACTCCCGTGTTTTAAAAGACTTGTTGCAGACCAAGTGTCCCAATTGCGGAGAGGCCAACATGTTCGAATATTCCACCCTGCACCTGGGCAAATTTTTAAAGATGTATCCGAGATGCCCCAATTGCGGTTACGATTTCAACCCTGAGCCGGGCTTTTACTTTGGCGCCATGTACTTCAGCTATGCCATGAATGTAGCCCTGATGGTCACCGCCGGTGTAGCGTTTGAGGTATTGGTCGATCCCGATGAGCTGTGGAAGACCTTCGTTTCCGTTTTTCTGCCTCCCCTACTGCTTTCGCCATGGATATTCCGGCTGTCAAGGGCTATGATGCTGTATGCTTTCGGAAGTAAGCGGAAGAAAAGGAGTTGAATGGTCGTTTTTGGTGTAAAATTTATTCGGGCGTTACAAACGCCTTTCTCATCAGCCATGCGATGCAAACGCATTCAAAAATCCTATTATTAAAAAAACGAGTTTCATCTGCATTAGTAATGCA
>DNTA01000074.1 GCA_003500135.1 Cytophagales bacterium | reverse complement strand
ACTTAACCGTACTCTGTTCAAATGAAAAACGCAAGGCAAATCAATTACCTTGCGTTTTATGATATTGCCGAATTCTGTTAGGTCAACATTCCACCATCTACCTGGATCACCTGGCCGGTAATATAGGCCGACATGTCAGAAGCAAGAAATACACAGGCATTCGCTACCTCTTCAGGGGTACCTCCGCGTTTTAGCGGTATGGCATCACGCCAGCTTTGAACAGTTTTTTCGTCGAGTTTATCCGTCATTTCAGTTTCGATGAATCCGGGGGCAATGGCGTTGGAGCGGATTCCGCGGCTTCCCAGTTCAAGGGCTACTGATTTGGTAAAGCCGATAATACCTGCTTTCGAAGCGGCATAATTGGCCTGACCGGCATTACCTTTAATGCCCACCACAGAGGTCATATTGATGATCGAACCACTTTTTTGCTTCATGAAGGTGCGTGTGGCTGCTTTAACGGTGTTGAAGCATGATTTGAGGTTCACTTCCATTACCTTATCCCACATTTCTTCAGTCATACGCATAAGCAGGTTGTCTTGTGTTATGCCCGCATTGTTGATGAGTATGTCGAGGCTGCCCAGGTCGGTCACTACATCGTTGATGAGTTTTTCAGCAGCAGTAAAATTGGAAGCATCGCTGCGATATCCTTTGGCGGTTATGCCGAGGTCACTCAGTTCTTTCTCAAGGGCCTGCCCTTTTTCTACACTGCTTAGATATGTAAATGCTACGTGAGCGCCGTTTTGTGCCAAATGTTGTGCCACAGCTCTACCAATACCTTTGGAGGCGCCGGTTACCAGGGCTACTTTTCCTTCAAGCAATTTCATGATATTCGTATTTTCCTTTTTTTGAAGTTGTAAAAATACGATTTGCAACACAGGATTGAAATAAAATATCATTTAATAGCCTGTTTTAACGCAATCAGGCAATACGTTGTTTAAAAAATTGAAGATAATTCATTGCTGTTAAGACAATTGCAGGAAGCTCACATCAGAATAATTTTTTTCTCATAACAAATGGATTAAATTTGCCATTTATATAATCTTAAGTGCCACAAACACCTTAAGCTTGCGGCATTCCCGATCTCATCGGATAAGAAATATGGAACCGAATAATTCACAAAAAAAATAATAATGGCATCTAAATACGATATAATCATAGTAGGAAGCGGACCGGGCGGTTACGTAGCAGCCATCCGTGCATCGCAATTGGGGAAAAAAGTGGCGGTGGTTGAAAAAGAATCGCTGGGTGGCGTATGTCTGAATTGGGGTTGCATACCTACCAAAGCCCTGCTCAAAAGCGCCCAGGTTTTTGAATATATCAAACACGCCAAGGATTATGGCATCGAGGTAAAAGATGCAAAGGCCGATTTCGGTTCAATGATCAGCCGAAGCCGGAATGTGGCCGATGGTATGAGCAAGGGTATCCAGTTTCTTTTTAAGAAAAACAAAATCGATGTATTGAATGGCTTTGGCAAGCTGAAGTCTGGAAAAAAAGTGGAAGTAAAAGGTGAGGATGGTAAAACAACAGAATACCAGGCCGACCACATCATTATTGCCACCGGCGGACGATCACGCGAGCTGCCGAACCTGAAGATTGACAACAAAAAGATAATTGGCTATCGCAAGGCCATGGTATTGGATAAGCAACCCAAGAAAATGGTGGTGGTTGGTTCAGGCGCTATCGGTATGGAGTTTGCCTACTTTTACAACTCGATCGGTACCGAGGTGACCATTGTAGAATTTATGGACAATGTGGTACCGCTGGAAGATGAAGATGTATCGAAGCAGCTGGCAAGGGAATATAAAAAGCGTGGTGTGAAGATCATGCTGAGCAGTGAAGTAACCAAAGTAGATACTTCAGGCAGAGGCTGCAAGGTAACGGTAAAAACCAAAAAGGGTGAGGAGCAGATCGATTGCGATATCGTACTGAGTGCCGTTGGGGTTTCATCCAATATCGAAGGCATAGGACTGGAAGATGTAGGTGTAGCTACGGACAAGGGCAAAGTGGTAGTTGATGAATACTACCGAACCAACATTCCGGGCGTGTATGCCATTGGCGATGTGGTGAAAGGGCAGGCGCTGGCTCACGTGGCATCCGCAGAAGGCATTGTATGTGTAGAAAAAATTACAGGTATGAACCCCGAACCAATTGACTATAATAACATACCAGGATGTACCTATTGTGTGCCCGAAGTGGCTTCGGTAGGTTATACTGAAAAGGCCGCCAAAGAAGCAGGATATGAAATTAAGGTTGGCAAGTTCCCATTCTCAGCATCCGGAAAAGCAAAAGCAGCCGGAGCGCCGGAAGGTTTTGTAAAAGTGATCTTCGACGCTAAATACGGAGAATGGCTGGGAGCCCACTTCATTGGTGCGAACGTAACGGAGATGATCGCTGAAGTAGTGACAGCCAGAAAGCTGGAAACCACCGGACACGAGATCATTAAGTCGGTTCACCCGCACCCGACGATGTCAGAAGCAGTAATGGAAGCTACCGCTGCCGCATACGACGAAGTGATCCACTTATAAAGTTTTATCATAAATTGTTTACTATTCGCCCTGCACCTAATATGGTGTGGGTTTTTTTTCGTTCAATGGTTCAATGGTTCAAAAGTTCAGTGGTTCAGCAGTTCAATAGCTGAAAGTATAGAGCTAGAAGATCGAAGGTTGAATCTGGAATGGGGAAATGGTTCAGGGTTCAGGGAATGGTTGTTTCAAGTTTAAGGTTTAAAGAAGTTCAAGAGTTCAAAGGCTCAGCGGTTCAACAGTTCAGTTCAATAGCTGAAAGCATTTAGCTCGAAGCTGGAAGTAGAACATACTTCAGATAATAGCTCATGGTGCAATGATCCGGAGCATTAAGTCCTTCCCTTGAACCGATGATCCATAAAACCTGTCTTTATGCTATGTTGAATTACTGCCGATATTTTGCTTTTTTCCGAAAAAAAGAAAATATTTACGAAGCAAACCAAAAAAAACACCGCTAAGGGTCTTAACCGCTTAACAATGCGAATAAAAAATGTGGTAATGCAATTGAACACTGCCGTAGTGTCACCGTTAAGCGCCGTAATGTCAATCGTAGCTGCCGTAATGTCACTCAACAGCCTCGTAATGATATCAGTTACTGCCGTATTGTCAGTCGGCAGCGTCATAATGCGTCCGACAGTGTCGTAATGCGGTCCGGCAGCGTCGTAAATTGTCTTATCCTAAAACCAGTTGACAGTTTTTAATAGATTTCCTGAATTGAGTTCATGATAACACAAAAATATTGACTTAATCATTAATTAATATATTCAGTGATTCAGCTTTGTTGGGTTTTGTTTTATATTAGTAAGGTGTCTTTGTCTAATTTACCAGACAACTTAATTGTACTATGAAAATGCCACAATTCTCGCGGTTCACGTTATTACTTATCATACTGTTCGCATTCATAGCCCTGATCCTATTCCTCATTCCCATTATTACAGAATGGTATATTGAAAAAAATGATATTGAATTAATAGGCCGGGAGATTGAAATCGAAGATGTTGATATGAATCTGGTATTTGGAACCATGGAACTGGAGCAGGTGACGTTATTTGAACCCAATGCACTCGATACCTTCTTCCATGTCGAAGAACTGGCTGTGAAAATGGCTTGGCACAAAACAATATGGAATAAGCTGCATATTCGTCGTATAACTGTATGGGCGCCATCAATTCGAATTAAGCAGGAAATGGAATCCTTTAATTTTGATGATTTTATACAGCTTTTTGATGAAGACAGTTTGACACAAGAAGACCTGGATTCCGAATCGTGGTCATGGGAAGTTAATGAACTAAAAATATATGATGGACGGTTGGATTACAGTGATGTAATAAATGAGTTGAATCTTTCTTTTGAAGAAGTGAACGTGAGTAGTACCGGCGCCTCGAGTGAAGATGCGGTGATTCCTATAGACTTAGGTTTCAGAACGATTGAAGGGGGTACTATTAATTCTGAGGTACAAATCGACCTTAATGATGAATTCTACAAAGTGAATATGAATATTGATGATGTTTCTCTTCAACCATTCTCACCATATTTATCTGTTGTAATAGCATTGACCGAATTTAAAAGCTTGATTGGCGGTGAATTGCATGTTGCAGGAAGTTATGCACAAACTGACAGCATCATGTTTAGTGGTGATCTTCATTTGAAGGATTTATTGATCAAAGGTTTGAAAAATGATAGTATTTTGTCCTGGAAGGATCTGCAGGTCCAGATTGATACAGCCAATATACGCACACAAAAATATGATTTTGGCACTATCAAACTCATCCGCCCGTATTTGCAATTTGTGCTTACAGAAGAGGGGGATAATTTCACTTATTCGTCAATGGATAGTCAGGCAGATAGCTTATTTCAAATGCAAAGCGTGTCAGATGAATCGGAATTTTACAATCCGTTCGAATTGATGGCCCTTTATCTTTATGATATTACGCATACGTATCTTAGTTCTAACTTTACTGCTGATACCATAGCAGTTTATCAGGGTTGGCTCGACTATGAAGAAAAAACACTTCATGATCCATTTAAGATGAAACTTTGGAATTTATCGGCTGTAGCAATCAATATTTCACCGGAAGATGATTACGCTTTTTTTGATCTGAAATCAAAAGTGAACGAACGGGGTAATCTGGTAGGAGAGCTCGATATTAGTCGTAGAGGTATAAACGATATGGTGTTGAATGTGGAAGTTGACAACCTTTCTATTTCCGACACTAACCCATATGTTGATTTCTATATGGGCCATAATTTTGATGATGGCAATCTCATATTAATTAGTAAGAATCGAATTGACAATTATTATCTGGAAAGTGAAAACAGTGTTTTGATTGAAAGAATAAAGGTAGGTGATAAATCCGGTAATACAAGTGAATACAATGTGCCACTTAAATTGGCCATTGCGCTATTGCGCGATTTTGATGGTAACGTAGATTTAGAGCTTCCCATAGATGGTCGACTCGATGATCCCAATTACCGGATAGGGCGGGTAATATTGCAAGTAATTAAAAACATACTGGTGAAAGCAGTGGCAGCGCCCTATAAATTATTAGCTGAGGCGGTCGGAGCCAATGAAGAAGATATGAAAGCAATCACATTTGATCCCTTGCAATCCGAACTAACACCTAAACAGCAAAGAAAGCTCAATTCAATAAGCAAGGCACTGGAAAAAAAACCAGAGTTACACGCTTCTCTGGTGACCACGAATCAGAGTGATGAAGCCCCTTATATAGCGGTTTCGGAGCTAAAAAAAGCATTTTGGGATGAAAATAAAATAACTGAACGAGATTCAACGTGGCTTCCAAAACTAAAGGTTACCTCTGAAGATACTTTATTCCTAAATTATGTACAAAGTAAAATCACCTGGGGAGACAGCGTTAATGCAGATAATCTTTCTGAAATAGGGCTTGAGCTTGTTGATACAGCACTGGTAAATAGCTTCAGCAGGAAACTTTGGAGTGAAAGACAAAAGAATATCCTTCAATATCTTGAACTGAATTCACAGGTTCCTCTGGAAAACTGGTCCTTTGTTGATTCGGATACCCTTCATTCGGATACTACTTCGTATCCTTACTTTATGGTGGAGTACAGGGTGGATTAGATTATGCAAAGTTATTAAGTGCAAAACAATTTTTCAGTTCACTTAAGCATAAAGTAAAACACTATGGCTGAAAACTCATTTGATTGAAATGCTAACGGCCTTACATAAAGCAACGATTAAGAGCTCTTTTAGAAATTGATCGTGCCACTCCAAATCCGGTAACCTACCACACTATGGTCCTTTAATGTCAAAAATAACATAGAACCATAACCTCCAGACCCATCAACCCTATCACAATCCCTGACTGTCGATCATATACATCAAAGCCGCCATTGATGCAGCGCCGAGGTGTAGTTCTCGCCGGTTCACTTTGTCGAAGGTGTCCAATGCGGAGTGATGATACACGAAGTAGCGCTGAGAGTCGGGCCTCAGGCCAATGGTAATAACTCCTTGATTTTTAAGCGGACTGATATCTGCACCACCATAACTCTTTTCAATTTTATAAAGTCCGTAAGGTTGGAAATGTGGAACCCAACGCTGCATGCGTTCAATTATCTCGAGTTCAGCATCTACACTAAATGCGCGAGGAGTAAATCCACCGGCATCTGATTCGATCCCACATATATGTTCCACATTATTTTCTTCTGCCCATTTGGCGTAAGCTTTTCCACCACGCAGGCCATTTTCTTCGTTCATAAAAAAGACTACTCGCAATGTATTTTTTGGTTTATAACCAATTTCGTTCAATAGACGCAAGGCTTCCAGTGACTGTACGATTCCGGCACCATCATCATGTGCTCCCTCGGCCAGGTCCCAGGAGTCGAGGTGGCCACCAACAACAATAATCTTTTCCTGATTTTCCGTTCCTTTCATTTCTCCAACGACATTATATGAAAGTTTGTCCTCATGCATTTCACAATGTGTTTCCAGATAAACGCGAACGTTGCCTTCAGCCTCGATCATTTGACTCAACATATCCGCATCTTTGGTACTGATGGCCACGGCTGGGACCTTCGGAACGTTCAGCTTATAGGAGGTAGAACCCGTATGTGGAAAATCATCGGTTTCTGTTCCAAGAGAGCGCACGATGGTGCCTATTGCGCCATACATTCCTGCCTCCGCAGGCCCGGCATAACGGATAAACCCTGCTTCACTATAGGCCATAAAGGTTCTGGGATAAGCATTATTCATCTTCTTATTGAAAAAAACGATTTTGCCTTTGAATTTTTCTTCACCATGGGCTTTCAGGTCTTGAAAGCCTTCCACTTCTACTACTTCCGCTGAAATTCCGAATGGCCCTGTTCCAACAGAATTTCCAAGAGCAGTAATGGTTAAAGGCACATCACCCATTCGCTTAGATCCCACTACTTTGGCTTTTTCCGGTGCACCACGTACCCAATGGGGTACCATAACGGGCTGCAGCCATACCGAATCAAATCCGTAAGATTTCATAATATCCTGTCCCCAGTCAACTGCAGACGTAGCCCCTGGTGAGCCGGTCAGTCTTGGACCGATCTCTTTACAAAGGTAACGGAGGTTCTCATAGGCATGGCCATCTACCAATGCTTTTTCATATAATTGTTCGATGATAGCATCAGTCTTTTGAGAAGTATCCTGGGCATACGGAATGATTTGAAATGAAAAAATGGTAAACAGTACTAAAAGTGAGTTTCGCATTTTCATGTAGCCTTTATTTGCATTTATCATTCATTAAGAAATAAAAGCGATAACTGTTTACATATGCTTTTTCGTCCTCCATTTTCATGTCGAGTACCAAGGGTTCCTTTTTTTGGTAGTTCAAAGTCAGCTTGCCGTTTGGCCCAACACCTTCAGCTGTCCATGTTCCGTTATGCCTGCCTTTGTACTGGCTTTTTTCTCCTTTTACTGGTCCGCCTTCTTTAAATTTTGTGGTAAAAGTACCATCACTACAAAGCCAAATCTCGGCCTTTACACGGTAATTTTGAGCCACTTTATATTGCACCAGATATTTATCTTTTAACCTTTTTGACCAATCAAAGTCATCGTACATTCCGGCTTCGCGTGGTTCGCTAAAACGCGTTTGTTCAATCATTTGATCCACAAGTGGTTGGTCTTTGGCCATCAGGTCGGTAGTGGTAATCAAGGCATAAACGGCAGCTACCCCATATGGACCTTCTTTGGCTTTTACATACGCTTCAGAAGGATTTATTGTACCGATTACTTCATAGAATCCGGTTGCGACATTACCATTTATTTCAGGCTCACGACTCGATATAAGACTGATTTCATCTGTAAGCGGGATCGTTTTCTTTAAGGTTTCAGAAATTTTGGAAAAATCCCTTTCGCGCGCCATCAGAAACAGGTATCCGATTTCACTCCTTTGTGGCAGAAGAAAGGCAATCTCGCTTTTTTGGGGCAAAATACCGGACCACCCCTCCGGAACAATGAAAGTGATGCCTACCCCTGGTGCAATAATGGTATCACCAGGATTCATGGAAGCGCCGGGCCGGATTCT
Organism: Cytophagales bacterium; assembly: GCA_003500135.1. Classification (GTDB taxonomy): domain Bacteria; phylum Bacteroidota; class Bacteroidia; order Cytophagales; family Cyclobacteriaceae; genus UBA10427. Next base: position 8,559 of record DNTA01000074.1, on the reverse strand, counting down.
TTTTTGGGCCTTACCAGGCAAGCTTAGAATGGCAAATAGGATGAACAAGGAGATATACTTCATGGCTACGATGGTTTAGTACCGGTAAGATAAGGAAAGAACTTTTAGTCTAAAAATAATCATTGAAAAAGCATGTTTAAACGCTTAAAACCAATTGTTTACATAAAAAATCACAAATCGCTGACTAAAGTCATATTTTGTCGTAACCATTCTCACGATCAATTTACCCCAAAGGTATGATATTTATCACATGTTTCGGGTAGGATTGGTTTCTGACCCGTATTGAAGGACTTTTTAACGAGCAAATATGAAAGCTTCAAGAAGGGATTTCATTAAAATTTCCAGCCTTGGTATGGGGGGTGCACTTGTTTCAGGAGCGCTTTTCAATTTTACCAAAGGCTCCATCCTTTCCGATACCTTTCAGGCATCCGATTCTTTTACCAGAACACCTACCTATTGCGAGGTATGTTTCTGGAAGTGTGCCGGTTGGGTCTACAAAAATGACCAGGGAGATATCTGGAAAATCATTGGAAATGACGACGACCCGCACTGTAACGGACGGTTTTGTCCACGTGGAACTGGCGGTGTTGGCATGTACTACGACGAAGATCGTTTAAAGACACCTCTTATCCGCAGAGAAATTGGCGGGAAGCAGGTTTATGAGGAAGCAACCTGGGAAGAGGCGCTGGATCACATTGCCCTAAACCTGAAAAAAGTGATCGATAAACACGGTCCCGAATGTATGGCCTTGTTTACTCATGGATCCGGAGGTAAATTCTTTGGCGATTTTCTAAAGGCACTGGGCTCAAATAATATTACTGCACCTTCCTTTGCGCAATGTCGTGGGCCGCGTGAGGTAGCTTTTTTAGCAACATTCGGTGAGATCATCTCATCACCGGAGCGCATCGATATCCGAGATACACGATGCCTGGTTTTAATCGGTTCTCACCTCGGGGAAAATATGCACAATGGACAGGTTCAGGAAATGTCCGATGCCATAGATAAAGGGGCCAGCATTATCACTGTTGATCCACGCTATTCCACAGCGGCAAGTAAGTCCAATTTCTGGATGCCGATAAAGCCGGCGACAGATATGGCCTTGCTATTGGCCTGGATGAATGTGATCATTAATGAAGGATGGTATGACAAAGAATATGTAGAAAAGTATACCTATGGCTTTGAGCAATTAAAGGCTCATGTTCAATCATTTACACCGGAATGGGCATACGGCATCACTTCGTTAGAGCCGGAACAGATACGTGCAACAGCAAAAGAAATGGCAGATGCCGCTCCGGCCGTGATCATCCACCCCGGCCGTCACGTGACCTGGTATGGTGATGACACTCAAAGATTGAGGGCAGTGGCCATATTAAATGCATTACTCGGATCCTGGGGAAGAAGAGGGGGATACTATAACCCGGAAAAAATTGCGCTGCCAAGCTGGCCTCATCCACCTTATCCGGAGCCAAAAAGAACTTGGCGTGACGCCAACCCGGGCAAATATAACCTGGCTATTGAAGTAGTGTCCAACGGAGTTTGCGACGCAACAATCCCATCTCCTGACCGGGATTGTAATTTCAAAGCGTGGATCGTAAATGGTACCAACCTGATCACAACACTACCTGATCAGAAGAAAACTTTGGAGGCCATCCAGAACCTCGAATTTATGGTGGTCATAGATACTATGCCAATGGAGATCACAGGTTACGCAGATGTGGCGCTGCCCGAATGTACTTATCTCGAGCGCTATGACTATGCCCGCAACAGTGAGCACCGCGAGCCAAATATTGCTTTGCGAATGCCGGCTACCGAGCCGAAATACAACACGAAACCCGACTGGTGGATTGTTAAGCAGCTGGCAAAACGAATGGGTGTAGAGGATTATTTCTCATGGAATGATATCGAAGAGCTGCTCGATTGGCAATTCCGACAGGTGGGAACTTCGCTTGAAGAAATGAAGCGCATCGGCGTCAAGAAGTTTCCACGCAAATACGACGACCTGTATTTCCATGAAGGGCAGGATGTGTATTTTAATACCAATACCGGAAAAATAGAGTTGTATTCGACCGATCTTCTGGCCGAAGGCTTCGATCCGATGCCGGTTTACACCGCGCATGAAGAGCCGCCAAACGGTTTTTACCGATTAAATTATGGCCGGGCGCCCATGCATACTTTCTCCAGAACATCGAACAACCCACTGCTTCACGACCTGATGGATGAAAACAACCTGTGGGTCAATCCACGCGTAGGCCGGGAATGGGGCCTGCATAATGGACAGGAAGTTTGGCTCGAAAACCAGGATGGTGCGCTGAGCACTTTCCCGGTGAAAGTAAGGCTCACGGAAAGGATCCGTTTCGACTCAGTTTATATGGTCCACGGTTTCGGACATAACAATAAGCAGCTGACGCGTACGCATGGTCGTGGTGCCAGCGATACGGAAATGATAACTAATGTAAAAACCGATCCGATAATGGGCGGTACAGGCATGAGAAGCAACTTTGTGACATTCAGGGTGGAAAACCCACATAAAGAGGAGGTGACATCATGAGATACGCAATGGCCATAGATACCAAAAAGTGCGTGGGCTGCAGCGATTGTGTGGTGGCCTGCCAGACAGAAAATAATGTGCCCGTCGGGTATTGCCGCGACTGGATCGTGGAGGTGACCGATGGCACCTATCCACAACTGGAGCTGGAGATTCGTTCCGAGCGTTGCAACCATTGTGATAATTCACCATGCGTACGTTGCTGCCCAACCGGCGCCAGCCACTACGATGAAGGGGGTATAGTGCTTGTCGACCACGACATGTGTATTGGCTGTGCCGCCTGTATTGCTTCATGTCCATATGACGCACGCTTTACACACCCTGATGGATACGTAGATAAGTGTACTTTCTGCTTCCATCGTGTGAAAAAGGGTCAGCAACCTGCTTGTGTGGAGGTTTGTCCTACGAAATGCATGTATTTCGGTGATCTTGATGATCCCGATAGCGAGGTGTCTGTTATGCTTAAAAAGCGGAAGTACAAAACCCTGGTGCCCGAGGCCGGTACCAAGCCACAGGTTTATTATCTCATTTAAAATTTTTGGAATTATGAAAGAAGAAATAATCGTAAGTGGCCGGATGAACCCTAAAATAGACCCTGTTTTGCATGTTTGGGGTTGGGAAATTCCGATATACCTCTTTCTCGGAGGGCTGGTAGCGGGAATATTGTTCTTTGCTGCCTTTATGTACCTGAGGGGAAAAGAAGATGCTTATGCCGCAGCTGTAAAAAAAGCGCCACTTTTTACGCCAATATTCCTGGGCTTAGGCCTTTTTGCCTTATTCCTGGACTTAACACATAAACCCTATTTCTGGCGGTTATACACGACGATCAAATTGGAGTCGCCCATGTCTTGGGGCGCCTGGACACTGATGATAGTTATGCCTTTGGCTTTATTCTGGGGGTTTTCTTATGTAAGGGAAGTATACCCGCAAATTGATTTCAGGGTATCCTGGCTGCAAAAGCTGGAATCCTTTTTCCAATCTAAACGCCGGGAGATGGCTTGGGTGCTGATCTTTATGTCAGTTATCCTGGGGATATACACCGGAATACTGTTATCGGCATTTAACGCGCGACCATTGTGGAACACGTCTATTTTGGGGCCATTATTCCTGGTCTCCGGTCTTTCTGCAGGGGCTGCACTGATCATGATGTTGTCCAAAGATCGCGCAGAGCGCAAACTGTTCAGCCAGATAGATCTGGCGCTGATAGGGATCGAATTGTTTTTGATCATACACATGTTTATGGGTTTTATGGCCAGTACTGAAGTGCAGATAGAAGCAGCGCAATTGTTCCTTGGAGGAGCATATACACTGCCCTTCTGGATTTTAGTCGTCATTTTAGGTATGGCGCTTCCGGCCGTGTTGGAGATCTGGGAGTTGCGAGGGCACCATATTCCGGCCTACATACCCGCATTGTTGATCCTTTTTGGCAGCTTGTGTCTGCGCTTTATTATCACCTATGCAGGCCAGGCTAGTCGGTATCTTTATTAAAAAATTCAATTATGATCGATACAAAAACGAAATATATGAATCCATACCTGGCAGGCGTACTGCTGGGGTTGGTATTGCTGGCCGCCTTCTATCTTACCGGTCGGGGGCTGGGCGCAAGTGGCGCCATGAAAAGTGCAGTGGTAGCCACTGTTGATGTGGTTGACGCCAACTATGCGACTACAAATAGCTTCTTTGGTAAATTCCTGGGTGGGCCCAATTCGCCAATGAAATCCTGGTTGGTGTTTGAGGTGCTTGGCGTATTAGTGGGAGGTTTTATATCCGGTGCCTTCGCCGGTAGGTTGAAATTCAAAATTGAGAAGTCGCCCAATATCACCAATCGAAGAAGGATCATTTTGGCATTGATAGGTGGTGCTTTGTTTGGTTTCGGATCTCAGTTGGGAAGAGGGTGTACCAGCGGAGCGGCCTTAAGTGGCATGGCAGTGCTTTCAGTGGCAGGATATGTAACAATGGTTTGCATATTCGGGACAGCCTTCGCACTTGCGTACTTTTTTAGAAAAAACTGGATTTAGCATTTAAAGAAAGAAAATATGGCTCCTATTATTCCACTAAACGGATATACTGAGGAACTCAACCTTTTGGCGGCCTTCCTCATAGGTATAGGTTTTGGATTTGTGCTCGAACAGGCGGGCTTTTCCTCCAGCCGCAAGTTGGCCGGAATGTTTTACGGCTATGATATTACAGTTTTGAAAGTCTTTTTCACTGCTGCAATCACCGCGATGGTTGGCCTGATATTTTTGAATTATCTTGGCCTGATCGACATGAGCATTGTCTATATCAATCAATACTACATTAAATCAGCCATTGTAGGTGGTGTAATCATGGGGGCAGGTTTTATAATCGGTGGATTTTGTCCGGGCACCAGTGTTTGTGCCGCCGCCATTGGCAAGATCGACGCGATGATATTTATTGGAGGCAGTTTGATTGGCATCTTCATTTTTGGCCTAACCTACGACTGGCTCGAACCGCTTTATAATGATGCATTTGTAGGCGCTCCAAAGTTATCTGAAGAACTTGGTATTAAGGACGGGTTGCTGGCATTTGCTGTGATCTTTATGGCCGTGATGATGTTTTGGCTGGGCGAAAAGGCCGAAAAGATGTTTAAAAGAGACGATATTTCGAAGGAAATTTAAGCCCTGTATCGAATGATAAAAGTATTGATTTATGAAAAAAGTAAATAATTATACCCCTCGTTTGATTGCCTCATTGGTGATGGTACTGATGGGCTTTGTGGCGGCAGTTTTGCCACCGACAAAAAACTCTTCGACAGAACTGAATGCTGAGCAGCTATTGCGGGAATTAAAGCTGGAGTCTCATGCGGTAAGTGTTGACGAGTTGGCGCAATTACTCATCGATAAGGATCCTTCCATATTGCTAATCGACCTGAGAAGTAAGACAGAATATGATACTTTTCATTTACCCGGGGCCATCAATATCCCGTTTGATTCGCTTTTTACAGAAAACTGGGTGCCCTATGTTGACCAGGGCATGCGCAACAATGTGTTTTATAGCAATGGCACGACCCTTTCTACCGAGGCCTGGATGCTTACCCGGCAGCGCGGATTTAAAAATAATTATTACCTGCGTGGCGGTTTAAATGAGTGGTTTACCGATATCATTTTACCCGTGCCGCCTGAAGCTACGGAAAGCAAAGCAGCATTTGACCTTTATCAAAAAAGAGTGGGGGCTAAAATGTTTTTCACCGGCAATACAGCTATAAGCGCTCCGGCACAGTCGGAGAGTGAGATAAAATTACCAGTGCCCCAAAAGAAAAAACAACGTGTAGAGGGAGGTTGCAGTTAAAAGATGATGATTATGAAAACAAGTGCAAATACAATAATGATCGGGATGCTTTTTGTTGTGGCGGCAGTATTTTTAATTGCTGCTGGTGTAAATCGTGATCCCTATGCTTTTGAAACTTCGGCAGTAGCCATGCACGATGAACTGTTGAATGACAACCAGTATGTGGAAGCCATAACTGTCAAGCAGTGGATAGACAAAAAAACTGCTGGAAAAGTATTGATCGATATCCGCAATCCGCAGTGGTATGACAAAAAGCACATCGAAGGTGCAATCAACATTCCGATGACCGCCGTTTTGGAGCCTGAATATAAAGAGATATTCAAAAGCGATAATGAGAAAGTATTGATCTGTGGCAATGGCGTAAAGGCCAATCAGGTCTATGTGCTTTTATCACAGTATGGTTATAAAAATTTAAAAGTGCTAAAAGGAGGTTTGATGTACTGGTTTGATGTATTGAATGCTGGTAATGTATTTGATGCCTACCCGGCAGATGATGAAAAGGCATTTTACAACTTCAAAAAAGTAATGGAAGAAGAAAGTAATGGTGAGGTACAGCGTTCAGAAGAGGAAAGTGATGCATCAAAATTAGCTCCTCCTGTACGCAGGAAGAAAAAGGCCGTGCAGGGTGGGTGTAGCTAGAATTATTCAAAACCAATCCTATTTCTACTTTACGAAGTTAAGTTTGGTAGTGTCGATTTATATCGGTTTGTATTTTCTGATGTCTTGTTTCCATTTGTTTGAAGTATAATTCAAAATCCTCTTTGGCGCCATAAAGACTACACGCTCTTCAATAGCTGGCTCAATGCGATTTTTGCGATTTGGGCGTTTTCGGCTAAGGTCGGCTAAAGCCATGTCTCCTCCTTGATCGTACAACACTTTGTAGCGGTAATAGCTATCTCGACTGTAACCGAAGATTTTACAGGCTTGGGATACGTTACCTAATTGCTCTGCTAAATTGAGCGGTCCTAATTTTGTTTTGATTACTTTTGTTTCAGTATTCATATCTGACTGTTTAAGGGGTTAAAGATTAAATTCAACACTTAAATTTAATCCCAACTGTCAGATTAAGTCGAAACTACTTCAATTAATAAGTGATTTGTCTTTCATGTATATTGCGAGACTTTTTCAATCCTAGTATTACAATTTCAGGTTGAACCTTACTTAAGTCTTAGTTTTCTCTAACAATATATGTAGTTCTATATCACAACTTTGAGAAAAATAAATCCATTGATTTATAAAGCTGAAAAAACATGAGGCTAATTTAGGAGCAGGGGGTCGTGAGCAAGAATCCTACCACCCCGACAAAACCCACTGAATATCATTGGGTTTTACTTTTCTCGGACATATTGCGGACAGAATTAACCTTTTAATGCCTTAAGGGGATGCGACCAATTGCATTAGATTCATTTTCCAGAATAAAAGAGACTAAAAATAGTTTGTTTATAGAATCATTCACATTTGACAATGTCGTAGCAAGATTCTTCGGAGGATTTGAATATGGCCAATATTATCGCATTTGCTCTAAACTTTTTGATTTGACTTTAGTGGCTTTTATGCAAGACTAATATCGCGTACTAGCTATTGAGCCACTTCTTCAATGCACCTAGTTTTTCCTCGGGGACAATAATTTCAAATGGAGGTGCGGGAGTTACTTTTAGCATAATGATTCTCTTTGAAACCCTATTGATGTTTTGAACGCAATCGATGCAGAGGACAATTTTTCTATTTACCTGGAAGAATACGGCTGGATCCAATTCTTCAATTATTTGACTTAATGATTGATCCACAGGAAACTTTTTGTCTTCTTTGGTCACAAGATATGACTGTTTATTTTGAGAATAGAAGTAGCTGATGTCGGCAACTTTTATTGATTCCAATCGGTTGCCTATCCGCACCAAATACCTGCGCTTGTATGAGGTGGTTTTTTGCCCGAAATTGGATATCCACTCTAAAAGATCAATTTGCTGTAAAGGAGACAGGATGCGTTGTTGAAATTTTTCAAGGCTTTTTACCAGATCGTCTTCATCTATTGGTTTAAGCAAATAATCAATACTGTTTTGTTTAAAAGCTTCAATGGCATATTGATCATATGCGGTCGTGAAGATTACTGGTGTATCGGTAGGGACTCTCTCAAAAATCTCAAAGGCATTGCCATCAGAAAGATGTATATCGCAAAATATCAGGTCAGCCTTGTGCTCATTCAACCAGTCAATTGATTCTTCTACAGAAGGACATGTGTGAAGTATCTCGATTTCATAAGGAGACCTGTCAAGCACCATCGCTAACTTTTCGGCGGCAAGCTGTTCGTCTTCTATGAGCAATACCTTAATCATCTTCTTCCATGTCTAGTAGTGGAAGAGATACTAGAAAAAAACCATCTTCTTTTTGGATGGTCACTGACCTGGAACTTACCAGCTTGTATCGTTCTTGAATATTGTTCAACCCCAAACCAGATAGTTTTTCTGACTGATTTCGCAGCGTGATCTTATTTTTAAAAATAAGCCTGTCATCTTCCTCTTTGAGATAGACAGTCAAGGGATGTTCCATTGAAATGATATTGTGTTTAACCACATTCTCCATCAATAGCTGGAGTGTCAGTGGGAGGATCTTCTTCTGCAAAAGTGAGCTTGAAATTTCTTTTTTAACTGTTATTCCATCTTTGAATCGCTGCTTTAGCAGGTAAGTATATGAATCCAGAAAATTCA
>DNTA01000016.1 GCA_003500135.1 Cytophagales bacterium | reverse complement strand
GACGTAATCCGTTAATCCGTAATAATAAAATGGAATTTATGCACTTCTACTTATTAGTATTGGCGACGTATTTCAAACATTCTGTTCTGGGTCAAAATTCTGACTAACGTCAAATTATATTGTTGACTATCAGCGGTTTATGTTTTTTCGAAATTTCTCTCAATTTAATCTTTTTCATCTTTCGTTAGCATCAGAACTTAATCAGCTTGGTAGAATTTGAAAAATTTTAATCCTCCAAATTCGGACGTGCTGATGTGGGGAATGAAGCACAACGGCCCTGGCTATGTCAAGTGCGGAATTTTGAAACCGATGTCTTGTCCACCAGACGGATTGTTATTTAGTTGCAATATTTTCATTTTTAGCAGTCAGCCCGCATTTGATATAGCCAATGTTGTGCTTTCGTGCTCCATTTTTTGTAGTCCGCATGTGTGTCTGGAATGTATAAGAAACGGCATACATAAATTAAAACAAATATTTAATCATAAACTGAAGGCGTTTACCAACACCTGAGCTATCATCTCCATTGGTCTGACCTATAATCATGAATTATAAATCGGTATTGATATTTTTGATAGGAGACCAGATTAAGTTCAAATGAGCCGACTCGCCTCTTTTCATATTATTTGGTTCACGATAGACAGAAGGATCGATGGCGTACCAATTTATGTTCAAATTAGTGACCAACGTAGGTTAAAGATTCAAAGTAATTCCAGTTCGAAGATTTCATGCTGGCATCGTTTCCAGTTACCCATTAGGTTCAACAAACGCTGAGGCATTTATTCCAGGATTAGCAGCGATTTGAGCTCCCAAGCCTTGTCCATAAGAGGCCATCCATCGGAAAAAGAAATACTCTCGCCCACTAAAAATGAAACCCCAACCTAATGTAGTACAATTAGGTATGATTCATTGCAATTACGGAAAAATAGTAGCTTAGAATTACCGCTTTTAGTTTAAACTCATCGGACTGTGGCAATTCCTGGTACTGAATATGATTGTTTTTAATAAAGTCTCTTGTAAGAAATTGTGGAGCAAAAATGACAATTCCAATTTCCAATCCTGCCCCTAAACCACCTTCCATGTTAGAGCTATATGTAATGGCAGGAATGATGTAGTCATTGGGTTCCCATCTCAAACCTACTTTGTATTCCGGCGTTGAATAAGCCTCACCTTCGGTACCATATACCTCCCCCACTATTGCGGTTTTTGGAATGATCTTATAAATAGCCAAACGGGTAGACCAAGTGAAGCCCCATGATGTTTTTTGGTCGATACCATCTTCAAAATTCTCTAAAGCACCCGGCATCAAATCCCAAGACAACATATTATTGAAAAAAGGAAAGGTAAACGGTACTGCCGTCCAAAGATTTCGATTTAGTCGATTAAATTGCGTTTCATTGAATTAACTCGGCGACTAACCAAATCCGAAAAAACAGCTCCTCCATCCGTATTCGTTGAGTTTTTCCAAAACATATACTTGGCATATACGGTGGTCGTAAAATGATGTGATTAATATACAGCTGTCACATCTCTGAAAAGATTGGCTTGCACAAAAAACCCAAAGTTCTCAATCAAGGCAAATGAGCTGATCATTGCAGAATTCCGCTCTCCTGTTGTAATGACAAATGTACCAGTGCCATGAGGCATCGTCAGGAAATTATCCGTGTTGTACTGCTGTGCAAAGGAATCCGTAAACCTAATTAGAAAGAAGACCAAAAGGAAAAAACACAGATGCTTCATGGACTACTCCGTGTAAACCATTTCCACATCATCTACTATGAGCACGCTGCCAACGGCGCCGGCAAAATTGGCCCCATCAAAACTAGATGAAGCTACGAAGGTGATGTGGGTTGGAAGCGCAAATGCAGCAGAATCAGGACTGACATACACATTGTCAGCGGGCTTCATATAATCGGGAAATGAATTATCCAATTCTCCATACGTGAAGTCTATCTCAATTGTAGTCAAATCATCAATCGTTTCAGAACTTCTGAACCAGGCTGTGGCTAAGCGTTCAGTATTGCCGTTCAATCTGATTTCGAGTAAGGCATAAATATCCAACATATCCGGATAGCTCAGCACATTTCCGTCGCTGTCTTCATTCGACTCTCCGGGCTGGTATAGGTATTTTAGGCGAAGCTTGTCGGGCCTTCCTGTAAATGGGGTCCCAAAATCAATGGCCGCTTGTGGATCGGTTGGGTCAATATTATCGGGATTGAAAAACCCCGTGAAAACGGATCCTGCGGAAATCGGGAATCCCAAGGTTCCCGGTATAAGTCCATTGTCCAACGTTTCCAGCTTAGCGGCTCTATTTCCAGCACCCAGATCAAATGGTGTTGTAGCCAATCTATTGAGAATCTGCGTGCCCTGATTTCCTGTACCCCATATGGTAGATGCCGCATCAATTCCAGGTTCGAAATAGTCCGAAGCGGTTTGGTACCAATCATTCAGATTGCCATTGTCCAATTGTGGATTGGCACTCGCTACAAAGGATTTAATCGTCCAAATATGGGTGCTACCATCCTCGGCAGTTACAATAATAATGGCGGGTTCAGTCAGGTCAAGCTGATCGCCTACTCCTTTATCTGCAGTGGCAAATGAGGATAATTCCAATTTTTGTATGGTGATCTCTGAAAGATCAATCCCACCGGGTATCTCAATCTCCACCGTTTTTGCATCAATGTCTATCACCGCATTACCCGCCTGGTTGCTCACCAAAAGGGTCTTTATATTCCCTGATTCCAATAGCCCGAAGTAGTCTTCCTTTACACATGACGCGGTGGCTATGCCTATTATGATTGCTATTGATAAAAGTCGTTTCATGTTTCTGATTGATTTTATATTACTTTTTTGAGCCGAAATAATAAGCTAACCCGAGTTGCAGCGTCAGGATGTTCACATTACCATCCAAACTTTGATCAATAGTTCTTGATTTATTTCCACCATTTTCAGTTTGCTGATTCACCTGCAAATCATATCCCAATAAATTGAGCTGAACCTCAAAAGCAAAACTTTCAATGGCAAAGAAGGTGACTCCGGGACTAACCCCTGCCCGGAAATGGAAGCCCTCGGTGAATCTAGTCGTCACTTCATCGATGTTTTTAGTCTCTCGTCTAAGTTCTGACAGGTAACCGAAAGTAAGGCCCAGTTCTATAAAAAAACTTAGGCGTTCATCTTTGGTGAGAGGAATAGAAGGCCTGATATTAGGGGTAATATCAAACCTTCTGGAAATTGAGTTTGATTGAAGCGTATCAGGATCCCGAAATACATCACCGACAAATTGGTCCTGCTCATAAAAAACATTTACTCCAACCAAGGTATAGTCACTGATATAGTACCCTCCTTTAAGTTTGAAATTAAAGGTATTTCTTTGACCATCAATAACATTCTGAAAGAGTCCTGTGGTATTTTCCTCTCGGCGATCATCCAAAGAAAAAGATAGTCCGAGGTAGATATTTTTCTTTTTGAATGGATTAAAATCCTCTTTGTAATATTTGGACATATACTCATAAGCCGTATAGGTCTCATCGTCTTTCTCCTCTTGAGCTAAAGCGCAAAAAGGAAGTGAGAGAATGAAAGAAATGGCCATAAATACAACGCAGCACTTTTTCATGATTGTTAAAAGTAAAAATAAGTTTAGCTGATTTCGTAAAGTCTTGCTTAAAAAAGATACTTCACCATAGCTTGAATTCTTCTCCCCGTGCCCTGTGTATCATTCACGTTTGTCCTGCGCAACACCATAAACTCGATACCAGCATTTACTTTTTTGATGGGTGACCAAATCAGGTTGATGTGTGCTGACTCTCCTGCTTTCATTTTATTGGCTTCCTTGTAAACCGAAGGGTCAATGGCATACCAGTTTAGGTTTAGATTGGTGACAAGAACATTGGACAAGTTAAAGGCAAAACCTCCTCCCAGATTCAAGGCGGGCATTGTTTCTAAGGTGCCTTGTGGCGTAACAATGGCAGAACTTTGTGTGCCTATTGTAGCTATAATTTGGCTGCCCCAACCTTGGCCATAGCTGGTCATCCAACGGAAATAATGTTTTTTCTTTCCAAAATATTCTCGTCCACTAAAGCTAAAACCCCAGCCGATGGCCGTGCTATTTGGAATGGTACCCATACCATCCCAACGCAATTGAAATACAGAGCCGCCAAGCATAATTCTACCGCCTGATGCCGTTTTCTTTGTTATTCGGCCTGCTAAAAGTGGGAGGCCTTGGCTTGCTTGTCCTAGCGAATCGATTCCATCAATGCCAGGAAACTCTAGCATTTCTAAAGCCAGCGCATATTTAAATTTTTTACCAAGATTATCTTCGAACCGAATCTGAGGTCTTCTTGTGCCAGTCAAAGCATCGCCTGCCGCAAAGTCTATAGTGGTTGGAATGGCATACATATCTGATTGCGTACCCCAAGTTCTACCAATAAGTAATCGGCCTAACACACCATATGCATGACGGAGTCTTGGTGCCTGATTAAACGGCCCGCGATCAAGATTATAAAAGTCCATTTCAAAAAAGAGGCGAAAAGGGCGACCACTTTCTGAAATGCTTCTGAAATCAATGTTAAAGCGAGACTCTCGTGCATGCATGTTCATATAGCCACTTTGCTCCGGGCGGCCATCTCCAGCAATAGGTACATCTATAATTTGATATTGGAAGCGATCGTATGCCCCGTCAAAATCTTGGATGTAATCCAATTTTACATAGCCGCCAAAAGCAATGCGCGATTTTGTGCCAAAAACAGGTATAGAATTTGGGAATGATGCATCGATTAAATCCTGACCTGTATAGTCAATCATATTATCTCTAAAGTCATCTATTCGGATAGAATCTGTTTGTGTTGTGTTTAGCGTATCACCCGGATGCCAATTTTGGCCAAGAGCGGGTACAACTGCGCAAGTGCCTAGCACTGCGAAAAAGAAGGTAAGTTTTTTCATTGTTCTTTATTTTTCTTGAGATTGGCTAAAACTTGATAATACGCTTCATCTATTTGTTTAATAATTACTCTCCACTTGGTATAATAAATTCCGATAAAAAAGAGGTACAACGCATCTGATATTTCTATGACATGAAATGATTCTAACACGCGCCTGCCGATGATAAAACGCACAACAATCAGCAACAACAACAAAACAATGCTACCGCGATTTGTTGTTAAGGTCAATTCCAGGTTTTCTTTGTTCACCTCAACTTTATGCGAAAAAAAGAACAATTTGCCTACAATAGCACCAACCCAAGCAAAGATGACATAATACAAGGGGGTTCTAAAAACATACGAGTCATAAAGCACAATTGCCATCATAACCAGCATGGTTATGCGAATAATTAAGTCAGACCGTTTTATTCTATTGTCTGCAAAATGGGTTATGAATTTACGTTTTGTGCCCATTAGTCAATAGTCATTAATTACCATGGTAAAGGAATAACTGGTGCGATTTGTAAACGTATTTGATGTTGTGGGCCAAATGCCTCAGGTTGCGCAACATAATACCAATATTGCAAAC
>DNTA01000049.1 GCA_003500135.1 Cytophagales bacterium | reverse complement strand
CAAAAACTCGGAAAATCACCTTGACCTTTAAATATAAGCCCCTTTTTTCCTATTTTAGAAGTTAGTCGGATGACAGTAATAATTTTTCATAGATCGTATAGTAACTTTTATTTGTAGTTCGCAAAATTATTTATCTTGGAGGCATAGTTTAACCCAAAGTCCTAAGCCCATGGTAAACTACCGAATCGTCCTGAATGTTATGATCATTATGTGCCTGCCGGCATTGGTCCAAACCCAGTTTGGCGGTAAACTTAAAGAAAAGCTAAAACAAGCCGGGCAAAAAGTTTCTAAGCTGGCGAAAGAAGAATTTACCGAATCAAAAAATGAACTGGATACCACCATGTATGCTTTCGCTATTTCGTTTGCTGATAATGCCGTACAGTTTGGGGAACAGGAAAAACTGCAAAAAGCTTACTCATTAATGGACAAAACACTTCGTTTCCTGGACGACCAGGAAGAAGCAACGATGGAACAACGTGCAGCCGACTTAAACGAAGCCGGTGAAATTGCATACAAAATGAATAAATTCAAATGGTCCGAAAACTCTTTTATCGTTTCCATGAAGCTTTATTAAGAAGCCGGTATCACAAATGATGAACGTTATTTCAGAGTGGTGGCCAACCTGGGTTTATTGTACCATGCTATGGGACGTTTTCAGAAAGCCAATGAATTTACACGGGAAGCGCTTACTTTGCGTCAATTGTACTTAGGAGATCAGCACAACGCTACCGCCGTATCGCACAATAACCTGGGTGTACTCTACAAAGACCAGGGGCAATACCTCTAAGCCAGGAATGAACTCAGTGTGGCCGGCCAAATATTCGAACTCAATGAGCACGAAAGTGGCGGGATCATCACGCAGAACAACCGGGCCATGCTACGGCAAACCCTGGGCAATCATACCGATGCCGAAACCTACTATAACGCTGCACTGACTTTGGCTGAAAACTCGAAGGTCATGCGCGAAAAATCTAATAACTACCAGAGAATGATGGCAAACCTGGCATTTATGCACCAGGAAAAAGGGGACTATCAAAAGGCGGAAAGCATTTACCTGGATATACTGGAACAAAAAAGAAAACAACTTAAATCGAAAAATGCCGACTATGCCCATATTTTGAATAACCTGGCCGCCCTTTATCTTTTGATGAATAAAAATGAACTGGCACGACAGAATTTGAAAGAGGCCCTTTCGGTATTTGAACAAAAGCTGGGCGATGAACATCCGGCTTATGCCCACTCACTTCAAAATACGGGCATTTATTATCGCATTACCGGTGAATATGAACAGGCCAACGTTGCCTTGAATAAATGTCTGGCGCTCAAAAAGAACATTTACGGGGCACAGCATCCTGAGTACACTGAAACGCTTGAACAACAGGCTATAGTACAATGGCTCAAAGGAGAAACCCTGGCAGCACAGGATATGTATCAAAAAGTGCTAAACGCCGAGCTGGAGTATATCCAGAATTTTATGCCGGCAATGAGTGAAGCTGAAAAGAGCCGATACTGGGCGCGAAACAGGCAAAAATTCAACCGTTATTATGCATTACTTGCTCAAAATGACCAAGTTGACCAGACTATTTTGCAAACTGTATTGACCTACCAGGGGCAAACGAAAGCGCTGCTGATGAATGTATCCGATAAGATCAGGTCATTGATTTTGTCATCGGACGATATCCAGTTGCTGCACCTATATCACAATTGGGTGGATACCAAAGAGCTCCTCATGCAATATTATGGCCTGTCTAAAGAAGAATTGGCCGAGCAAAAAGTGAATTTAGATAGCCTGAAACGGAAATCCGAAGACTTCGAACGGCAGCTTTCTGAGAATTCAGACCTGTTTAATACCGCTATTGACGACCAAAAGAAAATAGCGGACGCCACTTTGCTTGCAACGGAATTGAAGAGTAATGAAGTTCTGGTGGAGTTTATCCGGATTGAACCCGAAGCCACACTTAATATGAACACCGCCTCCTACCTGGCGCTTGTTTTGCACACCAATGAATCTATTGACCATGTGAACTGGAAGAATGGTGATGACATGGATGGTAAGTACTATAAATACTATCTCAATGCCATTATAAACTACATTGAAGATGATATTTCATATGGTGTATACTGGAAGAAACTTGATGAAGCTATCGGGTCCGCAGATCGTATCTACCTGGTGGCCGACGGCATTTATCATCAAATCAATCCGCTTACCTTCAAAAAACCTACCTCAGGCTACCGGATCGAGGATCATAAAATTGTGCACCTGACCAATAACAAGGACCTGATGAAGCAAGGTTCCGATCAAAAACTCAATTCGGCATTGATCATTGGCAACCCTGCCTTTGGCAATTCGGAAATCACCCCGCTACCTGGCACTGCCAATGAAACACGAGCCATCAACAGCACTTTGAAAAGTAACGGATGTTATACAACGCTTTTGCAGGGAGGAGAAGCCACGGAAGCTGCCTTGCGCCTTTATGAAGACAATAATATCATTCACGTCGCAACGCACGGTTTTTTCATACGCGACACCGGTAATAAACAAGCTGCCGCCTTTGGCATTCAGCCTGAATATATGGTAGACAACCCTCTGCTACGGTCGGGGCTGCTAATGGCCGGCGCCGGGGAAACCATGGAGAACTACGACCCCATGATGCGCAACAGCGCAACTAATGGCATAGTGACCTCATATGAGATATTGAACCTGAATTTCCCGAAGACGAAAATGGTGGTTTTGAGTGCTTGTGAAACCGGTTTAGGTGAAATCAGGTCAGGCGAAGGGGTTTATGGCCTTCAACGTGCCTTTCAGGTGGCAGGTGTACCACAACTGGTTATGAGCCTGTGGAAAGTAGATGACAATGCCACAGAGCAGCTGATGAAAAACGATTAAGCTAATCTGCAAAAAGGAATGGATGTGCAAAAAGCGCTGCATGCGGCCCAAACCAGCCTGATGACAAAGTGGGAACAACCAAAATATTGGGGCGCATTTATAGCCAGTGGTATGTAACCATCTCCATCCTCTTACTTCCACGTATCTAAAAAAAAATAAGATTACAATTGGATGGTATATAAAAATAAATTTACTTTGAATATCAAAGTACTTTTAAAATGACAAACACAAAAGCGCTCGAAGATATCAAGACCATTCGCCAAATGATGGAGCGATCGGTAAGGTTTTCATCATTAAGTGGCATATCTGGCATTCTGGCCGGGATTTATGCTTTAATCGGATCATATCTGGGATACCGGATCGTATATCTGGAAAATACCATACTCAAATATCGCGAGGCCTATGTGTTGGAAAATCAAACGCTGATTCATTTGATCATTATTGCGCTCGCAGTGTTAGTAGCCTCAGTACTGACAGGGTATTTATTTTCCAGGCAGAAAGCCAGGGCACAGGGCAGAAAACTATGGGACAGAAGTACAAGACGTGTTTTGATCAACTTTAGCTTTCCAATGGTCATCGGCGGACTTTTGATATTGATCATGATCTCCAGGGCGTATTATGGTACAGTAGCTCCTCTTACTTTAATCTTTTACGGCGTGGCCCTTTTTGGCGCGGGCAATTTTACCCTTAAAGAAATAAAATGGCTGGGGGCTGTACAAACCCTAATCGGATTGACCAGCGCCATTTACCCCGGATATGGTATTGTATTCTGGGCCCTGGGCTTCGGTGTGATGCATATTATATATGGCGCTGCCATGTATTTAAAATACGAACGGTGAAAGAAGTAATCAAACAACTTGATAAGGCATTTGAAAACCGGATCCGGTTGGGGATTATGTCAGTTCTGATGACGGAAGAATCCATCACGTTCAATGACCTGAAATCGGCGCTGGAATTGACCGATGGTAACCTAGCCAGTCATCTTAAAGCGCTGGAGAAAAAGCAATATGTTGAAGTGGAGAAAAAATTTGTCGGTAGAAAGCCCAATACAACCTACCGGGCCACAAAAATGGGAAAAAAGGCATTCAGGAATCACCTGGAAGCGCTGGAAAAACTTATAGCAGGAAATCATTAGTTTTTTTTAAATATTAACTTTGAAATACAAAGCTCTTTGAATTATGCAAAACGAACATCCTACTTTCCTACAACGAAATGCCATCACCATCAAAATGGTAATCGTTACAGTGATCATTCTTCTTTTACTGATCCCTAAAGGTATGATCACCTCACTGATATCCGAAAGACAATACCGTCAGAATGAAGTATTTCGCGAGATCAGCCAAACCTGGTCGGCGGATCAAAAGATCATTGGCCCTGTGTTGAGTATTCCCTACCTGGCATCTTATTATGACAAGGAAAATAAAAAACATGTTTACAAAAAGTATTATAAAGTTGCGCCCCAGGAGTTGAGGATTGACAATCAACTATTGCCCGAAGAAAGGCACATAGGTATTTTTAAATTTTTGGTATATCACAGTAAAAATGACCTGAATGGCCATTTTGAAAAACCCGAAATAAATGTGCCCCAGGGATATAACCTGGAAGAAATTCTCTGGAACGACGCCCATGTAGCTTTTGAAATAAGTGACATCAGAGGAATTGAAGATGAAGTGGCATGCAAGATCAATGGCGTTCGGCATGAAATGAAGCCCTCAACACACAATGAATTCGGGTTAAATGCCATCATAGCGCGGCCTTTCAGTGAAAATAATTTGAAAGACTTAAAAACGATTACTTTCAATATTAAACTGAATGTCAAGGGAAGCCAGTCAATCCAGTTTTCACCCATTGCAAAAAACACACAGCTTCATTCACAGGGCCAATGGGGTGACCCACGGTTTATCGGTAGTTTTTCACCCGAAAGCCCCGAGATCGAAGACAAAAGTTTTTCAGCTCAATGGAATATATTGGAATATAACCGGAACATTCCCGAGTCCTGGAATAGCTTACCCAGTCAGTTTGAGCCTTATTATTTTGGTGTAGAACTTATCCAAATGAACGATCACTACCAGAAGTCAGAACGAAGCGCCAAATATGCCTTACTCATTATTGCACTGACATTCCTGGCATTCTTTTTATCGGAAGTTATGATGCGGTTAAAGGTCCACCCTATTCAGTATGTGCTGATCGGGCTGGCGCTGTGTATATTTTACATTTTGCTTCTTTCCCTGGCTGAGCATTGGGGGTTCAATGCTGCGTACGCCCTGTCTGGCCTGGCTACGGTTTTACTTATTTCAACCTACTCAAAATCTATATTCAGTTCGTGGAAACCAGCTCTGTTGTCGGGATTGGGATTGGCTTTTTTCTATGCTTTTGTTTTTGTCGTCATCCAGCTCGAAGACTATGCCCTTCTGGCAGGAAGCCTGGGACTATTTATCATTTTAGCCGGCGCTATGTACCTGACGCGAAATATTAAATGGTACCAGCTCAAAACTACTTAATACCGCTGTGTAACTATAAAAGCGAACCGGCAAATGGTCGGTTTGCTTTACTTAAATCCAATTTTGGTGTGAGCGCCATCACAAAATGGCTTATTTGATGAGGCTCCACAGCGGCAAAGCGCAGGATTCTTTTTCTGCATCTTTCCGGACCCAGTCTGAATCGTGACCTCGCCTTTCACCAACAGAGGCCCGCCTTCCATCACCTGGATACTCAATGCACTACCATTATTTTCTTCCTGATTTTCTTTCATGCTGAGCGCTCCGGAAGGACATTGCATTACCTGATCGGTTATGGTTTGTGGGTCTGCCCCATCCATTTGTATCCAGGGCCTTTCTTTTGGTTTGAAAACATTGGGAAGCCCTTTAAAGCAAATTTCCGAGTGAATGCACAGGCCCGGTTTCCAAAGAACCGTCACTTCGCCGTTGGAATATTTTTTGGTTACATCTTTCATACTGTTAATGGGGTTAGGTTGTGCAAAATTACATGGTTAGCCAATGGTTTAGGCTTACACCTGGCCCACTTCATTTAATGCGCGATTCAATTTATCCTTTATATGTTGTAGCCAATGGTCTTTTGTTGCTGACTGGTATTGCAAAACCCATCGGGGATGTGGCAGATGATCGAGCGTAATCCACCATTTTTTGCTTTTATTTAACCTATTGAGATATTGGTAGTTTTTGCCTTTACCTATGCTAAGGGCTATTTGCTTAACCCCTGCTAATTGAATTTGTTTCGATAAAAAAGATTGGATGAGTGGTTCCTGACTTGATTTTAAGAGTTCATCATCGTAGTAATTATAGTTTTTCCCACTTTTGACGTAGCCAACGGGTGAAGTAGAGGTAAAAATAAATTTACGGTAAAAAGCATCCGGCCCTCCCATTGCATTTATTAGTTCATACATAAATACGGAGGACAACTCCGGTTTTTGTTCAAAGGTGTGATCGATACCACAGTCTTTTTTCAAACGGATGGGATCAGTAAAGGGGACTCCTGTTATTCCGGCGCCGAAACGACCCGGATTGATCCCGACCAGCATTATTCTGGGACGGCAATCGTTGTAATACTTGTGGTAGAAATGGTCCATTATCGAATACACCTCCTGATTTCGAAATGGAGTTAATATTTTCACCTTAGCATCGGCAGGTTGCGGAATATGTATATTCCGGTAAAAATCCAGGTAAAAGGCTGCCCATGTGTTTTTCATTGACCTGATAAGGGTAATTATTTTTTACTGAGTTTTATGTTCCCAATATCTGTGGTCTTTCCTTCATTTACTTTCACATCATATAAAAACCCTTCAAGATAATCGGTAGGCTCTATCGGATCAAACCAAAGGGTGTAACTACCTTCCTCCAATTGTTCAAAATAAAAATCGCCGTTGTTTTGCGTAGTTGTAAATGTAGTATCCGAATCTAAAATAGCAGCGACACGAGTATCAACGCTGGCAGGCGCCACCTTTCCTATTAATTGCCCGGTTCTATTCAGTTTGTTAATTTGTATCACGCCAAGATCAGTTGTGTCACCGGCAATTACTTCTACTTCGGAGATGATTTTATTTTCGTAATTGCTGTTGACTTCCGGAATTATCAAAAGATCATAAATGCCAGGCTCTATTTGCTCAAATAGGAAATCACCATTTTGTCCGTTGATGGTATTTATGGTATCCAGGTCATTGGCTAGTAAAATAGTTGTTGAAACACTTGCAGGTACAATTTTGCCGGCTATCGTTCCAGTATTGGGCTTTTCTGATAATGAAATTACACCCAAATCGATATTGTTCCCTGCTGTAATATTGATGTCATCAAGCATCAACTTTTGATATTTCCGGTCAGGGGATACCGAAAGGACATAGTTACCCGCAGCCAAGCCACCCATGAAAAAGTATCCATCACTATTGGTGATCGTATTAATTGTGTCAGCGCCTTTGATAATGCTCACATATGTGAAAACATCTTTTTGCAGTATTGTTCCGCGAAGTGAACCTCCACTACCTCTTTCAAATGCCCTTAGTACGGGTATTAGCTTGTACTGATCGTTTTGTTGATCGTATTGGATTGAGGCCATGGCATCAAAATCCAATATGTATTCAAAGTCCTGTGAAATTGCTGTGGGTTTATTCAACATGATTTTCAGACCTGATTGCTGGGCCCCCGGAGCAAAAAGAGGGTATTCCATTCCTTCTTTAACGAGGTAGTTATCATTTCCGAGCACGAGCATAAACCCCGTGATCTTTTCCGATTCAATCAAGCTACTGCCAAGAAACTTTTCGATTCCTCCATAAAGGTTTAGCAAATCGATTTGACCAGCTTCTACCTCATCCAATGATTGCCAACCTGAATTTTCACTATCTGTAAAATTGATCAATACGTTCCTTAGATCAATATTCACTTCATCAAACGCTGCCGGCGCATCGGTGAGATAAATTTCTATTGAACCCCGTGAAGATTGGATATCTTCTTTTTCACCACAGCTAAATAACCCTGAAAATAGTAATACGAATACACATGTCCATTTTGCCATAATTGGTTATTTAGTCGAATACATGTACGACTAAACCGCTTCGCAATTTTGGTTCAAACCAAGTGGTTTTGGGTGGCATGATCATCCCGTTATCCGCAATATCCATTAATTGGTGCATGGAAACGGGAAATAATGAAAAAGCTAATTTCATTTCACCGCTGTCCACTCTTTGTTCAAGCGCTTTTAGGCCCCTGATTCCGCCAACGAAGTCAATTCTGTCGTCTGTGCGTAAATCTTTAATGTGCAATACAGGAGTTAATACACTTTGGGATAAAATAGTAACATCTAATCTTCGAATTATATTGTTTTCGTCGAAAGCATGGGGTTTAGCTGTCAATTCATACCATTTTTTTTCCAGGTACATTCCGAATTCATGGGGCTTTTCCGGCTGATAAGCAGTAGAACCTTTTTCAAGAATATTGAAATCGTTTCTAAGGCGATCGATAAATTCCGTAGGTTTTAAACCATTTAAATCACGAACTACGCGATTGTAACCAATTATATTCAGTTGATCAGCAGGGAAATGCACGGCCATGAAATAATTATATTCCTCATTGCCCGTATGACCCGGATTATTTTCGGCCATTTCCCGTCCGACCAAAGCCGCCGCTGCGGTGCGATGGTGCCCGTCGGCAACGTAAGTAGCTGGCATCTTTTCAAAAGTTTCCACTATTTTATTGATCACCCCATCTTCCGTCAAAGCCCAAAAACGATGCATCACCCCGTCAGCAGCCTTAAAATCGTATAATGGCGCTATGCTGGCTTTCATTTCTTCTACGATACGTTCGAGGGTTATATCTTTTTTATAGGCAAAAAAGACAGGTTCCGCATGCATCTTACCCACCCTCACATGCTGTTTGCGATCTTCCTCTTTGGTTGGTCGCGTAAGCTCATGCTTTTTAATAACCTCATTAAAATAATCTTCAATGGCCGCACATGCCACAATTCCGGTTTGGCTGTGACCATTCATGGTTAGCTCGTATAAATAAATGGCAGGCTTTTCATCTTTTACAAATACACCTGCACCTTTCATCTTTTCAAAATTTTCGAGGCCTTTTTCATATACTTCGGGTGCATATGGGTCCTGGTCATCGGAAAAATCGATTTCCGGTTTTACCACATGTAAAAAAGAATATGGATTATCCTTAGCCTCCTCCTGAGCTTCTTTGGTGTTGAGAACATCGTAGGGTTTGGAAGCCACCAATCCTGCTTTATCAGAAACAGGTCTTATACCTTTAAACGGTCGTATCTTCGCCATTACAGTTGATTTTTAGGGTTCAAGGCCAAATAATTGTGCGTTATGTTATATTCAAACAGTTATACGATGAGGCGAACCATGATCACGCCTTCTATTTCTTTAATTTTATCAATATCATCAATGGCAATAGTATCGTCAATATCAATGATATTATAAGCCAAATCGCCGTGATGTTTATTAAGCATGTCAGAAATATTGATATCGCGCTCGGCAAGCACATTGGTGATCTGCCCCACCATTTTTGGGATATTCTTATTGGCAATGATCAGCCTTGTACCGCCATTTC